>DATNHL010000135.1:0-4680 GCA_035604995.1 Occallatibacter sp. | reverse complement strand
CGTCCACGCTGGTCATCCAGAAGTCACTGAAAGAAGGATTCGGGCTGACGGTCACCGAAGGGCTGTGGAAGGGGAAGCCGGTGATCGCGGGCGCCGTCGGCGGCATCCCCACCCAGGTGATCCATAAATTGACCGGGGTGCTGGTGCACTCGGTCGAGGGCTGCGCCTACCAGATCCGCTACCTGCTCACCCACCCGGAGTATGCCGCTCAGCTCGGCAAGAATGGCCATGAGCACGTGAAAGAGAATTTCCTGATGACCACCAACGTCAAGCGCTGGCTGCTCTTGTTCCAGATCCTGCTCGGCACCACCCGCCCGCATCCGCCGGAAGAGGGCTAGGCACGGTCGTCTTGGTGCCTCATCCGCCCTCGAAAACAAGAACTGGTTTCCGCACCGACTCCGGTCGCGACGGCTGAATTTGCCGCGGCTGGAACTCCTCCTTTATATTGCTGAACGCACGCCATGTACGACGACTTCTATGCCACCGAGCGCTGGTCCGGCAAGCAGGTCCACTGCATTTACCAGGCGCTGATCGTGGCCATCTCCACGCGGCACGCCGATGCCGTGGACATTAAATTCCTGGTGGACGGCAAGCCGCTGTGGATCGCGCTCCCCCACCCGGCGTGGGTGGAGTACAAGCAGCGCACCGGCCACGACCTTACCGATCCGCTGGCGGTCGAGACCGCCGGATACTACCTGCGGCAAACCCTGGAAACAGGCATGGAGTCCGGCCGCGAGATCCACGCGCTCCGCGTGGATGAGACCCTGGCGCATCTCGATGCCGTGATGCAGGAGTTCGCCGCCGCCCGCGGGTGATGCTCCGCTGCCGGGGCATCCCGATCCTGCCGTCCGCGCCCATCAAAAATCGCAGACTTTCCTTGGTTTTACGTCCCAATGGGTCCACAATAGAGAGTCTCCAGTCCCCGTTGGCATACATACCGGCCCCGCCCAGGGGCCAAGAAGAGGCAATCATGGCTACAACACTTCAAGAACCCAAGACGGCGGGCGCCGTCCGGCACCACAAACTCGCGCAGTGGGTGGAGGAAGTCGCTCAGCTCACCAAGCCGGAGCGCGTGCACTGGTGTAACGGCTCGGCCGCCGAATATGACGAGATGCTGCGGCTGATGGTGCAGGCCGGCACCGCCATCACCATGAACCCGGAGAAGCGTCCGCACAGTATCTTCGTGCGCTCCACCCCGGCCGACGTGGCGCGCGTGGAGGACCGCACCTACATCTGCTCGCGCAAGCAGGACGACGCTGGCCCCACCAACAACTGGCGTGACCCGGCCGAAATGAAGGCTGTGCTCAACAAGCTCCTTGCCGGCTGCATGGCAGGACGCACTCTCTACGTGATTCCTTACAGCATGGGGCCCATCGGGTCTCCCATCGCCAACATCGGATTGGAACTGACCGATTCGCCCTATGTGGTCGCCAACATGCACATCATGGCGCGCGTGGGCACGAAGGTCCTGGACGTCCTGGGCGAGGACGGTGAGTTCGTCAAAGGGCTGCACTCGGTCGGGCTGCCGCTGGGCGCCTCCGATCAGGACAGTCCCTGGCCCAACAATCCCAGCGACAAATACATTTGCCACTTCCCCGAGACGCGCGAGATCGTGTCGTTCGGCTCGGGCTACGGCGGCAACGCGCTTCTGGGCAAGAAGTGCCATGCCCTGCGCATCGCCTCGGTGCAGGCGCGCGACGAGGGCTGGATGGCCGAGCACATGCTCATCCTCAAGCTCATCAGCCCGGACGGCCAGGTGAAGTACATCACCGGGGCCTTCCCTTCGGCCTGCGGCAAGACCAACCTGGCCATGCTGATTCCCACCGTACCCGGCTGGAAGGTGCAGACCGTGGGCGACGACATTGCCTGGATGAAGTTCGGCGCCGATGGCCGGCTGTATGCCATCAATCCGGAAGCCGGCTTCTTCGGCGTGGCGCCTGGCACCAGCATGAAGTCGAATGCCAACGCCATGCTCACGGTCACCAAGAACTCGATCTTCACCAACTGCGCGCTCACGCCCGATGGCGACGTGTGGTGGGAAGGCATGACCGACACCAAGCCGGCTGAGCTCTGCGACTGGCTGCGCCGTCCCTGGACGCCGGCCAGCGGCCGCAAGGCAGCGCATCCCAACGCCCGCTTCACCGGCCCGGCCCGGCAGTGTCCGGTGATCGCTCCCGAGTGGGAGGACCCCAAGGGCGTGCCGATCGACGCCATGCTGTTCGGCGGGCGCCGCGCCAGCATCGTCCCCTTGGTCACCGAGGCCTTCGACTGGCAGCACGGCACCTTCCTGGGCTCGACCGCCAGCAGCGAAACCACGGCCGCGGCCGCCGGCAAGGTCGGACAGCTCCGCCGCGATCCCATGGCCATGCTGCCATTCTGCGGCTACAACATGGGCGATTACTTCGCGCACTATCTCAAGATCGGCGCCAAGCCTGGCGGCAAGCTGCCGAAGATCTACTACGTCAACTGGTTCCGCCAGGACGACAAAGGCGGGTTCCTGTGGCCGGGCTACGGCGAGAACAGCCGCGTGCTGAAGTGGGTGTTCGAGCGCTGCAACGGCACGGCCAAGGCGGTAGATACGCCCATCGGACGGTTGCCGCAGCCGGGCGACCTCGATGTCCGCGGGCTGGATATCTCCGCGGCCAACCTGGCCAAGCTGCTGAGCGTGGACGTGGACGGCTGGCTCGCCGAGGTGCCGCTCATCCGCGAGCACTTCGCGCGCTTCGGCACGCACCTGCCCCAGGGCCTGCGCGACGAGGTGGATCGGCTGGAGCAACGGCTGAAGGCAGCGAAGAAATAACAGGGTTTTACTCACAGGCCCCGGGGCGAAAGCGCCCGGGGCTTTTGTTTTGAACTTAAATTTTGGAACTCGAAACTCTAGAAGCGGGTTTCGGAGGGGCGCGGCTCTAAGCCGCGCCAATCAAACCATTGTCATCCTGAGCGCCGCCCGAACGAGCGTAGCGAGCGAGGGCAAGCGAAGGACCTGCTTTGAAGAAAGCCATGCGCTAACAGGGTTAAAAGCAGGTCCTTCGGTCGCGCTTCCTTGCGCTGACGCGCTCGGTCGCGCTCCCTCAGGATGACAATTTCTTGATGTCTTTTGCGGCACGGCTGAACCCGTGCCCCTTCACCTGCATCTCCAGAGTCAAGAGAGTGCGACGGCACCCATGTTCTCCCGCAAGATCCGCGTCGAATACGAAGCCGACGGCCAGCGCCAGCCCGCGCCGCTGAAGTGGCTGGATAGCTTCGCCATGCGCAACTTCACCAACGCGCAGATGTTCGACGACACGCTGCCCGTGGCCGACGGCGCCATCGAGATCGGAACCCGCGTGCCGCTCCCCGAACTCAAGAGCGCGATGGAAGATTGGTTCCGCCGCAAGGGCTACCTGGCGAAGGAGACCGCACTGGTGGTTACTGAATCCTGAGGTGCGGCCTTTCGGCTGTCCCCGTCTGAGAAGTCGTGGGTTGTGAGTGCAAAACCCTGTTCTCGACAGCGACAATTTGGCGTTTCTGCGTTCACACGCTGTTAGGACACAAGGGGCACGGTTGCGAGCCGTGCCCTTTGGTTCTTTCCAAACGAAGAACCGATGCTGCGGCGTGCCGCTTGCTCCACGGGGTCCGGTCTTTCGCCTTCGTCACGCCCCTACGTGAGTTTGATCACCGACACGGCGATCATCCAGTGATAAGTGGGAAGACCTAATCCCGGCCACAGCTCTACTGATTCCACTTTCCTTCCCCAAGGAACCGGCCATTGGCAGCCAATAGCAGCTCCGTTCTCAGGAACGTTCTCCCCACTGTCCTCCTGAGCAGCCGAGAGCAAGAGAGGAGCGAATCATGAAAACCAAGTGCGCGAGACTGGGTATATTTGGCTGTGAACTAATACTGGTTTTTTTGCTTGCCGGAGGGTTGCTGGCGCAACAGGCGCCGACCGCGGGCAGCGCGCAGAGTCAAGCTGTCCCGCACCTGGTCAAGTTCAGCGGTACCGTGAAGGATGCCAACGGCAAGCCAGGCACGGGAGTCACAGGCATCGCCTTTGCCCTGTACAAAGACCAGGCGGGTGGAGCAGCGTTGTGGCTGGAGACGCAGAACGTAACTCCGGACGCGCAGGGACGCTACACCGTGCTGCTGGGCGCCAACAGCGCCGAAGGCCTGCCGGTGGACGTCTTCAGAGCCAACGAAGCCCAATGGCTGGGAGTCCAGCCGGAAGGACTGCCCGAGCAGCGGGTGTTGCTGGTGAGCGTGCCCTACGCCCTGAAAGCGGCCGAGGCCGAGACCCTGGGCGGCAGGCCGGCGTCGTCCTTCGTGCTGGCCGCGCCGCCGATCGCCAGCGATTCCACCAGCACCGGGCAGGCGGGTACGAGCACAAATGCGGTGGGCACAGCGGGGCCCTCTCCGGCGATCACCGGCAGCGGAAACCCCAACACGGTGGCCGAGTTCGACGCCTCGGGGACGAACCTCGTCAGCTCCTCGATCTTCGACAACGGCTCGGTGGGGATCGGCACCACCACGCCGCAGGCGACCCTGGACGTGCAGTTGACGACCGGGTCGACGAACAATGCGGTGAATTCCACCATCACTCTGAACAACAGCACGGCGATCTCGTGCTGCGTGCTGTCGGCCTTCAAGATGACGCTGAACGACGTGAGCACGGCCACCAACCTGTCGAAGCAGCCGGCGCGGTTC
>DATNHL010000134.1:0-2253 GCA_035604995.1 Occallatibacter sp. | reverse complement strand
CTTCGGAGAAGAGCAGGCGGCCCTGTTGCAGATAGCCGACGTGGCTGGAGAAGCTCTCAATCTCCGCCAGGTCGTGCGAGGAGAGAAAGATGGTGGTCTCCGGCGCCCGCTCGATCAGCCCTTCGATCAGTTCGTCGCGCACCAGGGGATCGAGGCCGGAGAAAGGCTCGTCCAGCACGATTAGCGACGGCCGGTAGGCCAGCGAACTCGCGAACGAAGCCTTCATCCTCATGCCGCGCGAGAGGTGCTTCAGCTTGCGTTTCAGAGGCAGATCGAACTGGCGGACAAGCTGCTGTTCGAGGGCGCGATCCCAGTTGGGGTAGAAGCCGCGAAAGTAATCCAGCATTCCGCCCACCGTCATTCCATCCGGCAGCTCCAGGTTTTCCGAGACGTAGCCGATGCGGTTGAAACAGGCGCCCGTGAGCTGCCCCGCGTCCATGCCGAGCACCTGGGCACCACCTGCGGTGGGGCGGAGTATGTTCATGAATAGCTTGATAAGGGTTGTTTTTCCCGCGCCGTTCGGGCCCACCAGCGCATAGATGGCGCCCTCGGGCACGGCCAGATCGACGTTGTCCACGGCGACGGTGCTGCCAAATCGTTTGCTCAGACTCTGGGTACAGATCGTGGGATTCATCGTTCCTCGTTCCCTCCATCTTTGGGCCCGGCGGCGGGCGGGTTGGCGCTTTTTTCTCCACCGCCGCTGAGGCGCTTCCAGTGCGCGGTGATCGAATCCAGCATCTCCGCAAGTTCGATTCCCAGGCGCTTGGCCTCAACCACCAGCTCCTCAATCTCGTGCCCCAGCAGCTGGGTGCGCTCCTTCCGCGTTGCATCGGGAAGAACCGCGACCACCGTGCCGATGCCGGGGCGCGTTTCCAGCAGCCCCTCATTGACCAGGTGGGCGACAATCTTGTGGGCCGTGTTGGGATTGATCTTGAGCTCTTTGCTCAGGGCGCGGACGGAGGGAAAGGGGTCGCCGGGGCGCAGCTGACCGGAGACCATGGCCTTGATGGACGCGTAGACGACCTGCTCGAAGAGCGAGACGCCCGCGCGAAACGTAACTCGGAAGGGAACCATGTGTGTACTATAACAGATAGTACACTAGATGCAAGGGGATTTTGGGGAGGTGTATCGGAATGGCCTTTTCTTCCGGCTCCGCCGCGCCTCTGTACACGGACTGGCGCGAAATGGGGGCCGCAGCATGAGCCATGGGCCGCCGAACCCGAGAGGGGTTCCGCTCCAGCATGTGCTGTGTGAAAAAATATTTTCGCCCTGTGAAACAACAAAAGTTGACCCGACCGGGCATGGACCGCAGAATGAAAGGAGTATTGCTGGAGCCTTGCCGAATGCTGGCTGCATTCCATTCCCCGGCTCCGGGAGTTCGTTCCTAAAATTGAAGAGACTGAGGTTTCCATGCCCGCTTATCTGTTCCTGCTGATCGCCGTCGTGAGCCGTCTGGCCCTGGCCGCTAACCCCCATCACGCTGGCTGGTACAACTTCACCGCGGTGGGCGGCATGCTGCTCTACTTCGGCGCGCGGCGCTCCTGGCGCGAAATGCTGGCTCCTCTGGCGGTGTTGATGGCCCTGGACTACTTCCTCACCGTTTCGGTCTACCACTACGGCTTTGTGTGGCAAGCCTACCTGCCCACCTGGACCTGGTATGTCGCCGCCATGGCGCTGGGCCAGATCCTGCTGCGTGCCAAAACCACGGTGGTTCGCGTCGGTGCTGGCGCCCTGCTCGGTCCCACCTCGTTCTTCCTGATCTCGAACTACGCCGTCTGGGCCATGACCGCCAACTATCCCGGTGGCCTAGGAGCCTGCTACATCGCCGGCCTGCCCTTCTATCGCAACGACCTCATCTCCACCGCGCTGGTGGCCGCCGTGGCGTTTGGGGTTCCAGTGCTGGTGAGGCGGATGCAGGCGGCGCCGGCGGCTGAGGCGATCGCGAAGTAGGGTTGGATTTGGGGTTTCCCACCCTTGCGGCAAAAGCTGCCGCAAGGATGGGGCACTCAGGTTCTTTAGATTCCAATAGATTGAGAACCCGCTCGACTGAGCGAAGTGCAGAGGCTGCCTAGGGCCTGTTAACACTTATAGGACGGCAGCGACGGGAGCGGATTTTTCGAGGTCAAGGAGCGAGGAGCGCAATGTACTCGACGTACTTCAGCGACGAGGGACGCAGAGATCGGGAAAATCCGCCCCGTCCCTTCGGGTTGCGGATAAAATCGGGCCATACTTTGTTGTCGCCCTCGACCTTGG
>DATNHL010000133.1:0-15432 GCA_035604995.1 Occallatibacter sp. | reverse complement strand
CTGGCTAGTCCCCTCCATGGCCTTTCCGTTTACCAGTCGCCGCGGCTGACCTCGCGTTGCTGCCGTATCTCCTCCATCACCGACTGGATCAGCGCCTTCGCCCCCTCCATCCCTGCAAGCACTGCCTGCAGATCGAGCGCCGGCTTGGAAGGGTTGCGCGTGGAGGCGCAATACACCCCGTGCTGCCCAACCATGATCAGGGAGTCGGTCAGAAGGTCCAGGGCCACGGCCAGTCGGCCCCGCTCCACGCCCATCATGAACTCGTGGCGCTCCAGCTCGGCGCGCTTTTCGTCGAAGATGCTCATGGTTCAAGGGTAACCGAGGCAGCGGTTGGTCTGTCTGCGGGTCTCCGGCGACGAGCGCCGCCTGACCGCCATCGCCGCGGGCATTTCCCCCTGGCTCAACACAGGCGCCAGCGGTAAAGATCCGCAGCGATGCGAATTGGGTTCACAGCAGCCTGTACAGGGAGTAGACTTCCTCAATCACGCGCAGGACCCGTCATGAATCTCTCTGATTCACACGGTCCTGTGGATGACAGAAGACCGGGCCGCGTCCCTCAAATTCTCCCCAATGAGAGGTTCCCACAATGCCAGCAACTCAATGCAGCAAATCTGTCCCTGTTTCCGAAATGGCTCATCTGCGCGCGCCTCTGACTCCCTCCGGATCAGGGGCCTCTCCGGCACTCCGGACGCACGCCGTCCTCTGCCTCGTCTCCGCGTTCCTGTTCACGTTCAGCGCGGTTGTGGGCCATGCGCAACACTCCGTCCATGGCCCGGATTACACCTCCATCGTCGTTTTCGGCGACTCCCTCTCCGACACCGGCAATGTAGCGCATCTGTCGGAAGCCAAGTATGGGGTGCGGATTCCAGGCCCCGTTGCCGACTACACCGATGGCCGCTTCACCGACGGCGCCGACACGCTGCCCGCTGCCGAAAAGTACTTCGGTGTGTGGATTGAGCAGTTCGCGGCTGAACTCCCCACCAAGCCCAGCGTCACGGACTCGCTCGACGGCGGCACCGATTACGCGTATGGCTTCGCCACCACCGGCGCCGGCACCAGCACATTAACCTTTGGCCCTTCAGATTCGCTCTCTGTGAATGTGGACAACATTGGCCAGCAGATTACCGACTACCTCGCTACCCACCCCAAGATCACACACAAGACCCTCTTCGTCGTTTGGGGCGGCGCCAACGACATCCTCACCGCCACCTCACAGGACGATGTGATCGACGCGGGCATCAATCAGGCCCTCAATATTCAGCGTCTCATCGATGCAGGAGCCACCCAATTCATCGTCCCCAACCTGCCCCCGCTGGGATCAATTCCCCGGCTCAACGGCTCCCCCGCCACGTCTGTTCCCGCGACCGAGGCGAGCGTCCTGTACAACGAAGTCCTCAGCCTGGCCCTTCCGCTCCTGCGCGACTTCAATCGCGGCAAGCACCTCAAGCTTTCGGAGCTCGACGTTTTTTCCCTCTTCAATCAGATCATCGCCTCGCCGTCAAAATACGCGCTCGTCAATGTGACCGCCAGCTCCCAGGGCGTCGCGGTCGATCCGGACACGTATCTGTTCTGGGATGATCTGCACCCCACCACACGCGGCCACAACATTCTTGCCGCCACAGTTGCCAAAATACTCGACCGGCCGGCGAGTGCTGCAAGCATTCCCTGCCCAACGGAACAAGCCTGCCTGGTTGCAAAGTAGATGGCGCCGGTGAATCTGCCACCAAACCCGTAGGGGCAAGCCGCCGGACGCGAAACAGAGACGCGTTCCGCTGGTCCGGCTGTCGCTATTCAACCTGGTGTAGTTCCATCGGGCTCCCGATTCAGAACGAATCGAAGCTCCAGCAATTCGTGTGCCTCCAGCGCGGTTTCACAATCCATGTACCCTTTGTGGGGCCCAGGGGGCTGTGCCGGGCGCAGATTCTGCGCCCGGCTTGTGGAGTGAAACACCTGCCTTACAGGTCCAGCTTCCGCATATACTCCGCATCCAGCCGCAGCGCCTCCATCGGGTCGATGTCGAACTCTTCCTGCTCGATGAAGGAATGCTTCAGGCCGGTGGCGGCGCGCAGAATGGGCCGGTAATCCATGGCGCCGCGGCCCAGAACCGTGGACTCGTACTCGCCCTTGGCATTACGCGCCATGTCCTTGACGTGCAGCAGCGGAAAGCGCTGCGGCGTCTTGCTCAGGTAGTCGAGCGGGTTGCGTCCCGCGGCGAACACCCAGCCGCAATCCATCTCGAAGACCACCAGTTTGGGATCGGTGAGACGCAGAAGTTCGTCGTAGAAGACCACGCCGCCCTCGCTGCCGAACTCCGGGCCATGGTTGTGGTAGCCGAAGGTCATGCCCGCGGCCTTCACCTTCTGGCCAATCAGGTTCAGCTCGCCGGCAACCCAGCGCCAATCGTCCAGGTTCAACGGTCCTTTGGCCGTCTGGTCGCGGCGCGTGGGCGCGGGGCACACGATGTATTCAAGGCCCAGGTTGTGGGCGTACTCGATGTACTCGTCGAGGTGCGGCCGCAACTGGGCCATTGCGTGATGAGTGCTCACGCAGCGCAGTCCGGCTTGGTCCATGGCGTGGCGGAACTGGGCCGCGGTGCGGTCGTAGTAGCCCGCCGCTTCCACTTCCTTGTAGCCCGCCGCGGCCAGCTTGCTCAGGGTGCCGTCAAAGTCCTTGGGCAGCAGCTCCCGGACGCTGTAGAGTTGCAGCCCGATGGGCACGCCGAGCGGTGAGGCGCCCAGCCGGCCGGCGCCGATTGATGCAGCGGCTACCGCCGCCGCCGAGGCTTTCAGAAAACTCCTGCGCGATGTAGATCTCATAAGTCAATTCTCCCCCTTGAAGTCCGTGCTAACCCCTAACCCCTAGCCTTTAATCGTCTTCGTCTCCGCATCCCACGTGGCCACCGTGCGGTGAAAGTAAGAGTAGTTGGCCATGTGGCAGCCGATGGCGGCGTTATGCCCGAAGACCTCATCCTCCACCACATGCTGGCGGGTGTTGATGGCGCGGAAAAAGTTGGCAATGTGGTCGGCCGTGTCGTTGTAGCCCTGCGGCAGCGTGTAGCTCTCCACCTGGTTCGCCACCACCGACGGCGGCTGCGCGGGATGCGCTGCGCGCCACTCATCCATGCCCTTCCTGCGCTGTTCGTTGGTCATGCCGTTCCAGCCGTAGCCTTCGAAGCGCGGCGTCACGTCCTGCGGCGTGAAGGTGACCGAGTTGCCCGTGACCACGAGAGTCCCATTTGCCCCGAAGAAGCTGATACGCTCGTCGGCGTCGTTGTTGTTCTGGTTGCAGTGCACGTGCGCCTGGATGTTGCTGTTGGTCCCGGGGAAGTCGTAGATGGTCTCGAGCAAGTCGGGGAACTCGCGGCCGTCCTTATAGTGGTAAAGGCCGCCGCTCGAGTAGGCGCGGATGGGCGCGGTGTTCATGCCGCTGATGGCAAAGATGCCAGAGAGCATGTGGACGAAGAGATCCCCTCCCAGCCCGGAGCTATAGTCCGCGAACAGCCTCCACCGGAAGAAGCGCACCGGGTCGAACGCATGCGGCGGAGCGTCCTGGATAAAGCGGTCCCAATCCACGGTTTGCGGGCTCGCGTCGTCGGGCACGGGATAAACCCATGCACCGCCCGGCGAGTTGCGGTTCCACTGCGCGTCGATCGAATGCACCTCGCCCAGCCGTCCCGAGGCGTAAATCTCGCGCGCCTTCGCGTAAAGGATGGAGCTCACCCTCTGGCTGCCGGCCTGGAAGATGCGGTTGCCTTTCTGGACCGCCTCGACCATCGCCTGCCCGTCGGCCACCGAGTGCGACATGGGCTTCTCGCAGTAAACGTCCTTGCCGGCGGCCACGGCGTCCAGCGTAACGCGCCGGTGCAGATGGTCTGACGTCGCGATCAGCACCGCGTCCACATCCTTGCTGTCCAGGAAGACGCGGTAGTCGCGCGTGGTGGGCATGTCGGCTCCCCAGGCCTCCTTGGCCGCCTGGTGCCGTGTCGTATAAAGGTCGGCCGCGCCCACGCATACCCCGCTTGGAACCATGCGCGCGGCCTTCAGCAGGTCGGTGCCGCGAATGCCCGTGCCCACAATGGCAAACCGAATCCTGCGGCTGCCGGGGTCGATCTGGGCGGCCAGCGGCGCCGGTTCCAGCAGAGTTGCTCTCACAGCTGCGCCCGCCGCAACCGCGCCCGCGCCCATGCGCACAAAATCACGCCGTGTCAATGCAAATCGATTCACCTGAGCCTCCCCCCGCCGTTCGGCTTCGTCGGCCATTCTCTCTCCCGGGAGCGCGTCGTGTCCACCAGCGATCAATTGGCGGACGGCGCTTCGCATTCGGGGCTCCCGCATCTTCACGCCCGCGCCGCGGAGCGCCGGCGCGAACCCCTCAAGCCGCATTCCGCTCCGGATCTTCGAGAAAGCGCAGTCGAAGGGTGCGCAAGTGCCGCAAAATCAGCGTGAGCTTCAACCCTGCGGCACGCCATTCGGAATGTTGCCTGGGAACCGGCCTTTCTTTGCAGCCCCTAACCCCCAGTTCTCCTTCGCAGCCGGAATTGAGCTCAGTCGGCCCGAGGGACCCCGCCGCCTGGTTTGACGCTCCGGTTGCGCACTCCTATAATCCATAGTGTTCCCGCTGACGTGTCCGTCCGTGTCTTTTCCTCATCTTCGCTCCCTCCGGTGTTGTCGCTGGGTTGGTAAAGGACCGTGAGGTTGCTCAGGAGGCACCGGCCTGGTCTCGCCTGAGCGCGTGGCCGCCGCAAAGGAAAATTCGCCCAGGAACCCTAAGGAGTTCTCCATTCACATGAAGCGTTCGCTTGTAATCGCCACTTTGCTGGCCTCGGGCTTGGTCCTGGGCGCAGCCGCACAAACCCAGCCAGCCTCTGCAGCCGCCGCAGCACCTGCCCCAGCCGCCAAGATTGCCGTCATCGCATTCCAGGTGGCCGTGGCGCAGACCAACGAGGGCCAGCGCAACTTCGCCGACCTGAAAAAGAAGTTCGAACCAAAGGAAAACCAGCTCAAGGCGCAGAACGACGAGATCGAGAGCCTGACCAAGCAGTTGCAGGCCCAAGGCGCCACCCTCAGCGAAGCCGCCCGGGCCAGCCAGGCCAAGACCATCGATGAGAAGAAGAAGAGGCTGGAGCGCGATGCCGAGGATCTCCGCAACGAAGGTGGCCAGGAGGCTCAGGAGATGTACAACACACTGGCCTCCAAGGTCTACGACGTGCTGGCCAGCTACGCCCAGCAGCAGGGATACACGCTGGTTCTCGACGTGTCGCAGCAGCAGAATCCCATTCTCTTCGCCCTGCCCTCCACCGACATCAGCAAGGCCATTGTCGATGCCTACAACCTCAAGTCGGGCGTCCCGGCTCCGCCGGCGCAGCCGGCAGCCTCGGCTGCCCCATCGGCCGCCAAGCCTGCCGCCAAGTCAGCCGCAGCTCACTAAACCCTGGCCTTTCAGCACGAGCAAAGGCCCCGGTCACCGGGGCCTTTGCCATCTCATTTTTGATCATCTGAGGGCCCGGCAAGAGCCCCGGCCAGGGGGCAAAAATAATTTTCCGCGGAAGCGCGCCGATCTGTGGAAAAAACTGTGGATTATTTCCCGCAAATTCTGCCGAAAATTCCCTTTTCTTCGCTTGCCAAGCTTGGCCGGCTTCTGCTATGCGGAATAAGCCCTTATATATCAGTGGAAAATCAGGGCGCAGCACTGCCCTTTGAAAACCGGCCGATCGCTCCGGCTGCGCTTCGCGCCCCGAAAGCTTTCCACAATCGTCTGTGAACGCCACGTAACTGAAGTATCTGCTTAGTTAATGCGCAGCGCCTACTTCTGCTGGTCTTCGCCTACCCGCAACACGGCCAGAAACGCTTCCTGCGGGATATCGACTTTCCCGATCCGCTTCATCCGCTTCTTGCCTTCCTTTTGCTTCTCCAGCAGCTTGCGCTTGCGCGAGATATCGCCGCCATAGCACTTTGCCAACACATTTTTGCGCAGCGCCGCCACCGTCTCCCGGGCAATGATCTTTGACCCGATGGCCGCCTGAATGGCCACCTCGAACTGCTGGCGGGGAATCAGTTCCCGCATCTTCGAGACCAGCAGTTTGCCCCGCTCGTAGGCAAAGTCCCGGTGCACGATGATCGACAGCGCGTCGACGGGTTCACCCGAGACCAGGATGTCCATCTTCACCATCGGCGACTCCCACTCGCCGGCGAGTTGATAATCCAGCGACGCATAGCCGCGCGAGATCGACTTCAGCCGGTCGTAGAAGTCCAGCACAATCTCGTTCAACGGAAGCTCGTAGGTCAGCATCACCCGCGTCGCCGTCACATATTCAAAGTTCAACTGCTTGCCGCGCTTCTCTTCCACCAGCTTGAAAATCCCGCCGACATACTCTTCGTTGGTTAGGATCTTGGCCGTGATCACTGGCTCGCGAATCTCGTCAATGTTGGTCGGCTCCGGCCAGCGCGAAGGATTGTCCACTTCAACCACGCTGCCGTCGGTCAGCGTGATGTGGTAGCGTACGCCCGGCGCGGTGGTAATCAGGTCCAGCTCGTACTCGCGCTCCAGCCGCTCCTGGATGATCTCCATGTGCAGCAGCCCCAGGAACCCGCACCGGAACCCGAAGCCCAGCGCCACCGAGCTCTCCGGCTCGAAGAAGAACGACGAATCGTTCAGCCGCAGTTTTTCCAGAGCATCCCTCAGCAGCGTGTGCTCGTGCGAGTCCACCGTATAGAGCCCTGCAAACACCATCGGCTTGATGTCTTCAAAGCCCGCCAACTGTGCCGCCGCGGGCCGCGTGTCGTCGGTCACCGTGTCGCCGATCTTGGTGTCGCCCACGTTCTTGATCGTCGCCGCGAAAAATCCCACCTCGCCCGCTGTAAGCAGTCCGATCTCGACAGGCTTGGGCATCAGCACGCCCATGGACTCCACTTCGAACGACTTCCCATTCGACATGAGCCGGATCCGCTGCCCCTTGCGCATGGTGCCCTGCATCACTCGCACCAGCACGATCACCCCGCGATAGGCATCGAACCACGAGTCGAAGATGAGCGCCTGCAGCGGCGCATCGGGATCGCCCGTGGGCGCCGGCAGCCTGTGCACAATGGCTTCCAGCACCTCGGCCACACCCTGTCCTGTCTTTGCGCTGCAGGGAATCGCATCCGTCGCGTCCAGCCCCACCGCCTGCTCAATCGCCTCCTGCGTCCGCAGAATGTCCGCCGAAGGCAGATCGATCTTGTTGATGACAGGGATGATTTCCAGGCCATGGTTGATGGCCAGGTAGGCATTGGCCAGCGTCTGCGCCTCCACGCCCTGGCTGGCGTCCACCACCAGCAGCGCGCCCTCGCACGAGGCCAGCGACCGCGAAACCTCGTAGCTGAAGTCGACGTGCCCCGGCGTGTCAATAAGATTTAGCTGGTAGGTGACCCCGTCCTTGGCCTTGTACATCATGCGCACCGCGTGCGCCTTGATGGTGATCCCCCGCTCCCGCTCCAGATCCATGTCGTCCAGGATCTGCGCCTGCATCTCACGCCCGGTCACCGAGCCAGTCAGCTCCAGAAGACGGTCGCTCAAAGTCGACTTTCCGTGGTCGATGTGGGCGATGATAGCGAAGTTGCGAAGGAGTTTTACGTCCATGCGGGGGTTGGCAAATGAGGGCTCGTCGCGCCATTCAAGCGCGGTTCCTCCAGGTCATAGCTTATCATCGGCATAGTGTCCTTCGCGGCCTGGTCCTGGTTGGGGAGGCGCCTGGGCGGCGCTCTCACTCATGCATAATCGTTGCTCTCGCACTCGCGTTCTCGGCTTCTCGCTGCTGGCTCTTCTGCTGGCCGGATGCACCCCTACGGAATCCGCCCGCACAAGCACCGCGCCGCCGCCCCAGGCCACCGCGCCGCCGATTGCACTCCAGCCCCAGCCGGCGCTGGCCGCCGCGCCGCCGCCTCAGGCTACATTGCAGCAGCAACGCGTGCGCGTGCTCATCCAGCAGGTGGAGCAGGCCTACGCCCAGGGTCAGGCTGCCTATCGCAAGGGAAAGCTGGCCGAAGCCAAGGCCGATTTCGATCGCGCCGTCGATCTGATGCTCCTGAGCGGCATCGACATCAAGGCCGACTCCCAGCTCCAGGACGAGTTCGACCGCATTGTCGACGGCGTCAATGCCCTCGAGATGGAAGCCCTCAAGCAAGGCAACGGCTTTGCGCCCACTGAAGAGCCCACCCCCGCCGATGTGGCCAGCGACGTCACCTTCGCAGTCGATCCCAACATCGTGGCCAAGGCCACGGCCGAGTTGGCCACTACCAAGTCCGATCTGCCCCTCATGGTCAACAATTATGTTGCCGCCTACATCAACTTCTTCGCCTACACCCAGCGCGGCCACAACACCCTGCTCCACTCCTTCCAGCGCTCCGGCCGCTACCGCGCCATGATTCAGCGCGTCATGGCCGAGGAAGGGGTCCCGCAGGACCTCATCTACCTGGCCGTGGCCGAGTCCGGCTTCAACCCCCGCGCCATGAATGCCAAGTCGCGCGCCGGCGGCATGTGGCAGTTCATGCCCTACGGCACTTACGGCCTCACCCGCAACGCCTACGTCGACGAGCGCTTCGATCCGGAGAAGTCCACCCGCGCCTACGCCCGCTACATGAAGTTCATCTACGACCAGCTGGGCGACTGGTACCTCTCCATGGCCGGCTACGACTGGGGCGCGGGCAACGTGCAGCGCGCCGTGCAAAAGACCGGATACGCCGACTTCTGGGAACTCTACAAGCGCCACAACCTGCCCGGAGAAACCCAGAACTACGTCCCTGAAATCCTGGCCGCCATCATCATCGCCAACAACCCAACGCAGTACGGCTTCGACGACGTCACTCTCGATCCGCCCGTACTCACCGACACGGTCACCATCAACTACTCCGTCGATCTGCGCCTGGTCTCCGACATCGTCGACGCCCCGGTCGATGAAGTCGCCGCCCTGAACCCGAGCCTGCTGCGCATGGTCACGCCCCCCGAAGCGTCTTTCGATCTTCATCTGCCCGCCGGCACGGCCACGCTCTTTAAGCAGCGCATCGCCGCCATCCCTGAAGCCAAGCGCAACGCCTGGCGCTACCATCGCGTCGCCGCCGACGATACGCTGGCCTCCGTGGCTCACCAATTCCACGTCTCCGAGTCCGAGCTCGCCAATGCCAATCAATTGCGGGCCAGCGACAGCCTGAAGGGCGTCGAGGCCCTCGCCATTCCGCTGGCCCCCGTCGCGGCGCCCTCCTCGCGCATGTTGCTCTACGTCGTGCGCAGGGGCGATACGCTGGTCACCATCGCCGACCGCTTCGGCGTCTCGCTCACGCAGTTGCGGAGCTGGAACAAGATCACCGGCATCAAGGTAGAGCCGGGCCGCCGGCTTCATGTGGCCGAGCCTTCCCCTGCAGCGCACGCCACGCGCTCGCATCGCCGCGGTGGGGCGGCTTCCGCACGTGAGAAAGCTCCGCAAGCCGCGCCGGCAAAGGGTTCCGCGCACAAGCCCGCTGCGACGGCAACCAAAAAGCAAGCTGCCCCATCGTCCGTCGCCAAACACTCTGCCGGGACTCGCAACAGCGCAGCCGCAACAAAGAGCGCGCCGGCCAGTGCAAAGAAAAAACGCGCGAGCAGGCAATCCGCGCAGTGAAAACCCTCCGCAAGGCGGCAAAAACTTCTCCTGCGCCTCATTAAGTACTTGTGTTTTGATAGCCTTTGCGTGCAAGCTATAGCTACAGCCGCTTGCGCGAGCGGACTGTAAGCGTGCGTTTCGCGAAGAGGCAAACCAATTCAACGTCAGCGGCCAGCCGCTGGAGGCAATGGGATGGAAGAAGTGTTCAGGATGTACGCGATGAGTGACGGCAACCTCGAAGGGGAGCCTCAGGAACTGGACCCCGATCACGATGAAGACTTTGACGACGAAGACGAAGAAGTCGAAACCTCCAGCGTGCTCACTTCCTCAGACGACGACGAGGGAGTTGTGGAAGAGGCAATCGTTGTAATTGTCGAAGAACCAGCCGCAACGCCGGCCGCGAAGAGGGTCCCAAGGAAGCATCCGGCCAA
Organism: Occallatibacter sp.; assembly: GCA_035604995.1. Lineage (GTDB taxonomy): Bacteria > Acidobacteriota > Terriglobia > Terriglobales > Acidobacteriaceae > Telmatobacter. The sequence goes on along the minus strand of DATNHL010000133.1, from coordinate 5,391 downwards.
GAAAGCTGCCAAAAAGGCTCCGGCAAAGAAAGCTGCCAAAAAGGCTCCGGCCAAGAAGGCAGCCCCGAAAAAAGTTGTGGCTAAAAAGGCCGCGAAGAAGTCCGCCGCAAAACCCGCTGTCGCAAAGGGCGGAAAAGCCAAAGCCAGGAAGGCTGTGGTGAAAAAGAGCGTCAGCAAAACCACCAAAAGAGGTAAACCGTTGGCAGTTAAGAAAGCAGCAAAGAAGGCGCCCGCCAAGAAGGCAGCAGCAAAGAAGGTAGTTGCCAAGAAGGCATCGGCGAAGAAGGCAGTAGCCAAGAAGGCCCCCGCCAAGAAGGCAGTGGCCAAGAAGGCTCCGGCCAAGAAGGCAGTCGCCAAAAAGGCTCCTGCGAAAAAGGCAACCAAGTAATAACGGCAACAAGTAAATCAAGGCAAGCAAAAGAGCCCGCCACGGCGGGCTTTTCTGCGTCTGCAAACAAATCTCTGTCTGCGTGAAGGGCGTGGTGTTTTGAAAGGGCACGACTTCAGTCGTGCCGCAAGCGCCGCAAAACAGACGTGGGCGTTAGCCCCTGCGGGATGCCTTCCGCGATGTCCGTCGCCGAAGCCCCGAGCCACGAAAAGGAACTTTGTCACAAGCCGACATCTCGGTACTAATCGCCGGTCAACGAGTGCATCGACGATTTACCGCTTATCGAGAACCATTAGGGCGACGATTAAGAGATTTACCCGGCCGGTGGATTGAAGCTGCCGTTACCTCGTCCCAACTCAAAGTCGGATTCGCCGAACCCAGAGGTTTGCAACGTTTTCCTTTTGCATAAGTCAACAGAGGGAAGGGCTGATTGACCTTCCCCCCGATCGTCCAGGAATAGAGGACTATTTTGACCCGTTTACCTTGAAATTCGCAGGCGGTTCAAACAACGATCGCGGCGGCTCACTCAATTGCAAGTTGGTGAGCCGATAGGTCGTTTTTCCGTAGCGAGGATCGTCGGAAATGGACTCTACGACAGCGCCGATGGCCTCCGAGAACCACGTCTCGGTGACGATCGAGATGGGCTTGTCATTGCCGATCGCCCCCGCGGGGATGGTGCTGGTCTGGCGCGTGCCAGTGCAGTCGACCCCTTCGATGTTGCGAGTTCCCAGGTCTTCTTTCACGATATTGCGATTTTCGTCCGAGACCACCAACGCGAGGTCGTCGGGATTGCTCGAGTGATCCTTGTTGAAGAACACATCCTTGTTGAAGAACACCTTCCCCGGCGCCGCCTGCCCATTGGCCTCACTGTCCTTCACCACCTTGAACATGATCTGCGCTCCATCGACGTCACTATGTGGCACGTCGAGGAGGTTGCGGGTACGCTGCAACTTTTCCAGCGTCTTCGAGCCGGGGTCCAGCACAAGGGCCGTTCCGCTCACGGGGTCATCGATGAACACCTTCACCTCGTGCGGTGAAGGATGTTCGGGATCAACATTGCCGAATGTTTCCTCGCGTCTGGTCCTGCCTTCGCTATCGCGGTAGAACTTGCTCACGGTGCGGTGGGCGATGCGATTGCCATCGGCCAGTGTCTGCACTGTCTCGGTGGAAGTGTCAGCCGAATACGGCTTTCCTTTGACCACCTGTGTCTCGGCACCGGCGATCTCCAGCATCACTTTTTGCTGTGCTTGCTGGCCCTCGCCTGCCTCGTCGTCGACCCGCAGGAACATGGTCTTTTGCTTCTGGCCGGAATCCTGCTGGACGGGATCCGGCTGGCTGGAAGTTATCGGTTTCTCTGCCCGGCCAATTATGGCCGAACCCACCGCAGCCGCAAGCATGACCACGACCGCTCGATTTCCACGCAATGTTTTCATCACAACTCCTTTTTCAATTTGAAAGTCAGAATCTGAAGTCTGGTTTTGAAGGGTTAACGAACGATGCGGATGGCGCGGGGAAGCCCGTCTTCGCCAACCGCAAACTCTGCCAGCATGGTTTGCGCGAGGGCATCCGCAGGCGTTTGCAAACCGTACTGCTGAAGATCACTCCCTCTCAGCCTGATCCGCACGATGCTCAACTCTGCCGCGGTGGGAAGACCTTCACTTGCCGGCAGGGGCACAAAAGCATCCAATGAACTCGAGGTTGGTGCATCCGGCGGGGAGGAATGGCGCAAGGGGGCGCGGGCCTTCACGGCTTCGCGTACCGGTTCAGCTTTTGGCTCAACGCTCTGGCGCGCTGTGACTGGCGATGAATGCAATGGCCCAGAACTGACTTTGGGCGCCGGTAGAGAATGCGCCTGTTCCGTTTGCGGTTGATGCGTTTGGAGCGACCGCCAAATGGCTCCAGCGACCATGACGACAGCCAGCAGGAAGGCGACTGCGGCCCACGCCCATGGGAACTGCATGCGAGGCTTTCCAATGGCAGATTTTCTGCTTTCGGCCGCGGCGTACAGCACGCGTTGCAGCGAGTCTGGGGCGTCAATGGCCCGATGCTCTCGCCCGAGTTCTTCCAGCACTTCGTCCAGTTGCTTGTCAGTCATCGACGTTCTCCTTCCGTATCCGCCATTTCCGTACGCAACAGGCCGGCAAGCCGTGCTTTGGCCCGGTGAAGTCTGGAGCGGACTGTGCCAACCGGGACCGCCAGTATGCGCGCGACCTGTTCGTAGCTCATCTCTTCAAGCGCGCACAGAATCACCACTTCGCGCAGCAGGGGCGGCAATTCATCCATTCCGGCGCGTACTGCAAAAACGGCTTCCTGCCGCAGCAACAGCTCCGCGGGCCCATCGTTTGTGCAGGGCAGTTCCGCCGCGGTGTGTTCATCAAAATCAAACAGCGCATCTTTGCTGTGTTCCAGGTGCTTCCAGAGCTTCCGTCGAGCGATACCGCACAGCCACGTGGACAGGCTCCCGCGCGCGGCATCGAATTGATCGATCTGGGTCAGAAGCGCGAGGAAGACCTCTTGTGTAATCTCCTCCGCGATCGAGGCATTTCCGCTCATGCGCAGCGTGAACCGGTACACCAGACCGCCATGCCTCTTGTAGAGCGCTGCAATCGCTTCCCCTCTGCCGGCGAGCGCAGATCGATGCAACTCCTCATCGGTCAACTCGCTCTCCAGTGGCTTGCGTCTCAGCCGCTCAAACATAGATATCCATGATTACCTGCTGCTCCAGAAAAGTTCCCGTGTGCGAGAAAAAACTTGGGAGCCTGGACCAGGAAGCTCCCTTCCCTTCCCCGGTCTGGCGCGGCTCCCGAGGTAGGCGGCAGTGAGTTGCCTTGTTATAACGCGGACATATGCGGGGATGTCGATTGGGGGATCAAGTGACGCAAACAGGCCAAAGCGCTCATTGTGAGCCGCTTGCACGCGGTTTTCAGGATTACTCCTCATAAACGCCGCAGGGTCCGCGAATTCAGTAGCTCCTGGATCATCCCCAATCCGCGTCGCAGCCCTCTATTCCGCTCCGGCCCCGCCTGTCATTTGCCCAAAATGCCACCGCTGATGCGTGAGGTAATCCTCAATCAGAAACCGCAGCGTAACCGGCTTGTCGTCCCCGACCACGCACTCCGCTCCCAGCCGCTTCTCCGGAATCCGGTCCACCACCGCGGCCAGAATCTCATGCTCCGTCTGCCACCAGCCCAGCAGCGTCTCCCAGCTCTGCTCGGCATAGCCATGCGCCGCCACCCACGCGTCCTGCGCATACGTCGGCCCCGCGTAGCGCCCGTCCGCCGCCGCCCGCACAAACCGCTGCCGGTTGTTGGCCGCCGAATCGAGCAAATGCCCCACGATCTGCTTGCGCGTCCAGCCGCCGGCGCGCCAGGGCACGTCCGCCAGCTCAGGCGCGAGCCCCAGCAGCATCGCCTGCAGCACCCCCAGCTCCCCCCGAAACTCCCGCGCAATTTGTGTCGGCAATGAATTCTCCTTCAACGCATTTGCAGATAATTACGTTCCTTTGGCGCACAATGGGTCTCAAGAGGATCAGCGATGGAGGCCTTCACCGCCGCCGGGTTGCACCGGTTTTCGCCCTCCATTCTCTCCCCCCTGCCCTCCCCCTTTCGTCCCAATCCCATGAAAACAAACAGGTTACGCAAAAAATGACCCCCGAATCGCGCCTATATTCAAGAAAATAAATGACTTATTTGCCTGAAATCCTGGCCCAATTGAAGAAACAAAGGACTTACGAGCCCGGGGGACCTCAGACTGGTCCGTTTCCGGCGCGCTCTCGGCCTGCGGACGAACCTCAGCTCGCCGGAATGGCGGCCAGAACCTCGGCGGAGTGAACCTGCGGATCGACCTTGGTCCACACCTTCACGATCTTCCCCTGCAGATCGATCAGGAACGTGTTCCGGTTGGCGATCGTCATCGGCCCATAGTGGCCCAGCGAGCCGTAAGCGTCCACGACCTTGTGCTCCGGGTCGGCCAGCAGCCGGAAAGTCAGCCCTTCCTTGGTGCAGAACTGCTTGTGGCTGTCGGGCGTATCCACGCTCACTCCGACGATCACCGCATTCTTGGCCTCATATTGCGCCAGGTCGCGCTGGAAGTTGTGCGCCTCGATGGTGCAGCCGGGCGTCATGTCCTTGGGATAGAAGTAGAGCACCACCCACTTGCCGCGAAAGCTGTCCAGCGAAATCTGCGAGCCATCCTGCGACGGCAGTGTGAAGCCGGGCGCAACCTGCCCCACGCTGGGCATCGGCTCATCGGCCGCTCGAACTGTGATGTAAGTGACCGCAAGCGCAAGTGCCGCGGCAAGAACGAAGAATAGTGGTTTTCTCACGGGGACCTCCTGCGGGTTGGACGGGGAACGGCCGCTGCGGGACTCGGACAATTCTCCCGGTCCTCGATGTCAATCAGTATCCGCGCGCCGTTCCCACAATGGCAATGCCAGCGGCAGCTGCGCGCTCCAGCAGCGCCTCCCGGTCGAAGAGCAACGTCCGTCCCGCCTCGACGGAGAGGCAACTGGCGCCGGCCTTGATCATCGTCTCGACCGTCCTGGTGCCGATCACCGGCACATCGAAGCGCATGTCCTGGTTGGGCTTGGCCACCTTGACGATGGTCAGCCGCCGCGCCAGCGTGGAGACGTCGCCTTCTTCAAGCGTCCGCATCAGCGTCCCGGCGCGCTCGATGGCCGCATCCGTGCCCTCCATGGCCTCCACGGCCACGCACGCCTGCGCCGCCACCACCACCGTCTGCCCGATGTCGAAGGCAGCTACGGCGCGGGCGACGCCGAGGCCGTACTCGATGTTTTTGCGTTCTTCGTCGTCGGGGGCGCGCGCTGTGAGTACGCCTTCGGTAACAAGCAGCGGTTCGAGGAAGGCGGTGGAGCTGATGAGCTCGATTCCCTCGTCGCCCAAGACCTTGGCTACGGCGCCGAGAAGCATGTCGGTATTCCGCGTGCGCAGGTTGAGCAACAGCTTGGCCAGTCGCCAGTCGGGGCGGATGCTGGAGAAGATCTG
>DATNHL010000132.1:0-23114 GCA_035604995.1 Occallatibacter sp. | reverse complement strand
TGCGCCATGAACCTGATCGACACCTCCGAAGGCACCAGCCTGGCCATCCACAATGGCTACCAGTACAACGCGCGCATCGACCAATCGTTTGCCCAGTCGCGCGATCGCGTTTACGGCAACATGTACAACACCCACCTGCTGGGCCCCTGGGACAACGGCGTTCGTCAGGGCTTCGACATCAACTTCCCCCAGGACGCCTGGTTCGGCGCCATGAACTACACGCACGTCTTCTCGCCGTCCATCGTGAATGAGGATGCGTTCGGTTACACCCGGACCTCTGTCTTCATCCCGTGCAAGGACTGCAACCTGCTTCCCACCGGCGTCAATGGAATCGTCGGCTTCGGCGACGGTTTTGCCCCGGTCGGCTTTGCGCAGAACGACTTCCATTGGAGAGACATGGTCTCAATCGTCCATGGGAAGCACGCTCTGAAGACGGGCTTCGAGTGGTTCCACAACGAGGACTATGCTCCGTTCACCATCCCCGACAATCGGCAGCAGAGCTGGAGCTTCGACACCATTTTCGACTTCGCCAATGCCAAGCCGGATGAGTACGGCACCGTCTCCTTCGATCCCACCACGGGCGGCGCCGCCAATAACAACCGCTATTTCCGCGACAGCACCTACGGCGCCTACGTTCAGGACGACTGGAAGGTGAAGCCAACCCTCACGCTGAACATTGGGCTGCGCTGGGATGCGACTTCCAACCCCGGCGAAGCGCATGGCAATCTGTCAACCCTGACAGTGCCCCAAGGCAACTTGACCCTGTTGCAGCAGATCGAAGGCATCTCGGTTGGACTCAATCCGAACGTTGCCGATCACCATCCCTTCATCGACCATAAGAAGACCTACTTTGCTCCCCGCTTTGGTTTTGCATGGCAGCCGTTCGGCCTCAAGGACTGGTCGGTTCGTGGCGGCGCGGGCGTCTTCTTCGACCGCGGCGGCAACACCAACTGGAGCGACACGGAAACCGGCAACCCGCCCATTGACGCCAACTTCAGCGCCAGCGTTCATACGCCTGGCTCCCCTCAGCCCCCCGCGTTCGGGCTTTGCCAGAATGCTGTCTTCCCCTACAACTGCCCGCTTCCCACGGGCCTAGTAGGCACGTTGCCTCCTCTGAATGCACGAGGCGGTTTTGGAAACTACAACGGGATCGGCGGCCCGGACCCGCACTTGAAGATGGCCTATGCCGAGAACTATTTCTTCGGCATCCAGCACGCCTTCATGTCCAACTGGATCGCGGAAGCCGATTACGTCCACTCCAACAGCATCCACGAGTACTCCATCACCAACCTCAACCGCATGGATGGCATCAACACCATCACCTATCTTGGCAACGGAAACTACTCCGAGACTCTTGGACCATTGCCTAACCCCTACTTCGCCGGTATCAACTATGCCGACAACCGCTCCGGCTCCGGTTACAACGGCCTCACGGCATTCGTCAAACGGCAACTGAAAGATGGGTACGAGTTCCAGGTGTCGTTCACCGCGCAGAAGACCATCGATCTGATGAGCACGGTTCCAGGCCAGCAGAAGGGCGCCGAGTACTCGGTCGTCATCGATGCCTACGACGTCGCCGCGCAACGAGGGCTCTCCAGCCAGGACACGCCCAAGCAGCTCTCCTTCAACGGCCTGTATCTGATTCCCACCCCCGGCATCACCAACCACGTGCTTAAGAGCATTGTGGGCGGATGGCAGATCAGCGCGCTGGGTACGCTCATGAGCGGATTCCCGGCCACTGTCTATACCACCAATCCTCACGACGACTTCAACAAGGACGGTCAGAACTACGACCTGCCCAACGTGCCTTCATTTGGAAGAACGCTCAAGGGCCTGCATCGTTCCGACTATCTGAAGGGCACCTTCAAAGCCAGCGACTTCCCGCTGCCGGTGGGCGCCAATGGCGTTCCCACCGGGCAGGAGGGCAATCTTGGCCGCAACACTTATCGCGGTCCCGGCTTCGCACAGGTTGACTCATCGCTCTCGAAGAACTCCACCGTTCCGTGGTTCGGCGGCGAGAAGGGCAACCTGCAGTTCCGCCTGGACCTCTACAACACCTTCAACCGAGTCAACGTGCAAGGTTGGGACACGAACCTGAACGACCCCAACTTCGGCATTGCAGGCGGCACCGCGCAAGCGCGCACCCTGCAGTTGAGCACCAACTTCCGCTTTTAGAGCAGAATCAGAGCAACAGTGCCCTTGGGAAGAGCATTTCACGTGGCTCTTTCTTGAGGAAAGAGCCACACCAGGGGCGTGCATCTGGATACATCTGCTCTGATTTTGCTGTAGGCGGTCCGGTCAGGGTTTCTTGTTCAGCCCTGCCCGACCCTCGGATTTTTCAGTCGAACAACTGCCTGCCCGGCCCGCAACACCAACCCTTCACAGGCGAGTACGCTCCAGGCTCAGGCGAACGAACCGGTCCTCTCCGTATCTCTTGGGCTTAATGGGCGGACGCTGACGCCGGCAATTGAGAAATCGATCAAGGCGTCAGAGCAGCAAATTCGCCGCAAAAAGCACGGAGTGCGCAATGTCTTCCAGGCAATGTGTAGTCGGAATCGGCGAAGTCCTCATGGACGTCTTCGAAAACGGACAAGCCACTGTCGGAGGCGCGCCGTTCAACGTGACCTTTCATCTCCATCAGCTTTTGACGGTGCTGTCGATGGGCGAAGCCGTGTTTCTGAGCGCCGTCGGCCGCGACGCCTGGGGCCGTCATATTTGCTCCGTCGCAGCCGCCGCCGGCATGTCCGTCAAGTATCTCTCAGAAACAGATCGTCCCACTGGAACGGCACTTGTCTTTGAGCGCGAGGGCGGTGCCGGCTTCGAAATCAAACCCAATGTCTCATGGGATTCCATCCAGCTCAGCGAAGACGCTCGCCGGCTTGCACAAAGCTGCGACGCCACAGTCTTCGGCAGCCTGGCGCAACGTTCGGAAGTCTCTCGAAACAGCATCCGGCAGTTTGTTTCGAGCGTGAAGGGACATCGCTTGTACGACGTCAACCTTCGCCGCAACACAACCGACGGCGGGGCCGGCTACAGCGCCGAAATCATCGCCAGCAGCCTCAAACTGGCGACCGTGGTGAAGATGAATGACGCGGAACTGGAAGAGGTCGCTTCGCTGCTGGGATTCACGGCGGAATCGATAGACCCAGACGAGCGCATCCGTCAATTCATGCAGCGGCTGCGCGCAGAATACTCGCTGACCACCGTTGCCATCACCCGCGGCTCCAAAGGCGCGCTCCTGGCCAGTGAAGGCAAGCAACTCAGGCTTCCGGACTCCGCGCTCGACCAGGCGCTGGTCCATCCGGTTGGCGCGGGCGACTCCTTCGCTGCCGGGCTGTTGTTCGGCATCATGCAGGGATGGGAGCCTGAGCACTGCCTGGAAATGGCCAACATCCTGTCGAGCTGGGTGGTGCAGCATGCCTCCGCCACTTCGCCGCTCCCGGACAATGTTCTGGCCGAAGTGCGCGGCCTGTTGGCGCGGGCAGGCAAGACAACCGCAGCGCGCCGTTCACCTTCTTCGCCGCGATGACCACCATTCAGTTCCTGGTCGTGCTCTTCTTCTATCCGGAAACCAAGGGCCAGACGCTGGAGCAGTTGCAGCGCAGGCTGGTCAAGAGTTGAACACGCCGGCGGCGCCAGGGCACGTCAATCCAGTCCCACCCTATACGCCGAGTTCGTGGCGGATAGCGTCGGCAATGGTGGTGGCGTGGCGCCGCATGGAGGCTTCGGATTCGGCTTCGATCATCACCCGGGCCAGGGCTTCGGTGCCGCTATAGCGGATGACGACGCGGCCGGAGTCCTTCAGGTCTTCTTCGGCGGCGCGGATGCTTGCGGCAACGCCGGGGATGGACTCAAGAGGGCGCTTTTCGCGGACCTTGACGTTGACAATGACCTGGGGAAAGACCTTGAGGTCGGCGGTCAACTCTTCAATCGACCGGCCGCTGCGGGCGATCAGGTCGAGGACCACCAGTGCTGTAAGCAGGCCGTCCCCGGTGGTGGCCAGGTGGGGCAGCAGGATGTGGCCGGACTGCTCGCCGCCCAGCGAGGCCTTGTGGCGCTGCATCTGCTGCAGCACGTAGCGGTCCCCTACGGGTGCGCGGACCATGCGGATGCCGGAGCGCTTGAGCGCTGCTTCCAGGCCCATGTTCGACATGGTGGTGGCAACCACCATGTCGCCGTTGAGCAGGCCGCGGGCCTTCAGGTCGCGCGCGACGGCCAGCAGGATGGCGTCGCCGTTGAGGACGTTGTTGTGGGCGCCGGCCAGCATGCAGCGGTCGGCGTCACCATCGAAGGTGAGGCCGAGCGTGGCGCCACGCCGTTCGGTTTCGGCGGCCACGTAGGCGGGATGCAGCGCGCCGCAACCGTCGTTGATGTTGCGTCCGGTGGGGCTGGTGTTCAGCAGGGTGATGTGCGCGGAGTGGTTGGCGTTGAGGCGGCGGAAGAGCTCGGGAGCTACGGCCGCGGCGGCGCCGTTGGCGCAGTCCACCACGATCCGCAGCCCGTCCAATTTCAGCCCGGGGACCGAATCGATGAGGAACTGGATGTAATCGGCCTGGAAGTCGGAGTTGTATTCCAGGGGCAGCTGGTAGGCCGGATCGAGAGCGACAGAACGGGTGCCCGGCTGGGCGGCGTGATGCCGAATCTCATCTTCCATGGCCAGCTCGACCGGGTCGGGCAGCTTGAATCCGTCCGCGCCAAAGAGCTTGATGCCGTTGTCCTGCCACGGATTGTGGGAGGCGGAGATGACGACGCCGGCGTGGAATTTATGGGTACGGGCAAGAAAGGCAACGGCAGGAGTGGGCACGATGCCTGCGCTTTCCACGCGCGCGCTCGCCGCGCGGAGCCCGGCGGCCAGGGTGGCGGCGATCCCGGGGCTCGATTCGCGGGTGTCGCGGCCAAGAATGATGGTGGGGTGGTCCGTGTCGCGCCGCAGGGTGTGCGCCAGCGCCAGGCCGACCGCGAAGATGGTGGTTGGGTCGAGGGGCGGTTCCCCGGCGACGGCGCGGATGCCGTCCGTGCCGAAGAGTTGGCGGGCTGCGGATGCGGTCATAATCTCAATTCTTGAAAAACCACAAGGCCATGCGGTCCACGGGTGAATGGATCGCGACTGGGGGTCCTTGTCAAAGCATACCTTAGAGACTCCGGGGCGGATGATTTTGTTTGACAAGCGCCCACAGGAATCTCGAAGGCGGGGAGCAGCATCGATGGGCCGGGCCTAATCCGGGGCTCCCTTGCCGCGGGTGGTGGATTCAACGCGGCTGCTGAAAGCACCGTCGCTGAGACGCGTGGTGACGGGGTCGCCGGGGCCGATTTGTCCCACAGAGCGGACCACGTTGCCTTCCGCGTCGAGCACCAGGGCATAGCCGCGGTCAAGCACCGCGAGGGGCGAAAGCGAGTGCAGGCGGGCGTCGAGGGCGCCGAGGGTATTGGCGTGAGCGTGAAGCTGGCGCTCCAGAGTGCGCTGCAGGCGGTTGCGGCCGGTCTGCAAGCATTCGCGGGCCTGCGCAAGCGCCTGGCGCGGATCGTGGCGCAGGACAGCGGCGGTGAACGCGCCCACCTGGTCCTGCTGACGGCGAAGCTGGGCGCTGAGGGCAGATTCAAGGCGAAAGGCGAGGTCGTCGACGCGCTGGGCCTGGCGATGCAGCAGCGTGGCCATGAGCCTCTCGGCGCGGTCCGCCGCGGCGGAGCGGCTGAGGCGCTGCCGGGCCTGCAGCAGTTGAAAGCGGGCGGCGCGGTCCAGCCGGTGCGACTGCGTTGCCAGGTGCTCGGCAATCTTGTGCTGGGCCTCGGTGATCAGCTCCGCGGCGGCCGACGGAGTGGGTGCGCGCAGGTCGGCGGCAAAGTCGGCGATGGTAAAGTCGGTTTCGTGGCCGATGGCGGAGACCACCGGCAGGCGCGAGGCGGCAATGGCGCGGGCCACGCGCTCTGAGTTGAACGCGGCCAGGTCCTCGAGCGAGCCTCCGCCGCGCGCCAGCACAATCAGGTCCACGTGCGCCGGGTCGCCGGGAGCGGTCGCGTTGAGGTGAGCAATGGCGGACTCGATCTCAGCCGGAGCCTGTTCGCCCTGCATTGACACCGGGACCAGCAGCACGTTGAGGCCGGAGTGCCGGCGGCCGACGATGTTGAGGAAGTCGCGGATGACCGCGCCGGTTGGCGAGGTGACAATGCCCACAGTGCGCGGAAATGCGGGCAGCGGCCGCTTGCGCGCGGCGTCGAACAGCCCTTCAGCCTTGAGCCGTTCCTTCAGTTGTTCAAAGGCCAGTTGCAGCGACCCTGCGCCCACCGGCTCCATGGTCTCGGCCACCAGTTGCATCTGGCCGCGCTGCTCGTAGACGCTGACCCGGCCACGCACCAGAACGTGCAGGCCGTCCTCGGGACGGAAGCGCAGCAGCATGGCCTGGCGGCGGAACAGAACGATGGGAAGCTGCGCGTCGGCATCTTTTAGCGTGAAGTAAACGTGGCCCGACGGTGCGGGACGGAAGTTGGAGATCTCGCCCTCCACCCACACGTCGCCATACTCCTGCTCGATGAGCTCCCGGACCTGCCCCACCAGTTCCCGCACCGGCCAGATGCGGCGTGCGTGCCGTGGCTCGTCGAAACTGAGACCGAGCTGCGGCGCGAATGGACCGGGCGTGATCATGCTGCTTTGAAGTGTAATTGGTGCGGCGGCTACTCCGAACGCAGCGCGTTGACGGGGTTGACGGTTGCCGCCCGCCGCGAGGGCAGATAACAAGCCAGGCACGCGGTTGCTGCAACCCCGGCAGTGATGCCGATGTAAGTGACCGGATCCACCGGGCTCACGTTGAACAGGATCGACGACATCAGCCGCATGGTGACGAATGCGACGATGAGCCCGCAGCCTGCGCCGATGGCCGTGAGCAACAGTCCCTGGCGGACGAACAGGCCGGTCAGCTCGTTGCGCTGTGCGCCCAGGGCCATGCGGATGCCAATCTCTCGCGTGCGCTGCGAGACGGTGTAGGAGATCACGCCGTAGATGCCCACCACGCCCAGCAGCAGAGCCATGGCGCCCGCTACGCAGAGCAGGACCAACGTGAAGGAAGTGCGCGCCATGGATTTGGTGTAGAGCTCGCCGATGGTGGCCGCCTCGGCCAGCGGCACGTTGGGGTTGATCTGCCAGACCTGCTGTTGGACCTCTTTCATGAAGGCCTGGGAACCGGCGCGGGGGCCGCGGATGATGAAAGTGAGATCGCGCCGCAGGTCTGTCTTTTGTCCTTCGAAGTTGGCTCGCATCACGGGCCAGTAGACTGTGCTTGGCGGAGCCTGGTCTACGCCGTCATCGTGAATGTCCTGGGCCACGCCGACGATTTCGCGCCAGTCGTCGGTGGAGGCAACGCGAATCTTCTTGCCAAGCGCACCTTCCGCATTGTGCCAGTACTCGCGTGCAAAGGCCTCGGAGATGATGGCCACGGGGTGCAAGCCGTAGGTGTCGTCCCAGGTGATGTCGCGGCCTGCGACGAGGTGCGTGCCGAGCGTGGAAAAGAACCCAGGCGAGATGAATTTGAAGCGGCGGATGGGCGGTAACTCACCTTCGCCGTACACATGGTCTTGAGCGTAGAGGATGTCGCTGGAGCTGCTGCCGTCCATGGGCACTTCATTGCTGAAGCCCACCGATTGCGCGCCGGGAATGGCAGCGAGCTTGTTCAGGATTTCCTGGTCCATGTGAACCACGCGATCGGCCTGCTCGTCGGGTATCTGCGTTTCGGGGATGTAGAAACGGAACGACTGGACTGCATCGGGTTGAGTGAAGCCGGGAGAGACACGCATCAGCGCCTGGAAGGTGCGGATCATGAGGCCGGAGCAGATGAGCAGAACCAGGGCGAGCGCAACTTGGACGACGACCAGTGTCTTGCGGGCCATGTGGCGCTCGCGGCTCTGGCTGAGGGCGCGGCCGCCTTCGCGCAGGCCGCTGGTGGCCTTCACTCCGGCATACTTGAACACTGGAATCGCGCCGATGAGCAAGCTGGTGAACAGGGCCAGGCCGAGCGTAAAGAGCAGAACCGGGATGTCAATGCCGATGTCCTGGAGGCGTGGCAGGCCGGTGGGCGCCGCGGCGACAAGAGCCCGCAATGCGCCGTAAGCAAACCCGAGCCCGATCCCGCTGCCGGCCACGCCGAGGATCAGACTCTCAAAAAGCAGCTCCGCCGCGGTTCTTCCCCAGGGCGCGCCCAGCGCGGAGCGGATAGCAAGTTCCTGGCGGCGGCCTTCCACGCGCACCAGCAGCAGATTGGCGACGTTGGCGCATGCGACAAGGAGAACCACTCCGATGGAGCCCATGAGGACCCAGAGGACTTTGCCTACGTCCCCGATGACGTCCCGCTTCAAGGGGCGGAGACTGGGGCTAATGTGGGCTTTCTCAAAGAGCTTGATGCTGTACCCGTCGGGCGGAGGGAAGCTGCGAAAGGTGATTGGCACAAGCCGGGCCATGTCGGCGCTGGCCTGCTCCATGGTGACTCCGGGCTTGAGCCGCGCAAGAGAGCGATAGCTGAAGTTGCCGAGCTTGGTTTTGCTGCGGTCCCATTGGAAGGGCACAATCAGCGCAGCTTCGGTGTAATCGAGAAAGTGGAAGCCCTTGGGCAGGACGCCAATGATCTGGCGCGCCGTGCCGTCCATGGTGATGGAGCTGCCTATCACGTTGGTCGCGCCGCCGAATTTCTGCTGCCAGTAAGCGTAAGAGAGCACAACTGTGGCGGGCGCGGCGGGTGTATCGTCCTGGCGCGTGAACAGGCGGCCAAGCGCCGGTGTGACGCCGAGGAGCGGCAGCGTTCCATCGGTGACATCGAGGCCGCGGACATGCTCCGGTTCTCCCGCGCCGGTTACGCTGAATGCATCGCCGTCGTAGGCGCCGATGTCCTGCAACGTGGTGCTCTGTTCACGATCGATGAAATAAATCGAACGGCACATGTTCAGGTTCTCGAAGTTGGCGAGGGAAGCTTTGTACCAGACGCCGATCAACTGCTCCGCATGGGGGTACGGCAGCGGCTTCAGCAGAACGCCCTCGAGCACGCTGAAGATCACCGTGTTGGCGCCCACACCGATGGCCAGCATGACGAGCGTGATGGCGGTAAACATGGGCGCGCGGCCAAGTCTGCGCAGAACTTGCCTGAGTTGATTCATGAACATTGCCACGTGCCTGACCTCCGAGGGAGTTCGAGTGGGTCGTGCTCAAAGGCGCCTGTTTCCGGGCGGGTTCGGGTGCAGTGTGATACGCCGTGAGGAAGCCGATGGTTCCTGGGGAGGGCTCACTCTGGCTTTGGTAGAGCATTTCCACTGCCAAACGGGAGCGGGGATTGGGACTCAAAAAGGGCGGTTTCCGCGTGAGATGGAGCAGGAGGGTCGAGGTTGCCCGTTCGATTCCATAAAAGACTGTGCGATTCCGGACAGGGGCAGGGCGTCGTCGGGAAGGGCTTGAGGGATCATGGTTTCCCAGGCCTCAAAAACGAAACCTGGGGCACCCGCTGTCAGGATGGTGGATTTCCACCCCAGCGATAAAAGCAAAAACGTCGCGCGGGTGGGGCACCCCGGGCAATTTCTCAGGGCAGTTTGTCGAGGGACCAGGCGCTGCGCTCGTACGGCTTGATGGCGCGGCGGATGACCTTTTCCAGCGCGCGCAGAGCTTGCGGCCGCGGAAATCCTGGCCGGCTCGCCAGCCGGATGGTGCGCGAAGACTGTCCGGTGAGCGGGCGCAGTGCAATGCCGCGTTGGCCCAGCGAACTGGCCGCCAGCGCGGGAATCAGCGTCGCTCCATACCCGGCGGCCACCAAGTTCACCAGCGTCTCCAGTGTCGCGGCCTGCATCGAGCTCTGCAGTGCGCTGCGCTGCGATGGTGCTCCGCCGCGCGGGGGCAAGGGCTTGCCGCAGGCCGCCAGAGCGTGGTTGGCGAGGCAATGACCGTCGGCCAGCACCAACATCTCCTCGGCAAGCGACTCCTCGCTGACCGATGTCTGCCCGGCAAACTCGTGGTCAAGCGGCAACGCGGCCAGCAGTGGCTCTTCGAACAGCGCAATCTCGGTGATCTCGGGCGCATCGGGCGCCGTGGCCAACAGGGCCGCGTCCAGCCGATGGTTGCGCAGCCCGTCGATCAGCGACCGTGTCTGGTCTTCCCACAGCTCAATGGTCAGCCCGGGATAGGCCTGGCGCAGCGGCTTGAGAATGATGGGCATCAGGTAGGGTGCGAGCGTTGGAATCACACCCAGCTTCAGCGGACCCACCAGCGGGTCGCGGGCTGCACGGGCCACCGCCTCCATCTGGCCGGCCTCGGCCAGGGCGCGCTGCGCGTGCGTCAGAATCTGGCTGCCCACCGGCGTAATGTCGACGCGCTTGTTGGTCCGCTCCAGAAGCGTCACGCCCAGCTCGATTTCCAGCTTGCGAATCTGGCTGCTGAGCGTGGGCTGGCTCACGTTGCAGGCCTCGGCTGCGCGGCCAAAGTGGCGAAGCTCGGCGACAGCTACCAGGTAACGGATGTCCTGAAGGTTCATGGTTGGTCGGTCCGTCCAGACGGCGTTACACTGGTGTGCGCGTGGCCTGGCAGTCATTCCGGAGCCATCTCCGCGAATGCTCCTATCATAGGTCATGAGAATCGTCATTGTAGAAACAATTCATTTTACTTATGGAAGCGGCGAGGCTAGGTTGATTAAGTGGACCGGTTCTGGAAGATCGCCCGGCGAGCGAGCCGCAATCCAGAAGTTCAAACAACGACGCAGGGTGCTCAAAGGCAGCCCGGCGCGAAACCCAAGCGACAATCACAAATACCTCAAGGAGACGTGCCCATGTCTGAACGCCTGACTACGACTGGCAGGGCTCCGAAGGAGAGGACCATGTCAGACGAAGCGAAGTGCCCATTTTCGAGCGGCGCGCTGAAACACACAGCGGCTGGAGCCTCAACGAACGCAAACTGGTGGCCCAATCAACTGAACCTGAATATCTTGCACCAGCACTCATCACTATCCAATCCCATGGGCGAGGCGTTCAATTACGCTGAGGAGTTCAAGAGCCTCGACTTGGATGCCGTGATTAAGGACCTCCATGCCTTGATGACGACCTCGCAGGACTGGTGGCCCGCGGACTACGGCCACTATGGGCCGTTCTTCATCCGTATGGCCTGGCATAGCGCAGGCACCTATCGCATTGCCGATGGCCGCGGCGGCGGGGGCTCCGGAGCGCAGCGGTTTGCTCCCCTCAACAGCTGGCCGGACAACGTGAGCCTCGACAAGGCGCGCCGGTTGATCTGGCCCATCAAGCAGAAGTACGGCCGTAAACTCTCCTGGGCCGACCTGATCATTCTCACCGGGAACGTGGCGCTGGAGTCGATGGGATTCAAGACCTACGGTTTCGGCGGCGGGCGCGAGGACATCTGGGAGCCGGACGACACTTACTGGGGACCGGAGAGCAAGTGGCTGGGAGATGAGCGCTACAGAGGCGACCGTCAGCTCGACAACCCATTCGCCGCTGTTCAAATGGGCTTAATCTATGTGAATCCGGAAGGACCCAATGGCAATCCGGATCCAGTCGCCGCGGCAAAGGATATTCGGGAGACGTTCGCTCGCATGGCGATGAACGACGAGGAGACAGTCGCCCTCATCGCCGGCGGACACACGTTCGGCAAAGCGCATGGCGCTGCCGATCCCAGCAAGTATGTCGGTCCGGAACCCGAGGGTGCCCCCATCGAAGAGCAAGGCCTGGGCTGGAAGAGCAGCTTTGGCGCCGGCCATGGCAGCGATACGATCGGCAGCGGGTTAGAGGGCGCATGGACCACCAACCCGGTGAAGTGGGACAACAACTTCCTGGAAAACCTGTTCGGCTATGAATGGGAACTCACGAAGAGCCCTGCCGGTGCTCACCAGTGGAGGCCCAAGGACGCATCTGCAGCGGGTACCGTGCCGGATGCTCAGGACCCCAACAAGAAGCACGTCCCCAACATGCTCACGACCGACCTCTCACTGCGCATGGACCCGATCTATGAGAAGATTTCCAGGCGCTTCCTGGAGAATCCGCAGGAGTTGGCAGACGCCTTCAGCAAGGCCTGGTTCAAGCTGACGCACCGCGACATGGGGCCTCTCTCGCGGTATCTTGGCCCGCTGGTTCCGAAGGAGCCGCTGCTGTGGCAGGATCCCATTCCCGCGGTGGATCATATCTTGATCAACGAGAAGGATATTGCTGCCCTGAAGGCCACGATCCTCGCATCCGGACTATCCATCTCCCAACTGGTCACAACGGCCTGGGCGTCGGCTTCGACGTTCCGCGGCAGCGACAAGCGCGGCGGGGCGAACGGGGCGCGCATTCGCCTGGCGCCGCAAAAGGATTGGGAAGTCAACCAGCCGGCCGAACTGGCGAAGGTCCTTCAGGCGCTGGAGGCGATCCGGGAGGATTTCAATGGGGCGGAAACCGGTGGGAAGAAGGTCTCGCTGGCTGACCTGATCGTTCTGGGTGGCTGCGCAGCCGTCGAGGCGGCTGCAAAGAAGGCCGGCCACGACGTCAAGGTTCCCTTCTCGCCAGGGCGCACGGATGCCAAGCAGGAGCAGACCGATGTGGACTCGTTTGCGGTGCTGGAGCCGACCGCAGACGGGTTCCGCAACTACCTCAGGAAGGGAGACGAGGGATCGGCGGCTGAGTTGCTGGTGGATCGGGCGAACCTGCTGACGCTGACCGCTCCCGAGATGACGGTACTGATCGGGGGCATGCGCGCCCTGAATGCAAACCTCGGACAATCCAAACATGGCGTCTTCACCAAGCGGCCCGAAACATTGACCAACGATTTCTTTGTGAATCTCCTCGACATGAACACCAAGTGGCAGAGGTCAACTACAACGGAAGGCGTGTTGGAGGGGCGCGATCGGGCGACCGGCGAGCTCAAGTGGACGGGCACCGTAGTCGATCTTGTCTTCGGTTCGAACTCTCAGCTTCGAGCCCTCGCGGAATTCTATGCGTGCGGCGACGGGCAGCAGGCGCTCGTGAATGACTTTGCGGCGGCCTGGAGCAAGGTGATGAGCCTTGACCGCTTCGACCTCGCGTGATCTCAGCGGAAATGTCCTGAAGGTGGTATAGAGCGCAGCCTCTACGTGGTATCGGGTTATCCCGGACCACGTAGCAACGGCCGGAAGGAGAAGTCCTTCCGGCCATTGTGTTCTTATTTCCGGGTTGCAACGATCGTGCGCAGCTCGGCGGAGGCAGATGCCAGCCGCTCGGCCAGATCGCTGCCGGGCTCGATTTGGCGGGAGTAGACGATCTCCAGTTCACGCGCCAGTTCCGTACCACGCGTCAGGCCAAACGTGCCCAGCACACCGGCCAGCTTGTGAGCCGCGGCCTGCGCCTCCTGCTGCCTCTCGATGGGGAGCGGCCCGGCGGCAAAGGCCTGCGCGGCAGTCTCCAGAATCTCAACCCTCTCCTGCATCTGCGGCAGGAACTGAGTCCACAAGCGGTCCAGAGCGGCGGAGAGAGCGGCCTGTGCGTCCGTGGCCATGAGGGATCAACTCCAGCCCAGAACGCTGGCGATCTGGTCGGAGAGCGTGAGTGGATCAAAGGGCTTGAAGAGGATTGCCTCCACGCCCAGGTCGGCAAACCGTCGCTGATCGGAGCTCTGCACCTTGGCGGTCAGCAGCAGGACCGGGATGTGCGCAGTAACCGGGTTCTTGCGCAGCTCGCGGAAGGTCGTAGGGCCGTCCATGCCGGGCATCATCACGTCCAGCAGGATGGCGTCGGGCTGGTGCTCGATGGCCCGGGCCAGGCCCTGCGAGCCGGAGTTGGCCGTAAAGACCTGCCAGTTGGCGACGGTCTCCAGGCTGAGCGCGGCTACTTCGCGAATATCGTCTTCGTCGTCGATGATAAGGATGCGGTAGGTCATAAGAAAACAACCTCGAAAAGCAAGGAACTCGGATCAGTTCGTTGTGTGTGCTGCCATGGCCATTTTCGACCGTTCGAGCGTGTCTGTCGATGCTCGCAACCAAGAAGGCTACCGGACGGGGTACTCTTCAGGCAACAGACTGCCGTTTGCTGCGGGGCCAATCACGGTGTGTTGAGCGAGGGTTCCGGTTGAGCGGCCTCTTCCATCTGGCGGGAGTTGCGCAGCATGGTCAGCACCAGGGCTAACAGTTGTTGGGGCTGGACGCGGGCCTTGGTGAGAAACTGGGTGGGCCCGAGGGTGAGTTCGCGGCACTCGTTGGGTGACAGGTCCCGGCCGGAGTAGACCACCAGCGGCAGGCGGGAAAGGTTCTCGTGCTTGCGGAGCCAGTCAACGACGTTGAAGCCGTCGCCGTCGGGCAGGCCGATGTCCAGCACCAGCAGGTGGGGCTGGAAGCTGAAACAAGCGTCCAGCGCCTCCTGCAGGGAGTGCGCCAGATGCACCTCGATGGACTCGAGGGTGAAGACGTCGCGAATCACATGCGCCAGATCCACATCGTCTTCAACCACGAGTATTCGGGCACTTTCACCGGGTCCGCAGAAAACGCGGGCCAACTCGCCCAGCAAGACATCCTCACTCAGCCGGTTGGCCACCCATCCCTCAGCATCGGCAGGCAGCGCGACAGGGGCCTGGCGCTTATCCACGCTGAGCAGGACGATGGGGATGCGTCCGTCGGGACGCAGGCGGCGCAGCAGGGGCAGAATCTCCCAGCCATTCATGCCGTCCAGAGAGGTGTCGAGCAGGATGGCTTCCACGCCATCGTGGGCCGCGGCCAGGGTTTCTTCCACCGTGGTAGTCTCCACCACGCGGTACCCGTGACTGGTGAGCAGGATAGCAATGTGGGGCCTGGATGCGGGGTTGGCACCTGCCAGCAGGACGGTGCCGTGACCGGTTTCGTGGTCGAATACGGCCTTCGGCGCTTCGATGGCTGGCCGCTCGTAAGGCAGAAAGACGCGGAACGTGGACCCGCGGACGGGATTGCGCTCCGCCCAGATGCGCCCGGAGTGCTGGTGCACGATGGTGCGGCAGATGGCCAGCCCCAGCCCGCTTCCGCCCTTCTGGCGTGAGTCCGAGGCGTCCACCTGCTGGAAGCGGCCGAAGATGGCTTCCAGCTTGTCGGCGGGAATGCCACGGCCCTGGTCGATGACCGAAAGCGTGACCCCGCTTGCGCCGGGGCGCATCATCACGGAGATAGTGGAGCTGGGCGGAGAGAACTTGACGGCGTTCGAGAGCAGGTTGGTGAGGACTTGCAGGAGGCGGTCGGGGTCAGCGGCAATCTCCACCTGGGTGGTGTCGTGGATGAGCTGGACGCCGGCCGCATCGGCCACCGGGGCCATGCCGTCGATGGCCTGGCGGACGATCTGCGCCAGTTGCACGGGCCGGAACGCGAGCGGCTCCTTGCCGCTCTGGATGCGCTCCAGGTCGAGGATGTCGTTGATAAGGCGGACCAGGCGGTCGGAGTTGGTGACGGCGATGCGGAGCAGGTTGGTGGCCTTGTCGTTCACATCGCCGAGAATGCCGGAAGAGAGCAACCCGAGCGCTCCGCGAATGGAGGTGAGCGGCGTGCGCAGTTCGTGGCTGACCGTGGAGATGAACTCGTCTTTGAGCCGGTCCAGCGCGTAACGCTGGCTGATGTCGCGGAAGCTGAGCACGGAGCCGGAAAAGCGGCCCTGGTCGGCGATGGGGGTGAGAACGTATTCGGCGGGGAAGAAACTGCCGTCGGCGCGGAAGATGGTGTCTTCGCCCGCAGCCGCTTTCTGACGGCCTTGGGCGCGGCGCAGGGGGCATTCCTCGCTGCACTGGCGATTGGGAGGCGCCGCCCCGTGCAGGAGGTCGTGGACCGGCGTGCCGGCCAGGGTGGCGGCGTCTGCGCGCAGCAAGCTGGCGGCGGCCGGGTTGGCAAAGCTGATCAGGCCGCGGCGGTCGACCCCGCAGATGCCGTCGGTCACAGAGTCGAGCAGAATCTCCTGCTGGCGGTAGAGCTCCTCGGCGCGGCCGCGTTCTTCGCTGCGGGCCAGCATCTGCCCAAGCGAGGCGGCCACGGTTTCCACAGCGGCCAGCGCTTCGCGGTCTTCGCGCAGGCCGAAGTGGCAATAAAACTCCAGCACTGCCAGCACCTTGTTGCCCTCGCGGACCGGAACGGCCCAGCCAGAGACCATTTCGTGGCGCAGGGCAGACTCGACCCGCGCCGTGGCCGGCATGGAAGCGAGGTCATAGAACCAGACGGGGCGGCCATCCTGCCAGGCGCGTCCGGGAAGGTCAACCCCCTTGGCCAGGGTGAGCCCCATGCTCTCCTGAATGAAAGTCTCGGCGCGGCGTCCGGCCGCTGCCCAGGCAGAGCGGAACTCAAGCCGGTTTTCCTCAGCGTTGACGCCCCATTTCACTGCCATATCCCACCCCTGGGAGACGCAGAGCGCTTCCAAGATGCGCATGACGGCCACGTCAGAGGAGGCATTCTCACCGAGGATCTGGCTCACCACCAGCTGCAGGGCGAGGCGGTGTTCGCGTTGCTTTTGCTGGGTCACGTCGCGCATGAGACAGCGGATCGCCAGCGGGTTGCCGGCCTTCTGGCGCTGGCTGAGGCTCAGTTCCAGCTCCAGGATGCGCCCGTCGGGTGTGTGGTGGCGCAACGGGGCGCGGTCCACCAACTCGCCATCCAGGGCGCGGCGGAACAGCGCCGCAACTTCAGTCCGGCAACTCGAGCCAAAAAGCTCGTCAATCGAATTGATTTCGATGAGTTCGGAGATATCTTTGCCGAAGCAGCGCTTCCAGGCGGGATTGGCATAGAGAAATTTGCCGGCCGGACTGAGCGTGGCAATCATTTCGCTGGAGTTTTCAAACAGGTCGCGATAGCGCTCCTGGGATTCCCTCTGCGCCATCTCCTGGCGCATGGTCGCGCCCTGGTCCACAGCGACAGCCATGAGGCCGGCGATGGCGCCGGTAGTGTCGCGCACAGCGGAGATATGGAGGGTACTGGGGATCAGCTCGCCATCCTTGCGGCGCAACTGCGCGTCGAAGGCGGGCACCCGGCTGGGCGGCAGGTTGCGCACGCACTCCATGTAGGCAGCCATGCGTCCGGCTGGAGTGGCTGCCGGAGGCCTTTGCACGCCGCACAGTCTTTCCATCTCCGCAACCAGGCGCGCGCCCTCGCCAGGGCCGAGGATGTCGTAGGTCGCCCACTCCTTCATCAATTCTTCGGCATGGTAACCAAGCATGCGTTCCGCGGAGGGGTTCACGTAGGTCAGGCTGCCATCCAGACCGATGCCGACCACCCCTGGACCGGACGACTCGAACAGGTCTCTAAGCGGCTCAGGGGCTGGGGATTCAGGTGCCTGCGGGGGGGCGTTCTCGCGGATCAGCAGGCGCAGAGCCAGGACTACGCCCGCAGCCCCGGCGGCAAAGATCAGAAGTCCATCGAACCGCGGGCCGGCAGCCACGCGCGCGGCAACCGCTCCAGCGGCCAGAGCAAGCGACAAGCCAGCCAAGGCAGGCCATAGCAGGGAGATGCCGCCCCGGACCGCTGGCGCGGCTTGCTCGGAAGGGTTCGTCTTACCGGCGTTGGCGCCTTCCTGCATGAATCCCCCAAGGCTACAGTGGAACCAGAGCGGATCCGTCCCCAAAGCAAATCCGCCGAGTGGCCTCTTCTGCCCGGCCCCCATCACACGGTCTTTGTCGCGGGAGTGGAAAAGACAGTCACCCCGATTACCCTGCGTGCGGACACGGTTACTATGGTACCGCACTAGTATGCTGCAAATCGGCCCTTGTGCGATAGCTTTCCTGTTACCAAAAGGCCCGCATGTATTCAAGAAGCTCGATTGACTCATCCATCGAGCATCTTCCTGCCGATTTCGTGGCGGTTTGCACGTAGTATAAGCGTTTGATTTCAGACCCTGTATGCAATTACGTACGAGTTGCCATGGATGAAACGCCGAAGTAACGGGCAGGCAGCAAGACCGTTGCCAAGAAGGATCGGGCCGCGTCGCCGAGGGAACAACCGCTTTCCTGACAGGACCTTCCGGCTCCGCGCCAAGCCCGCAACCTTATACTGGGCTCATGTTGCGCTCATCACTGTCTGCGTTTGCCGCTCGATTCTCTTTGCCGGGTCTGGCTCTGGCCGGGCTGGTTTACCTGATCGCCCCCCCACCAGCCGCCCGCGCCTGGGGCAATGGAGGCCATCGGCTGGTCAACAAGCTGGCGGCCAGCACACTGCCGGGGAGCGTGCCGGAGTTTCTCCGCTCCGAGGCCGCGATCAACGAGATCGAGTACCTGGGCCCAGAGCCGGACCGCTGGCGGTCGCCCGGCGAGCCCGAATTGAACGCGGCGCAGGCTCCCGAGCACTTCATCGATCTGGAGCCGGCCGATGCGCTGGGCCCCTTGCCCCGGCACCGCCTAGACTTTGAGGCAAAGGTCTTTGCCTCGGGCCAGCGCCCGGAGAAGATTGGCCTGCAGCCGTGGGAGGCCACCGAGGTGTGGGAGAGGCTGAAAGCTGCCCTGCGCGAGTATCGCGCGCTTCAAACCGCACACCAGGATACGCGCGGTGTGGAAGCGGCCGCACTCTTCTATGCGGGCTGGCTGGGCCACTACGTCGGCGACGCATCCCAGCCCCTGCACACCACCATCCAGTACAACGGCTGGGTCGGTTCGAATCCCAACGGCTACACCACCGACCACCAGATTCACTGGCAGTTCGAAGGGCCGTTCGTCGATACGAATCTGCACGAGCCCGAGGTGCGGGCGAAGATGACCGAGCCGAAGGCCATCGAGGGAGACATCTTCGACAATTACGTGGCCTACCTGCGAGAGACCAGGACCCATGTGGAACGGGTCTATCAACTGGAAAAGGCAGGCGGGTTTGTCGGCGCGGGAACGCCGGAGTCGCGGGAGTTTACCGCCGAACGCCTGGCTGCCGGAGCGTCCATGCTGCGCGACATGATCTACGCGGCGTGGCTCGAAAGCGCGAAACCTGTCGCCGATCCCTACGCGGGAAAATAGGATGCGAGCCCGCTGCCTCAGTCGCCTGCTTCGGCCGCGGCCACAGCCGGGATGCGGCGCAGAAGCCCCGTGAGCGTGAAGGTGAGCAGCAGGACCGCGGGAACGGCTATGACCACCCAGGCCAGCAGCGCCTGTTCGGCCAGCGAACCCATCTGCGTCAGCGCCCGCAAGGGCGAGCCGTGCAGCAGCGTGCCGGCCTTGAGCGCCTGATTGCTGCTGGAGTCGATGAGCCATCCGCCCAGCCGCACAAACGGTACAATCAGCGCCAGTTGCAGCGGCATGACGGCATAGTTCGCCGCTTGAATGGCGGGCAGATTCAGCCGCAGCGCCAAGGCCAGCGCCGCGCACACCAGCGTAGGAATGCCCACCACCGGTATGCAGCCAATGGCGCATCCCAGCGCCAGCGTCAGCGCCAGTCGGCGCGGCGAAATGCCCTGCCGCAGCCACAGGGCCGCGTTCTCCTTGATCGCCTCAAGAGACTGGATTGGCTTGCCCGGCATTTTGCGCTGGCTCACGGTCATGGTTCGGCTCATCTCACCCTCACCTTATCGGTGCGGATGAGCAATGCATATTGATTGGATGTGAAATTATCCGCAAAGTGCCAGGATTGTTACGGGGACGTCGAACTTTTTTGACCCGCAGGTAACGGCAGCCGTCCCAGCCTGGTTCAGACTGGACTCAGCAGCAGGCCGTGCGTGCGCATCTCTGTCAGGACCCGCTCCACCTTCCAGTCCAGGGCGCCGGTTCCGTCGACGGTGATGTCGGCGTGGACGGCCGAGGGGCGGACGTATGCCAGGCTGGCCGGACGGACGGTCAGGTCGTACTGGCGCCGCACCGACTCCGGGGTGCGGCCGCGCTGCTCCATGTCACGCTTGAGCCGCCGCTCAAAGCAGAGTTCGTCGGGCGTATCGATGTAGACGCGCAGCTGGTAGAGCGGCAGCAACTCCGGATAATAAAGCGCAAACAGCCCCTCGACCAGCAGATACGGGCCGGGGCAGAAGGCTTTCGTCTGGCCGGGGATGCGGATGTAGGTGGCGAAGTCGTAGAGGGGGCGCTCGATGGCCTGGCCTTGGGCCAGTGCTGCCACGTGCTCGATGAGCAGCGGGCTCTCAATGAGTGCCGGGTCGTCGAAGTTCTGCTGCGCGCGCTCGGCCAGGGGCATGTGGGCCAGGTCGCGGTAGTAGTTGTCGAAGTGGAAGTGCACTCCGCCCAGGGTGCGGGCCAGCTCGCCGGCGAGCGTGGTCTTGCCGGAGCCGGAACAGCCGGCAATGGCCAGCACCACCGGCGGAAACGGCAGGTACTTCGTACTTTCCTTGTTTTGGGCGCTGCGCGCGGCAGACTCCAGGTTGACTGATTCGCTCACGCCGGCACGCTCACGATTCCGCCTCCAGATGGGCGGCAATGCGCGGCACAAGCCGCTCGAAGAGCCCCGCCAGCCGATGCTCCACCTGCCTGCCCGCCTCGAAGACCTCCTCGTGACTCAGCTGGGTTGCGCCTAGCCCGGCAGCCAGGTTCGTGACGCACGAGATGCCCAGAACCTCAATCCCCATATGCCGCGCCACGATGTTCTCAGGCACGGTGGACATGCCCACCAGCGTTGCGCCCATCGACCGGAAGGCGCGGATCTCGGCCGGCGTCTCAAAGCTGGGACCGCTCACAGCCAGATAAACCCCCTCGGCGAGTTTGAACCCCTCCTCTTCCGCGGCCATACTCGCCAGCGAGCGCAATTCCTTCGAATAGGCCTCGGTCATGTCGAAGAACCGCAACCCCGCGCCGGCCTGGACGGCAAAGCGCGGCTCGTTGGGACCGATCAATGGATTGAAGCCCATCAGATTGATGTGGTCGGCAAGAGCGACGAGCTGGCCGATGTGGTAGCCCTCGGCGATGCCGCCCGCCGCGTTGGTCAGCACCACCGTCCGTAGCCCCAGCGCGCCCAGCACGCGCATGGGAAAAGTAACCTGTTGCGACGTGTACCCCTCGTAGTAGTGGACACGGCCCTGCATGACGACGACCGGGACCCCGCCGAGCAAGCCCGCAACGATGCGGCCGGAGTGACCCGCGACCGTCGATTGCGGGAAGTGAGGAATCTCCGCGTAGGGGACGAGGATGGGGTCGGCGACCGTTTCGGCCACCGCGCCCAGCCCGGAGCCGAGCACGATTCCAATCTTTGGCGCGAGCGGGTCGAGCTTGGTTCGAAGGAATGCGGCAGCTTCGGAGACTTGATCGAAGTAGGTCATGGGCGGGGCCTGCATGCGCTTCCTGGCATTCTACAGGCGCGCGCGATCAGCTTGCCGCCCACCCCTCCGGAGCGACCGTCACGATCGAGCAACCAAACGAATAGTTGAACCAGAAGTGCTCGGTGGTTGGGGTTGCGAAAAAGCCTTCCAGATTGTGCCGGCGCACCATTTCGGCCACAAATTCGCGCGGGCCGAAGAGCAGCGTGAAGAAACTATCCCAATCCACGGTCAGCAGAAACGATTCATCCGGCGCCACAAGAGTTCCACGATAGGGGAATGCATCTTCGCAGCTTCTGAGCCGCGCTACACTGAGTTGCTGGATTGGATCGACACTGGGGAATTCCGGGACAAAGACCAGTTCTCTCTGGCCCGTTGCCTCAAAAACATCCAGAAAATCCAGCTGCAGCAGGGGTTCGAATCGTCCCTCGCCGGGCATCCACCTGGACCCCGCCTCGAGGAAAGTCCGAAGCGCGCTGCTGGCCGGATAGTCGCACAACTCCTCGCCGATCGACCGGATCGACGTCAGCAGCGCCTGGTTCACTTTGGAGCAGGTGCGCAGTCCCGTCTCCGCGGCCACCTGCGCCCACGTGCATTTTCCCCCGAGGCTCGCGATTTGCTCGTCGCTCGGATAGGCTTTCGTCGCCTTCCAGCCAAGATCGTCGGGAACGCTGACAAACGGGTGAAGGATCACGTAGACGGATTCAAAACCAGCGCCGTACGCTTCCATCAGGGGCGCGCCATACGGCGGGTAGGTATATCGTTCGTACCGCACGGTGGCAGAATAGCAACGCCGGCTTCCAGAGTCTGTGATTCCGCCCACTTCCCTCGGAGTGAGAGGATGGTGGTGTGCCCCGGGCTCGTCGAATGGTGCGCGCCGGAGAAGCAGCAGGAGGTCTTCCATCCATGTGCCGGAACATCAAAATGCTCTTCAACTTCGATCCGCCGGTGACGGACGAGGAGATTCGCGCCGCCAGCCTGCAATTCGTCCGCAAGGTGAGCGGCTTCAACAAGCCGTCGAAGGCCAATGAAGCCGCGTTCGGCCTGGCCGTGGACGAAATCGCCGCCGTATCCGCGCGCCTGCTCACTTCACTCGAAACCAATGCGCCGCCGCGCAGCCGTGAGGAAGAAGCAGCTCGCGCAAAAGCGCGCCACGCGATGCGCTTCGGCGATGGGAGGCGCGTGGGATGAAAGAGATCTTTGAGTGGCTTTTTGGGTTGGGCCTGGGATGCAACGCGCTGCTGTTTGTCCCGCAGGTGCTGGCTGTGTGGCGCAAGAAGACCGACGAAGGCATCTCGCTGATCACCTTCGGCGGCTTCAGCGTGCTGCAGGTGGTTGGCATTGTGCATGGGGCCTATCAGCATGATTGGTCGCTGATCCTGGGCATGGCGGCCAGCCTGCTGACCTGCGGATCGGTGACGGCGCTCACGATTTCTTATCGGCTTCGGCGGTTGCGAGCGGGCGGCTTGGTGGGCTGAAGTTTGTGTTACCATCCAACTTTCGCTAAGAGGTCAGATTGGAAGGGGCGCCCGTCGGGATTTAGTGCTATCTTGTGTGCCAAGAGAATCTCCAGATGCCGCGACTCAAGAACGAGGTTGCAGTACATCTCGAAAAGGCTCGCGACAGTGCCTTTCTGGCTGTCGAGACCTACAACAGGCCGAGGACGAGTTTCCGTTCAGGCGGCTACATTGTCCTCATGTGCATTGCGTGGACAGCTCTGTTCCACGCCATCTTTTTCAAGCGCGGCGTCAAGCCGTTTTACAGGAAAAGGCGCAATCGCAGACATTTTGAGGTTGTTGACGGTGACAAGAAGGCGTGGGAGCTCTCGCAGTGCTTAGCAGCCTGTGGTGCAACTGGCCATTTCCCAACTTGGTGTGCACCAAACTTTGATGAATGGACTTCGATCCAGATGCGTATGGTCGGCACGTGGACTGGGCTTAGCCGCGCTCTCGGGCCGGTAAAGGTTGATGAGA
>DATNHL010000131.1:0-4142 GCA_035604995.1 Occallatibacter sp. | reverse complement strand
GGCCTGCCGATACAGCGGTTCGGCCTTGGTGAACTGGCCCTGGTCTGCCAGGTTGTTCGCCAGCTCGTTATCGACGAGGGCGGGTAAGGGGTGTTGGGGTCCCAGGTCTTGTTCCAAGATCGTGAGCACCTGACGGTAGAGCCGTTCCGAGTCGGGGGGTGTCTGATCCAGTTGAATTGCCTGAAACAGCATTTGAGAGGCTTTGAGGTATCTTTGCTGCTTCTCGGCCGGCATGTCGGCGAGTTGTCGCAGCAACCGCCCGGCGCGCCGGGCGTCGCCCGTTTGCCAGTGCTCGTCTCCCTGGACGCGCCGGCGGAGCGCGAGGCACTCCTCAGCCGGTGTGATGGCCTGTGCGAACTTGCCCACGTCTTCCAGCTCGTTGATCTGTTTCTGGAGGGCCTCAACTTTCTTCGCGTCCTCGCCCTGGAGCAGTCGCTTCCAGGGAGGCACCTCCGCGCCGCGGCTCACCACGGCCACACCCAGACTCAGCACCACGCATGCCAGCAGTCGCCAATAAGATCTCATGGGCAACCCTCTGTGATGTGTTCTGTTGTCGATCGCGCGGGCTCGCCTTCACTCGCGCACCCTTGGCAACACCGGGAATGCTCGCGCCGCGGCGGTTTCGATGCCGGCCGCCGCTCTGAGCTGCTGGACCGTTTGGGTCAAGGGCCCGAGCCCCTTGAGTTCGCTGACTCCCCCGCGAACCTCACCGGGCAGGACCGATTCGAGTCTCTCGCCTTCGCCTCGCCAGACCACATCCTCCACGGGAGGCAGCCGCTTCCAGGGCAGCGGCGGCTGTCCCTGCCGCCACGCGGTATAGCCAGGCAGCGGCTGCCGCGATGCCAACAGTACGAAGGCCTGCAGCCCGCCATGCACCTCGTCGTTCAGGTTGAAGACTTGATCACCCCCCGGGTACGACAGCCGCTCGCACCTTTCCGGCGGAACCTTGGGGTCAGCCGGCCAGCACAGCTGCTCCTTGCCGTCGGCGTTCAGCGCCAGCAGGAAGCAGGAGGCCGGTTCCGACAGCTCCGCCTGCACGCGCAGCTGGTCGCCATAGCGCGTGCTGAACGAGCGAACACCGATCTCGCCGCGTGGCACGGCTGTCTCGCCTCGGCAGGCGAAATGCTCCACCCGCAGGGCCCGCACCACCAGTGCCGCCGGCGCTGCCCGAACTGTTTCCATCGGGACATTGAACCGAGACTCCGGGTCGGTCTTGGGGCGCGGTCCCCAGACCAGGAGCAGGGCAATCCCAGCCGCCACCAGACCAGCGACAAGGGCCGCTGCCGTCCACAGGAACCGCCAGGGCGACCGCCGCCTGCTGCCGCTGTTCACCCCCACGGTCAGCAGTTCGGCCGTAAGTTGGTCGCGGCCGGTAGTGCATTCGGGAGATGATGCGTCCGGAAGATACGGCAACGTCGCGCTGGGCCCGAGGTTCGGCTTCGCCTGGCAGAAGGGTGCCAGCGCCTCGACGACCTCCGCCGGGGTCTGGTAGCGCTGCGCTGGGTCCTTGGCCAGCACGCGCGCCACCACCGCCGAGAGCGCCTCCGGCACCTCCCGCCGGACTTCATGCAGTGGCACCGCCTCCTTCTCCCGATGCGCCATGATCGTCTTCAACGCCGTCCCCTCATTGAACGGCGGCCGGCCCGTCAGCAGGCAGTACAGGGTACACCCCAGGCTGTAGATGTCGGCCCGGATGTCCGCCGTGTGGGCATCCAGGGCCTGCTCCGGCGCCACGTACTGCGGCGTCCCCAGGAACGCCTCGCTGTTGGTCAACCCGGGAGTTGGCCCCCGCTCGCTCCGGACCCGGGCCAGCCCGAAGTCCAGGATCTTCACCTGCCCCTGCGGCGTCAGCATCAGGTTCTGCGGCTTGATGTCCCGATGCACCATCTTCTGCTCGTGGGCGTGCTGCAAGCCCTGCGCCGCCTGGCACACCCTCCACAGGCCTGGCCCACTGGCAGCGGACCCTGTTGCCGCACCAACCGGGCCAGGTCGGTGCCCTCGACGTACTCCATGACCAGCAGGTGCAGGTCGCCCGCCTGTTCGGCGTCGTAGGGCTGAACGATATTGGGGTGGTTGAGCCGGGCAGCCGCCTTGACCTCGGCGTGGAAACGGGCCAGGACCTCCGGCCGATCCACCAGATCCTTGCTGATGACCTTCAGGGCCACGCGGCGGTCCATCAGCCGGTGCTCCGCCTCGTAAACCACGCCCATGCCGCCGTGGCCCAGTTCGCGCACGATACGGTAGCGCGGGTGGTCCGCCAGCTCCGGCGGCACGTCGGGGTCCACAGCGCCTGCGTTTGCTGGCCGGGCTGCCTGGATGAGACGGATGAAGCTGTCCGGAGGAGGTGCTGCGGCGATGCGGCGACAGCTCGCGCAGGTTTCCAGGTGGGCGGCCACCGCTGGGGTGTCGGCCTCGGAGAGCATACCGTTGCCGAAAGCGGCCAGCAGTCCCGGCGCGGGGTGGGGGGTAGTCGCGTTCATGGAGGAGCCTCTCAGCACTTAGCGCCCAGGGGGACGCCCTCGGCGCGCCTCCAGTTTGTCGATACCACACAAGGGAGAGTGCGCCGGCCAGCACAGACTTTCGCGATCACGGCGCTAAGTCGAGCAGGTCGCGGCCCTCTTCCCGTAACCTCTTCACCACCCGTAACCTGGCGAGTATGACGACGTTCTCGTCAGGCCCAGCTCTGCCGCTGCCACCGCGGGAGAGACCCCATCGAGGACCACGCGGCGGAAGGCTTGCCAGGTCGGCGGCGTGAAGACGTGCTCGATCTGGTCCAGCAGTCGCTGCACGACGTGCTGGTCATGCTCCTCGTCCCACTGCCGGCTCAGGTCGCTCTGGTTCCCGGTTCCTGTTAGCCCCTGGTCGCGTTGCTGGCAATTCAGGGGCCAATCGGCGGCAAATCGCGGAGAGGCAACAGCTTCCTTGCCCGGCCCACGCTCGCTGTCGCGCCGCAGATGCCTGTCGGGAAAAGAGTTGCGGCGGTCAGGTGTGACGGGGCGGGCCCTGAAACGGGGAGATAGTCGCCACCCATCACCGGGCCGGCAGCACTGCCCGTGTGCCCCCCGCGGGGTTCGCTGTGCGGGAAGAGCACAGCCGGCCGCGCGGAGGTAGCACAGCCGGCCGTGCGGTGAATTCCTTGGTGCCGCCATCTTCCGTGCCCGCCGAAAAAAAGAACAGGGCCCCGGCTGGCGCGGGCCCTGTCCCAGAAGAAGACTCGTCATCCGGCCGTTTATCTCGGGCTTGCCGCGCCCGTGTACTGGCCCACACCCGGCCGTCATTTCAGGTTCCGGTCGCTGGCGGAGAACTGGCACGCTCCGATATCGACATCCCGGTCCATGCGCGTGAAGCCGCGCTGGTCGTTCGTCAGCGGGTTGCCCCAGGGATCAACAGCCAGGTCGTCGCTGCCGGCGCTGATGACGGGGCTGCCCGACTTCGGCGGGCAGGTTTGGGTCGGGCCGCCGTAGTTGCCCAGGGGGGCCAGCCGAATTTGGGACACGCCAACGATGTTGTTGTTGGCGTCGCCGTTCCGCAGCCCGCCGCTGCCGCTGCCGATCAGGTTGTAAGCGCTGCTGGGGTCCACCGTGCCGTAGATGTCGCCGCTATTGGTGAAGAGGAGCGCGCTATTCCCGGCCACAATCGAGTTGTTCAGTGTGACGCAGGGGTTGGCAGCAAGGCCGCCGCCGTACGTGGCCTTATTCGCGGTGATGGTGACGTTGGTCAAGAGTGCGGTCCCGGAGGAGGAGTCGATCGCAAAGGGGACGCATCTATTTTCCACGATAATAGATGCGTCCCCTTTGTTGCCCTTTGTTGCCCGGCCACGAAGCCCCCAGTCATCGTCCGGCAGTCTCTTCATCTTCAACATATGATCGAGCGAAGTGCTGCCGAAGCTCATAACCGTAACATCGTGAACATAACCACTGGCGGAATCGCCGGTAGCATCTAGTTTCACCCTATAAGTGTTTGTGAAGAATGTGGAATGACCAAAGTTCCTCTCCTCTTCGTAAGAGCGCCTAACAAAACCCTGGCCAGAGTTATCTTCGCCGTATACAATACTGATGGGAGGTTTGCCCCCCCGTGGATGACTCTCGATGGAGGGTACTCCTATGGCTAAGCCCCTCTTACCTGATGATCTCTGGGAATTG
>DATNHL010000130.1:0-11341 GCA_035604995.1 Occallatibacter sp. | reverse complement strand
CGCAAGTTCCTCAGCCCTTAGTCCCTAGCCCTTCAGTCCCTTAGTCCCTGGTCCCCAACCGGCTGGTAACATGAATGAGTGCAAAACGCAGCATCCGCTCCGGCCGATTCAGCCGCCAGGGTCCAGCCTGTACCCATGTTGGACCTCAAGCGCCAGTACGCCCCCCTGCACCAGGAGCTGCTCGACGCCCTCGACCACGTCCTTGAGACGCAGCAGTTCATTCTCGGCGAGCCGGTAGCCGCCTTTGAGCGCGCCGCCGCCGCCCAGCTCGGCGTGGCCCACGCCCTGGGCTGCTCCTCCGGCACCGACGCCCTCTGGCTGGCCCTTGCCGCCGCCGGCATAGGCCCCGGCGCGGCCGTCGTCACCACTCCCTTCAGCTTCTTCGCCTCCGTCAGCGCCATCCTTCGTGCTGGGGCGACTCCCGTCCTGGCCGACATCGACCCAGCCACCTTCAACCTGGACCCGGCTGCCGTGGAGACCGTTCTGAAAGGCCCGCAAGGCGAAGCTGTCAGAGCCATCCTCCCCGTGCATCTCTATGGCCAATGCAGCGATTGGACTGCTTTTGCCCGCCTGGAAAAGAAATTCGGCCTGAAGCTCATTGAAGACGCCGCCCAGGCCTGGGGCGCCGAGTGGAAGGGGACAAAAGCCGGCGGGCTCGGCGATGCGGCCGCCTTCAGCTTTTACCCTACCAAGAACCTGAGCGCCGCCGGCGACGCCGGCATGGTTGCTACGAATTCGGATGATGTCGCCGAGCGGGCGCGGATGCTCCGCCAGCACGGCATGCGGCGCCGCTACTATCACGACGAGATCGGCTGGAACGCCCGCCTCGACGGCTTCCAGGCAGCCATCCTCTCCGTCAAGCTCAAGTACATCGAAGCCTGGAACGACGCCCGCCGCACGGTGGCCAGGAGTTATCACGCGCTGTTTCATGCGTCCGGCCTCGTTGAATCCGGCTCCTACCCCAGAAACGGCATCGTCCTTCCCCATGAGGTGCCGGGCAGTCGCCACGTCTGGCACCAGTACGTCATCCGCACTACCCGCCGCGACCAGCTCCGAGCCCTCCTCGCCGAACGCAAGATCGGCTCGGAGATTTACTACCCCGTCCCCCTGCACCTGCAGGACGCCCTCAAGTCTCTCGGTTACCGCGAAGGCTGCTTCCCCGAAGCCGAGCGCGGCGCCCGCGAAGTCCTCGCCGTCCCCATCTTCCCCGAGCTCCGCGAAGACGAGCAGCAAACCGTGGTTAACGCGATTGCGGAGTTTTTAAGCTGAGCGGCGAAATCAGGCAACTGGCTGCCAATTCGGCTCGAAATCACTTGCTACGACCCAACATCCAGCCTTCGACCGTTCTGCAATCCGGATTAGTAGGCTCACCGGCGCTCTGCTCCCTGAAGAGAATCTTCAGCATCGCGAGAAGGCCGACCACAGCATCGAATCTGTCGTCGTCTACAAACCCGGAATTGATTTCGGCCATCAACTCATCTGAAGCGGTTATTTGCTCCTCATGGCCCCGCACCCACTGCGCGAGGCCGCTTCCAAACTCCTTGCGAGATTCTGGGCTGGCTTTGGTCACACCGCGTGGAACGAACCATTTGTAGTATTCAGCCGGGTAGGTCTCAGCCAACACAATCCCGCCAGAAGCGAGCAGCGAATCCAGCTTGCCGTCGAAAGGCCAAATGCGTGTCCGATTGTCCGCATCGCCGAGCGCCGGGATGACCAACTCTTGCCAGCCGGCAATCGCGGCCTTCCCCACAGCATTGGCCCCAAGCGTCCAGAAAATGCTACAGGCCTGCCTCCTCCCACCGCCGCCGAGGTCGCATAGCCGAAGCAAATCGATGATACTGCCGACCCCGAGCTTACGAATCAGGCTCTGCTGTTCGACGCCCTCGCGGGAAACTCGCGGGTAGAACGGGCGCGTAAGAGAGATCTCATCTGGCTCGTCGCAGACCGCAAAAAAGTCCTTCCACTTCCCTTCACCGAGCTGCAAGAGCCACTTCTTGAGATCGTCGACGCCTACATTCGTGGCGTACTGCCTTGGAACGCCAATTGGGAAGTCAAAACCCAGAAGAGCCCCATCCTTGCCACGTCCTTGCATTTGTGGCAAGGGTGGAATACCACGAACGTTAGATCCCCTTTTCGCCTCCGGGCTGCTCTTACGGACGGTCGTAGAACCGAAAGAAGAGCGACGGCTTTGACACCGGCTCCGCTTTTGCTACCAGCTCTGTAGCCTGCCCGTCGCTCAGCGGTGTAAACTCCCGGGCCAGGTGGACGTTCTCTTCCAGTTGCGCCACCGTGTCGCAGCCAATGATCACCGTGCTCACGGGCCTGGAGAGCGTGTAGTACATGGCTTCGCGCATGGTGAGCGTACCGGGCGAGGTGGTCTGGGTTGTCATGCCTTCCCACGAGTGCTTCTGCTGCTCGATTGGCGGCGGCGTCCATGACGAGAGGATGCGTCCGCGGCCGGGGATCTTCATGCCGATGATGCCCATCTGGCGCTCGACGGCGAGAGGCAGGAGTTCCTGGTTGAAGCTGAAGTGATGCGGGTCGGCGGCGTTCATGGCCATCAGGATGGTGTCGAAGGGATAGCGCTTGATGCCCTCCATGAGCGCGTCGGGGCGGTAGTGGCCGGTGAGGCCGAGGTGGCGCACCACCTTCTGTTCCTTCATCTCCAGCAGGGCTTCCATCGCTCCGCCCTTGGCGAAGACCTGGTCAATGTCGTAGAGGGTGCCGATGTCGTGCAACTGCCAAAGGTCCACGTGGTCGGTCTGCAGCAGCTCGAGCGACTTCTCGATCATGCGCAGGGAGCCCTCGCGGGTGCGCTCCTTGGTCTTGGTGGCGAGGAAGGCCTGGTTGCGGCGGTGGGCCATGACCTTGCCGACGTATTGCTCGCTCCAGCGGTCCGGGCCTCCGTAGATCGACGAGGTGTCGATGTAGTTGACGCCCATGTCGAGGGCGCGCTCGATGATGGGCACGGCGACGTCGAAGTTGTTGGGCTTCTCCAGGCTGGCCTGGCCGCCGAGCGAAAAGATGCCCACCTTGTAGCCGGTCTTGCCCAGGTTGCGGGTGGGCATGGCCGTTGGCGTCACGGGGTTTACAGGCAGCGCGGGCATGGTCTTGGGCGTGTCTGCCCGGAGAGCTGTGGGAGCCAGAAGAGCGGCTGTGACCGCGCCGCCGGCCTTGAGGAATTCGCGGCGATCGTGCCTGCCGTTGGAATGCTTGTCGCCCATGAGAACCTCCCTGCAAGACGCGAAGAATTGAGCCTCCATCATAGTCCAAGGCGGTTGCGGGAGGGAAAAGAATGGATTTCGACCGGGATTGCGCGACTCCCGGCCCCGTAAGTCCTTTGTTTTCGACGACAGTGCAATTTGACGAGGGACGTAAGTCCTTTGTTTTGGTAGGGGAAATTGGCCATTATTGACGTAACTTACATGTTTTCATAGAGCTGGGACGAAAAGTGGGGGGTACGGGGGGATGCGCGGGTACAAAGCGAAGAAACAAGGAAGAGATTCGCGGCTGGCGCGACTCTCTCCTTCGAGAGACGGGAGCGCTCGCCGACTCTCTATTGATAGTGTGCGCCAAGGCAGGGTAATTAAGTGCAAATTGGAGTCGAACAAGATGGACTAGCGAGGACAACGCCCGGATTCCTGTTCATTTGCGGACAGGTTTTCTCAGGTTCGAACGTTTCTGGGCAGGAAGTCCGGCGCATTCGGAACCCATCCCATTGAATGTGCGTAGGTTATTGCGAGAACGGTTTGGCAGGCGATGTGCTGGGAGGTTGCGCAAAGCCTTGGCGAGGAGGCCCCGTGCAAAACTTCCTGTTCGACCTCAGATTCGTGCTGCGGCAACTGCGCAAGTCCCCTGGATTTGCGGTGACTGCGGTGCCGATGCTGGCATTCGGCATTGGAGCGACAACGGCGATCTTCTCCATCGTTGAGGGGGTTCTGCTGCGGCCGTTGCCGTTTCCGGATTCCGGCCAGGTGATGGTGCTGGCGGATCGCCTGGAAGGAGCGGACATAGGCGGCAATGGCGAGGCGGGAGTGACCGTGCCGGATATTCGCGCCTATAGCCGCGATACGAAATCCTTTGCTGCGCTGGGCGGGTACACGTATGCGGCCTACGAGCTTTCCGGCGCGGGCGAGGCTGCCCAGGTGAATGCCTCGCGTCTGACCGCGGGAGTCTTTTCCGCGCTGGGTGTGCAGCCGCTGCTGGGCCGCGTGTTCACGGCCGAGGAAGACGAACACAGCCAGCAGGTGACGGTGTTGAGTTACGCCACGTGGAAGAGCCGCTTCAACGGAAATCCGCAGATTCTGGGCACCAAGATACTGCTTGATCGCAAGCCTTATATCGTGATCGGCGTGATGCCGCGGAACTTCGAGTTCCCGCTGGTGCCGGGCCAGCTGAACCGCAACGAGTTGTGGGTTCCCATGAGCTTTACGGCGCAGGAACTCACTCCCCAGGCCGGGGCGAACTGGAGCTACGCGATGGTAGGCCGGCTCAAGCCCGGCATATCCCCCACGCAGGCGCAGGGCGACGCGGAGCGGGTGGCGCAGGAGATCATGCGCGACTATCCACCCATGATGGCAACCCTGCACATCAGCTCAGTGGTGCGGCCTCTGCAGGAAGAAACGGTGGAGCAGACGCGTCCGTTGTTGCGGACGCTGTTGCTGGCGGTGGCCGTGGTGCTGTTGATCGCCTGCGTCAATCTGGCCGGGCTCATGCTGGTGCGGGCCATTCGCAGGCAGAGGGAGGTTGCCGTGCGCTTGGCACTGGGCGCTCGCGCCATGGCATTGCTGCGGCAGGCAATTCTGGAGAGCCTGGTTGTGAGCGTGAGCGGCGGGCTGCTGGGGCTGGGATTGGCCGGGTTGGCGCTGAGGGTGGGTAGAAGCCTGCTGCCGGAGAGTCTTCCCCGCATCAACGAGATCGCGCT
Organism: Occallatibacter sp.; assembly: GCA_035604995.1. Taxonomy (GTDB): domain Bacteria; phylum Acidobacteriota; class Terriglobia; order Terriglobales; family Acidobacteriaceae; genus Telmatobacter. The sequence goes on along the minus strand of DATNHL010000130.1, from coordinate 6,417 downwards.
CAACTGGAAGGTTGTGGGATTTGCGCTGCTTCTTGGCGTGGTGACGGGATTGCTCTGCGGACTGGCTCCGGCCTTTGCCGCGCTGCGCACCAATGTCAACGGCGCCCTGAAGGAAGGAGGCCGCAGCGGCACCGCAGGCGGAGGTCATGCGCGTCTCCGCTCGGCGTTGGTGGTAGCGGAGATTGCCATTGCCCTGGTTCTGCTGGCCGCCTCGGGGCTGCTGCTGCGCAGCTTTGAGAAGATGCGCTCGGTGGATCTTGGATTCCGGCCAGAGCACGTTACCACCGCCGCCTATTCGCTTCCGCAGAAGCAATACTCCACGCAGAAGTCCATCGATGCCTTCAACGACGAGTTGCTGCGGCGTCTGAAGCAGTTACCGGGAGTTGAGGCCGTGAGCCTGACCAGCTTGCTTCCGGCCTCCGGTAACAACAGCAACGAGACCTTTGTGGTGGAGGGTTATGTTGCTCCGAAGGGCGCCTCGATGAACCTGGCTACGCCTTCGCAGGTAATTGGCGACTACTTCCACTCCATGGGGATTGCGCTGCTGCGAGGGCGGAACTTCACGGAAGCGGACAAGGCCGGGGCGCAACTGGTTGCAATTGTGAATTGCAAGTTCGCTCAGCACTATTGGCCCAACCAGGATCCGATCGGCAGGCGCTTCCGCATCGGCACCCCGGAGATGCAGACCCCCTGGCTGACGATTGTGGGAGAAGCGGCCGACGTGAAGCTTAGCTCCCCGGATGACCCGACGAAGGAGCAGTTCTTCTTTCCCGTGGACCAGGCCGAAGAGGACATTGGATCGCTTGCCTCTCCAACGGACCTCAACGGCAACGGCGGCTACGTTGTGTTGCGTTCGGCGCTGCCGCCGGAGCAGATGGAGAACGCGCTGCGCGCGACGGTGCGGGCGATCGACCCGCAGCTGCCGCTGACGCAGGTGCAGACCATGGAGCAGGCCGTCTCAGACAGCGAAGCGCCTCGCCGGTTCAATACTGTTCTCATCACCAGCTTTGCCTGCGCAGCGGTATTGCTTGCGGTGCTTGGCATCTACAGCGTGATCGCCTTTTCGGTTGCCTCGCGGGTACAGGAGATGGCCATTCGCATGGCGCTTGGTTCGCAACGCGCCGGCATCATGCGTCTGGTTCTGGAGTCGGGCGCGAAGCTGGCTGCTATTGGCTGCGTTCTTGGACTGGGAGGCGCCGCAGGAGCCTCAACCCTGTTGCGGTCCATGCTCTTCGGGGTGAGTCCGTTTGACCCGATTGTGCTGACCATGGCCGCGGTGGGCGTGTTGCTGCTGGCCCTGGCGGCATCCACGCTGCCAGCGTTCCGCGCGGCCTCGATCGATCCCAGCCAGGCATTGCGAGGGGAATAGTTCTCGCTGGCGGTTTCGCCGTCACCTGTGGTCACGATGGGGTGCGGTGAGTGGTGTTGAATTGATGTCTTCGAGATGGGAGTTGCCCGCTTCTTCACAAGAGCCGACCTGGAGCGGAACCAGAATGACTGTGCCCCGTTGATGTGTGTGCGAGGTCACCGCTCGCTCCACCCAGCGACGAAGTGGGTGCCGGGGCACCCTTCAGGGTCGGGGCATCGCCGGGGGCCCGCCTGGTGGTCGCGTCGACTTGAGCGCTTTGGTTTCGAGGTATACCTGTCCTGGTTTCGCTGTATTCGTACCAATACATGCCTTCTTGAGAAAGTTGTCGCCAAAGAGTTCAGGCTCCCGCTACACTCCTATGGTTCGTGAATCGTCTCGATCGGAAGGCGCATAACTCCATGTCTGCATCGAATTGCTCCTGCACGCGCTTTGTTCGTCAGTCACTTTTGCCGCTGGCTGCGCTAGGTGTGTTTTTCCTGGCGCTTGTGGCCGCGCTCTCGGCCGTACTCATTGCCCAGTCCGTGCCGCCGGCGCTCGAGTCACCCCCTGCTCAGCCGCCGCAGACGGGTGCACACGGCGAGAAGCTGATTGGCATGCCGAAGTTTCACGATCCCGCGCCGTACGACATTGACGAGCACACCGGCTTCAAGCAGATCTTCGACGGCAAGAGCCTAGCGGGATGGGACGCCGACACGAGCATCTGGCGCGTGGAAGACGGCCTGATGGTGGGCGAGACGTTCGAAGGCAAGCCAAAGGGCAACAACTACATTGTCTATCGCGGCGACAAGACGCGCGACTTCGACCTGAAGTTGCAAATGAAAATCGAAAAGGGCGGAGGCGGAGGCATTCAGTACCGCAGCGTGACCGGCGTGCCTTGGACACGGCCGCAGCCCAAGGGCCAGCCGCCGTATGACCTGAAGTTCATGATGACCGGGCCGCAGGCCGACTTCTGGTTCCCGGTGAGCGCGGCGGCTGCGTCGTACTCGGGGCAGTGGTACTCGGAGAACACCATGCAGGGGATTCTTGCCTATCGCGGGCAGGTGACGCAGGCGCTGCCGGGGGAGACCAATCGGCTGGTCGCCAGGATCGGCGACATTCAGGCGCTGGGCGGCTATGTGAAGGTGAACGAATGGAACGACTACGAGGTGATTGCGCGCGGCGGCGTAATGATGCACATCATGAACGGCCAGTTGATGGCGGTCTTCATCGATGACAACAAGGACTCGGTGAATAACCAGCCGGGGCTGATCGGCTTCGAGATCGAGAGCCAGCCGTGCAAGGTCTCGGTGCGCGATATCTGGCTGCGGAAGTTCGATTAGGGGGGCGCGGGCGGCGGGCGGTGAGCGCCAGCGTTTCACGCGGGAGGCGTGGTAGATTGCGCTGATTCGTGCGAAGAAAGCATTGAAAACGCAACCTGCGGGTGGGACAATCAGGCATGGGCTTGATTCTGCGCAAATACACGAGCTTCGATGAGATGAAGGCCGACGAGTATCGCTACTGGCAGAGCCGGCCCGTGCATGAGCGGATGGACGCGGTCGAGGAGATGATCCGGACCGCCTACGCGCTGAAAGGTTGGGAGATCGAGCCGGATGTACCAAGACTACAAAGACCTTTTGTCCGCCTTTCATGCCCATGGCGTTAGGTACCTTGTTGTGGGGGCATACGCGGTTATCTATCACGCTCAGCCCCGCTTCACGAAGGACATCGACCTTTTCATCAAGGCAGACCCTGCTAACGCGCAAGCAACCTACGACGCGCTTGCCGCGTTCGGGGCACCGTTCCTGGGCATTCGACCGGAAGACTTCGCCGAACGAGGCACTTTCTTTCGTTTTGGACACGACCCGCACACGTTCGATATTCTCCCCGATATTCCCGGCGTCGATTTTGAATCGACCTGGGAGCGGCGCGTGGAATGCGTGATCGATCCGCAGAGCGGTCTCAAGGCGTTTTTCATTTCCGCTCCCGATCTGATCGCGGCGAAGCTGGCCGCCGGGAGGCCCCAGGACATTGCGGACGCAGAGCCAATTCGTCAGGCTGCCGAAGCGCGAGGGCGCTGAGCTGATGCGGCGGGTCGGGGTTCGTGGTTTCCCCACCATTGAATCAGAGAACGACTCAAGGATGGGGTACCCGCGGTTCATAGGCAGGTGCGGAGCGCGATTGAAGGGTGGGCCACCCGGCTATGCCGTCATCGTTCGATGCTCAGCCCAGGGCGACGAAGGACATCGACCTTTTCATCCACGCAGGCCCGGCCAACGCGCAGGACGCCCACGGTTTGTGATCAGGGTGAGAGCTGGAGAAGTGCCTCAATCGCTGCGTCTCAAGAGCCGGCTTTTGGGGAGTCGGGCCACACGGGGCTGGCGAGTTCGATGGTCATGATGGGGCCATCCTCGTAGAGCGGGCCTTGTTCCCTGAGGAAGGTCGGGGCCTGACCACCAATGATCCAGAGGTCAATGTTGGGTGGCGCCTTGCCTACCAGGGGCGCGACCATGCCCTCGAGTCCGCCGATTTCGATCTTGATTTCGTAGTGGATTGCCTTGCGCGAAGAACCGACGACCGAGAAGGACTCCTCGCCACGGGGAGAGATGACCAGTTTGACCAGGCGCGGCTTGGGCGTGGTCACCAGCATGGGTACGGTTGTCTCCGCGACGCCGGACCGGATGTTTTCGATGACCAGGGGAACCATGCCGTTGGCCAGGTCCGGAGGCAGGTCAAGGTGGTCGGTCTTCACTTCTTCCTTGCCGTCTTTTCCGGTTGAGCGGACGGTGACCTGCCGGCTGCGGGCGTCGATCAGGACATCCATGGGATGCGGAAAGGAAGGCCCCTTCTGCAGGTGGTGGTTGGTAATGAGCCGGTAGACGCCGCGCTGCGAGAAAACGGTGGTTTCATCGTCGATGGAGCCGTCTTTGAAGCTGAACAGCGTATGCGCGGTGACCTGGTTGCCACGGACGGTCTGGATGCTGTCTCCTGAGGCGAGGATTTTGCCGTCGTCGGACTTGAGCACGAGGAAGCCGTGGACGGTTCCCTGGAGATAGCGGACAGGGATGCTCTGCGCAGGGGCGCTCGGCGGCAGGGCGCAAAGCGGGCAGGCGCAGAGCAGCAGGGTGAGCAATAAGCAGAATCCGAGGCGTCGTACCAGAGGGTTTTTCATTCCGTCACTTCCTGGCGGTTGGATGACGGGGCGGGGGCTGGAGTTGGCCGGGGCTGTGGCCACCTGGGGCGGGGCAGACGCCTGCGGCTTGGCGGGTTGGGGGTTGTGGTCTCCCACCCTTGAATCAAAGGACGATTCAAGGATGGGGCACCCGGCACCTGTATTACCATTTCAGACGTGTTCGGCCCACCTATCAAATCGCTAAGCTTGCGTCAAAGATGGCGGTTCGTCAAAACGCTCTTTTCAATAGAGCTCAAGCATGGTATTCCGCGACTCGTTGTGCATGAGAAGTTTGAGCGCGGCATAAAGTGGCTGCTGCGAGGGATTGCAGCCGTCGGCATAGTCATCAGCGGATTCTCATTCCAAGCGTGGTATATCGGAGTGGGCGTTGCGATCCTGATCTTGATAGTCCAGCAGGTCTTCGAACGCACCTTGTTTGAGTACACTGCGATTCATGTCGCTCCAATGCCTACTCATTATGACCGTGCACAGTGGGCCGGAGTGGGTTTCGCTTTTTCAGAGTCAGGACAAGAGCCCGATATTGTCGGCCCTGCGTTCGAGGGCCGCGATTACGCCGAAGAAATCCTAAGTTTGATCAGGAGTTGGAACTATGGTCGGGACGAGGATCCCGACGATTTCGTCCGCCTAAGCTTCATTATCGAAGACAGTGAGTCTTATTCGGTCTATTTCTACCCGGCGTCGAGGCGGCCAAGTGCAAAACGATTCTTCGACGAATACGAGGCGGAATCGAAAGAGGGAAAGCATGGAAAGAGGCTCATGCGGCTCTCAATAGCCATGACATTTTGTAAGTCTTTTCCACGAGAGGGTTCGCTTCTGCCGCTGTTCGATTGGCGCAACAACAGCACAGGACCCTTTCTCTTCACTACGTTCTTCAAATCAGGGGACAGATTCATTCCGCTCGTCGATGGGGCTATTCTGAAATTCAGATACAAGCACTGCGGCCGCAGCGAACTTACAAAAATCGATCATGAATTCATGCACGGCGGGCCGCCGAAAATGGGCAAGCCGAAAAACCACAAATGAATAAAGGCCGTCCGCATAGCGGACGGCCTTCGTGTTGAGGGAGCCAATAAAAGGGGTTAATCGCCGGCGACGGGCTCGGCTTGCGGCTGGGCTAGGGGCTTGGCGGGGGCGATGGAGTCCAGCCTTACCAGGCCTTCGATGGGCTGTTCTCCGAGGACGTGCTCGCGGTAGAGCTTGGCCATGCGGGCGTTTTCGGCGTCGCCCTTGACCTTGTCGGCGGTGGTGACGGCACGGGCGCGGAGCTTTTCTTCGCGGGCGTTCTTGGCGATGCCGAGATTGTCGAGGGTATGGTTGGCTTCGGCGTTGACGTGCTCCATGTTGAGAGCGAGGTCGTGGCCGACGTGGGTCATGCCGACCTTCTTGCCGCCGGCGAAGATCTCGTGGCGGCCGTGCTCTTCATACCACTTGGTGAGGGTGGCGGTCATGTGCATCTTCTCGATGATGTTGCGCCAGCCGATGCCGGTGTTGTAGGCGCAGAAGCTGATCTCGCCTTCCTGCGTGGCATAGGGGATGATGCACTGCTCGGTGCGGCGGAAGTCGTAGTTGAAAAGATCCTGGAACCACATCCCAGCGATGAACAGGAAGTTCCAGCGGTCCTGGCGGCGGAGCTTGATGTCTTCCATGGTGCGATCGCCCTTGACGCTGCCGTAGTTCTTGCCGGTGGCGTTGAAGGTCTTGTCCATCTTCTTGAGCATGTCAGTGATCTTGAAGTGGGTGGGCGCCTGGAACGGATCGTAGTTGCGCATGAGCGAGAGGCCGAGGCCGAGGATCGACATGGTCTTACCACGGGCTGCGTCATTGACCTTGGCGAGGTCCTTGGCGACCTGGCCCATGTCAAGAAAGGCGGTAACGGGAG
>DATNHL010000129.1:0-3220 GCA_035604995.1 Occallatibacter sp. | reverse complement strand
TTTATTGGTCCGGTGCACAAGATGGCTGCTGAGCTGGACGGGAGGATCGAGATGGTGGCCGGGGCTTTTTCGCAATTGCCGGAGCGGTCGCGGGCGGCGGGCGTGAGCTTCGGGATCGATCCGGCCAGAGCGTATGCGGACTACCGGGAGATGCTGAAGACAGAGCGCGAGAGGAAAGATGGAATCGATTTTGTGGTGATTGCGACGCCGAATCATTTGCACCTTCCTGTGGCCGAGGCGGCTTTGGCTGCGGGCATCGCCGTGATGAGCGACAAGCCTGCCACGGCCACCTATGAAGAAGCGCTGAAACTGGAAACGGTTGTGGCCAAAGCCGGCCTGCCCTACGGCCTGACGCACACTTACGCCGGCTACGCCCTGGTGCGGGAGGCGCGGGCTCTCTGCGCGAGTGGGAAACTGGGGCCGATTCGCAAGGTCGCCGTGGAGTACCTGCAAGGCTGGTTGAGCCGGCCGCTCGAAGCGACGGGACAGAAGCAGGCTGCCTGGCGGTCCGACCCTGCGCTGAACGGGCCGGGAGGGTGCATTGGCGACATCGGCACCCATGCCTTCCACCTGACGGAGTACGTGACAGGGCTCAAGGTGACCAGGCTGAACGCGACGCTGCGCAGAGTGGTGCCGGGACGCAAACTGGACGACGACTGCAATGCATTGCTGCGCCTGGAGGGCGGCGCGAGCGGAGTGCTGATGGTCTCGCAGGTGGCTGCGGGCGAGCGCAACGGCCTGCGCATCAGGGTCTATGGCGAGAACGGGTCGCTGGAATGGCACCAGGAGGATCCGAACCGGCTGAGCGTGAAGTGGCTGGATGGGCCGGAGGAGATTCGCCACGCGGCGGGGGGGTATCTGGGCCCGGATGCGCTGGCGGTGACGCGGCTGCCTGGCGGGCATCCGGAGGGTTATATCGAGGCCTTCGCGGTGCTCTACCGGGAGTTTGCCGAAGCGCTCGCGGCGTGGAAGGCGGGCAAGGCGGACGCGCTGCCTGCGACGCTGCCGGGGATTGAGGCAGGCGTCCGCGGGATGCGGTTTATCGAGCGGACCATTGAGAGCGACCGAATCGAGGGCTGGGTGAATTTCTAGGGTAGTCTGGTTGAGTTCAGGGGAGAGAGACGATGAAGACGATCAAGGGACCGGGGATCTTTCTGGCGCAGTTTGCCTCCGATGCGGCGCCGTTCAACTCACTCGATGGGATGGTGCATTGGGCGGCGAGACTTGGGTTCAAGGGCGTGCAGATTCCCAGTTGGGATGCCAGGCTGTTCGATTTGCAGCGGGCGGCTGAGAGCCAGGACTATTGCGACGAGGTGCGGGCCATTGTGGACAAGGCGGGGCTCGCGGTGACGGAGCTGTCGACTCACCTGCAGGGCCAGCTTGTGGCGACGCACCCGGCCTACGACGCGGCGTTCGCCGACTTTGCGCCAGGGGAGCTGAAGGAAGACGCGAAAGGCCGGCAGGCGTGGGCGGTGCAGCAACTGCTTTGGGCAGCGCAGGCCTGCCAGCGGTTGGGATTAACGGCTCACGCAACCTTCTCCGGGGCGCTGGCGTGGCCGTTCTTCTATCCCTGGCCGCAGCGCCCGGCTGGTTTGATCGACGAGGCGTTTCAGGAACTCGGACGGCGCTGGCTGCCGATTCTCGATGCTTTCGAGGAGGCTGGTGTCGACGTCTGCTATGAGCTGCATCCGGGAGAGGACCTGCACGATGGAGCCACCTTCGAGCGTTTCCTGAGTGCGGTGGGCGGGCATAAGCGGGCGAATATCCTTTATGACCCGAGCCACATGGTTCTGCAGCAGATGGATTACCTGGGCTTCCTCGACGTCTATCACGAGCGGGTGCGGGCGTTTCACGTGAAGGATGCGGAGTACAACGCGAGTGCGCGCAGCGGCGTCTATGGCGGCTACCAGGATTGGATCGACAGGCCGGGGCGATTCCGGTCGCTCGGGGACGGGCAGATCGACTTCAGTTCGATATTCAGCAAGATGGCGCAGTACGACTATCCCGGATGGGCAGTGCTGGAGTGGGAGTGCTGCCTGAAGCATCCGGAGGCTGGTGCGGCGGAGGGCGCGAAGTTCATCAAGCAGAAGATGATTCGCGTGACCGAACGGGCGTTTGACGATTTTGCCGGGAGCGGCGCGGATGCGGAGAAGAACAAGCGGATTTTGGGGCTGGGGTAAGGCAGCGGAGTTAGCAGCCTGTGGTGAAAGTCAAAATCCCAGAAAAACCGTCCCTCTGCGGCTAAAGCCGCGTTGATTCTTTAACGGCACGACTAAAGTCGTGCCCTTTCAAAACCGGACTTTTGCCACAGGCTGTTAGCGGGGCTCGCGGCGTTAGCGGAGCTGGCAAGTCAGCGGTGCGGCAGGACCACGGAGCCTACCGGCCGCTCACATCGGTTGCCAGGTCGCGTCCACCCGTACGGGAATTTCATTCTTGATGGGAATCGTCAGGAACGAGGGCGGATCGATCTTGAAATCCGCACAAGTGGCCGGAACCGTTCCGGTGATCTCGACCTCTTTGCCTGTGGTCGTCTTCTGAAAAGCTACGTGGCTGTAGTGGACCGTCTGGCCGGCAAACTCCACTTCAAGATCGGCGTCAAGAATGGTGCCGATTGGGGTGTTGAACGCGTCATGCCCGTTCGTTCCCGGCTCCGCCTTTTATCCTCTGTAGGTTCCCTCGAGCCAAAGAAAACTCAAGAGCATCAAGAAAAGCCGCCGTGTCAGCGTAATAGTTTGGATACGCGTTTTTCAGGTTGTTGATCGAACTTACCCACACCAGAACTGCATCTACTTGCGAGTCGCCACTGGCTTCGATCTTCGCCAGTTCTTCCGATGCCTTTGTTCGATCCGCAAAGCCTGTAACGTTAATTGTCTTGCCGCTAACACGAGTACCAGCAAGAGCCACTTTGCCTCTTTGATGGTGCGTTTTGGCAAAGTACGCAGAGTATCCGTCCATCCCTTGAGGAGTTGGCGCACCTTCAGGTCCCTGGCCAACTCTCGTAATTCACCTACTAGATCGTCCACCCGTCGAGGGGTGTCGGGAACGTTCGGGCACCCCTCCCGAACGGCAATAGCCGAACTGACCTTGCCCTCAGAATGCGTATCTCTTAACCGGCCGGGTTTTGAGGATTAAATTCATCCTCGTCGTCGTCGTGGCGGTGGAAATGTGGGAATCGGCTTGATCGATTTCCAAGGTTTGTGGGAAGGGCGGAAAACAGCGC
>DATNHL010000128.1:0-3416 GCA_035604995.1 Occallatibacter sp. | reverse complement strand
TCTCCGCTTCCGTGTGCCGGCTCCGAGACATGCTCCTCCCCTATCTTTCGCTTCCGCGAACTCTGAAATCATACTCAGTGGTGTGCGGATTTAGGGGAGCAGGTCAGTTTTGCAGACACAGAAGGCGATTAAGGGAACGGTCGAGCCGATCTTGGAAATCGACTATTCCCTTCCGGTGACGCCAATTGGATGGCGCAACATCCAGGAACACGAAACAGGGGTGCTTTTTCTAACCCGCCAAAGTGAACGGCTGATATTCGCCGACCCCTACCATCCGATGGTAGTCGCCTCGACCGGCAGCGAATGTGACGGCAGCACGGCGTATGAGACAATACTCGGATGTATTCGCGCAGCCGCCCTAGATCAGTCCGCCCCAAGCAGCCGACGGCTGGATGCACTCTGGATTTTATCCAAGGTAAGCGACCCTTCAGCAAATGTGGCGCCCCTGACACCGCTCCTGGCGGACAGAGATAAGGATCTGCGGTACGCAACAGCCGCTCTTTTCATGTCGCGAGGTAACGTCAACGGCCTCGCCGCCATCTACTTGGATTTGTCCAGAGCGCAAGAAACTGATGCGCCAACTCCGGGAATGCTTCTGCATGCGTTGTCCCAAGCCTCGCTGCAGCCGGATGCGCTTCCATATCTCACCACACTCCTGGCCTGCGGCCCGCCAGATGTGAGAAAGGCGGCGGCGCTCGCATTGCGAAACACCAACTCCCAGTCCGCCATACCGGATCTCCTTGGGGCCCTCGATGACCCGAACAGTGGCGTACGGTTCAATGTCACGCTTGCATTGACACACATTACAAAGCAATATGGCCTGGGTGCGGTGAGGAATAGGCCCCAGGGGGGTGACACCGAGCAGATCGACGCCTGGAAAAGGTGGGCTGCGACGCACGGGTACACGGCAACTAGGAAGGGGCTGCCGCCAGCCCAAGAAAGGCCGTAGGGCGGGTGCCCAGCCTTGACGGACGCTGCCCCCCAGGGTAGGTCTTCCATAAGAGTCCCCACTCGTTGCGGCCAGCGTCGCGCCGCCGTTCGACTCGGCTCAGGTCCCGGATGGGGTACCCCCGCGCGGTCTGTAGCGCGCAGGAATGTCCAAAGTCCTTTTCCTTCCAGTCACATCCAAGTGCGAGGCCCCTGCCCTCCCCAGAACAGGTGCTACCCTTTCGGGCAGGTAGGGTTCTTGCGCGCTGCGGTTATAATCAACTATGGCGAGTTCCCGCCACAGGATCTCAGGACCGAGTTCTCAGGCCGATTCCTGGCCTGCGTGTAGTTCCCCCAACTCGATCGTTCCTCACAATGGGCTGGCATGGCGACGCTGAAGCAGCAATTCGCGACCAATGTCCTCACGGTCACCAAGTTCCGTGACCTGCTGAAGACGGTCCGCGCCAACCGGCCGAATGACGATCTGGATGTCATCCGCCGGGCCTACGATCTTTCGCAGAAGTATCACTCCGGCCAGAACCGGGAATCGGGCGAGCCCTATCTCAGCCACCCCTTGGAGGTGGCCCTGGTGCTGGCGGACATGAAGCTGGATTCGACTTCGATCGCCGCCGGCCTGCTGCACGATCTGGTCGAGGACACCTCCGTCACCATCGTGGACATCCGCAAGGAATTCGGCGAGCAGGTAGCTCACATCGTCGAAGGCGTCACCAAGATCTCCAAGATCGACTTTGCCACCCGCGAGGAGCGCCAGGCGGAGAACGTCCGCAAGATGGTGCTGGCCATGGTGGATGACATTCGCGTGGTGCTCATCAAGCTGGCCGACCGGCTACACAACATGCGCACGCTCAAGGCGCTTCCGCCCGAACGCCAGGAGCGCATCGCCCGCGAGACCCTGGAGATCTATGCCCCCATCGCCCACCGGCTAGGCATGGGCAAAGTGCGCGGGGAGCTGGAAGACCTGGCCTTCCAGTATGTGGACCCGATCGCCTTCAACCAGGTGCACGACGCCGTCGAGGCGCGGCGCAAGAAGGGCGAGCAGTTCCTGGAGCAGATCGAGGGCGTGCTGCGGGAAAAGCTGGCGGAGAACGGCATCGAAGCCCGGGTGGAAAGCCGCATCAAGCGGCTCTTCAGCGTGTGGCAGAAACTGCAGCGGCAGCGCATTGCCGTGGACCAGGTGTACGACCTGCTGGCCATCCGCATCATCACGAATTCGGTGAAGGACTGTTACGGCGCCCTGGGCGCCATCCACAACTTCTGGCGGCCGGTGCCGGGGCGGATCAAGGACTTCATCGCCATGCCGCGGCCCAACCTCTACCAGTCGCTGCATACCACGGTCATCGCCGAGAACGGCACCCCCTTCGAAGTGCAGATACGCACCGAAGAGATGCACAAGATGGCCGAGGAAGGCATTGCCGCCCACTGGAAGTACAAGGACGGCGCTCCGGTTACGGCCAAGGACGAAGAGCGGCTGGCCTGGCTGCGACAGGTAGTGGAATGGCAGCGCGACGTAACCGATCCCAACGAGTTCCTCTCCGCCCTTAAGATCGACCTCTACCCGGAAGAGGTCTACACCTTTACGCCCAAAGGCAAAGTGGTGATCCTGCCGCGCGAGTCCACGCCCGTGGACTTCGCCTACACCATCCACACTGAAGTTGGGCACACCTGTACTGGGGCGCGGGTCAATGGGCGCATCGTGCCGCTGCGCTACAAGCTGCACAACGGCGAAATCGTGGAGATTCTGACCCAGCCCGGGCACAAGCCCAGCCGGGACTGGCTTACCTTCGTGAAGGCGCCGCGGGCGCGGCAGAAGATACGGCACTGGCTCAATATCCACCAGCGGGAACGCGCCCTCGAGATCGGCCGCAAGCTGATCGAGAAGGAAGCGCGCAAGTACCGCGTCTCGCTGAAAGACATCTCCGACGAGGCTTACCACCGCGTGGCCCTGGAATACGGCGTCACCCGGGCCGACGACCTGGTGGCCGGCATCGGCTTCGGCAAGTTCTCGGCGCGGCAGGTGCTGGGCAAGCTCTCGCCGACCGAGACCGCGGCTCCCCCCGAGGAAGAGAAGTCCGGCTTCGGCAGCGTGGTGCGCCGGGTGTTCGGCGGCGATAGCGGCACGCTCCAAGTCAAAGGCCAGGATGATCTGCTCATCTACCGCGCACGATGTTGCAATCCCATCCGCGGCGAAGAGATCGTGGGATACGTCACCCGCGGCAAGGGTGTGGCGGTGCACGCCCGGAACTGCCCCAACGTCGTCAACCTGCTCTATGACGTGGAACGGCAGATCGCGGTGGAGTGGGGCAAGGAGAGCAAAGACGGCGCGAGCGGCGGCTACCCGGTGAAGCTGACCGTGTTCTGCGACGACCGCGCCGGCATCCTGAAGCAGATCACCACCGTCATCAGCGACGACAACACCAACATCCGCAACATCGAAGCCCGCACCGGCGACGGCCACGCCACCATCGACG
>DATNHL010000127.1:0-3975 GCA_035604995.1 Occallatibacter sp. | reverse complement strand
TCTCATCAACCTTTACCGGCCCGAGAGCGCGGCTAAGCCCAGTCCACGTGCCGACCATACGCATCTGGATCGAAGTCCATTCATCAAAGTTTGGTGCACACCAAGTTGGGAAATGGCCAGTTGCACCACAGGCTGCTAAGGCTGCAAAAGGGGCAGACCGTCCGCCGCATTCACCATGACGGAGCATTTTCTGATTGAGCAAATCGCTCAAATGAACGCTCTGGGGGCAAAGCGGGGAAGCGCGGTGAGTTGTTCCACGAACACGTCTTCGACTACCATTGCCCGCGAAACCCCGGCGGAGATTCCTCCGCCCCTGGAGCCCCATCATGCGCCGTCCCCTTGCCTGCGTCTCCCTTCTGCAGACTGCCGCGCTGTCTCTTGCGCTCGTAGCCTGCCCACTCAGCCTCACGGCCCAATCGAACATCCCGGCCGATGCGCCTTACAGGAACCCGGCCGCGCCAGTGGAGCAGCGGGTTGCCGACCTGCTGGCCCGCATGACGATCGAAGAGAAGGCGACCATGCTCTCCGGCTCGGGATGGATGGAGTCGGCGCCCATCTACCGGCTGGGCATTCCCGCCATCAAGATGGCCGACGGGCCCATGGGCGTACGCTCCTGGGCGGGCAGTTCGGCCGTCACCAGCGCGGCCAACGGGCCGGCGGCCAAGGTGTTGGCCACCAGCTTTCCCTCCGGCGTGACCATGGCGGCTACGTGGGACACCGAACTGGTGCAGCAGGAGGGCCAGGCCATTGCGCAGGAGGTGAAGGCGCTGGGCCGCGACATGATTCTGGGGCCCACGGTGAACATCAACCGCGTGCCGCTGTGGGGGCGCAACTTCGAGGGCTACGGCGAAGACCCCTACCTGGCCGCGCGGCTGGGCGTCGCCTACATCAAAGGCGTGCAGGGCGAGGGCGTAATTCCTTCCGTCAAGCACTTCGCCGCTAACAACGAGGAGTTCGAGCGCCACCGCATCGACGCGCACATCGACGAGCGCACTCTGCACGAGATCTACCTGCCCGCCTTCAAGGCCGCCGTCGAGGAAGCCAACGTCTGGACCGTGATGTCTGCCTACAACAAGGTCAACAGCGTCCACTGCGCGGAGAGCACGGCGCTGCTTACCGATGTGCTGAAGAAGGAATTCGGCTTCAAGGGCTTCGTCATATCCGACTGGGGCAGCACGTACTCGACGGCCCCGAGCGTGAACGCCGGAATGGACCTGGAGATGCCCGGCGGGCAGCCGATGCAGACATGGCTTGCGCGCGCGAGCACGCAGGCCTCCGGCAACGGCGCCGGTTGGCTGACTGCGGAAAAGGTGCTGGCCGAGGTCAAGGCCGGCCACATCAAGGAAGCCACGCTCAACGACAACGTGAGCCGCATTCTGCGCGTGATCTTCGCGAGCGGCCTCTTCGACCATCCGCACCCCGGCGGCGGCGAAGTGGACACGCCGGCCCAGCAGGCCGTGGCTCTCCGGGGCGCGACGGAAGGGCTTGTGCTGCTGAAAAACGCCGGCTCTCTGCTGCCGCTCGATGCCGCGAAGATTCATTCGATCGCCGTCATCGGGCCCAATGCCGCCGTGGCGCGGACCGGCGGAGGCGGCAGCTCGCTGGTGCGGCCAGCGCACGCCATTGCGCCCCTCGATGGGATTCGCGATCGCGCAGGTAGCAACATCGATGTGAAGTACGTCCTCGGCGTCGGCATGGAAGGCGAAGACCCGATCCAGGAGACGCCCGAGGCCCGCGCCAACCTGCTGCGCCAGGCGACGGAGACGGCAGCCAAAGTCGACGTCGCCGTGGTGGTGGTTGGCCGCTACCCCAAGCTCGAGTCGGAAGGCTTCGACGTGAAGACCATGGATCTTCCCGCCGGCCAGGACGAACTGATCGAGGCCGTTGAGAAAGTAAATCCGCACACCATCGTGGTGCTGAACACCGGCGACGCGATCACCATGACGAAGTGGCTGGACACGACGCCGGCGCTGGTGGAGATGTGGTACGGCGGGCAAGAGGCGGGCCACGCGCTGGCGTCGGTGCTCTTCGGCGACGCCAACCCCTCAGGCAAGCTGCCGGTCTCGTTTCCGAAGCGCTTCGAAGACTCGCCTGCCTACGGCCACTATCCCGGCGAAAACCTAAAGGTGGACTACGCCGAGGGAATCTATGTCGGCTATCGCTACTACGACACGAAGAACGTAGAGCCGCAATTCCCGTTCGGATTTGGGCTGAGCTACACCACCTTCACCTACAGCGACCTGCAGGCCTTTCCGCTGGAAATTGCAACTGGGCCCAAATCAAGCCCGATGCCATTGGTCTTGCTTGAGGTGAAGAATACTGGCACCAGCGACGGCGCGGAGGTCGTCCAGCTCTACATCCACGACAACCACTCGAAGATCGACCGCCCCGCGCACGAGTTGAAGGGCTTCCAGCGCGTGGAATTGAAAGCCGGCGAAGAGAAGGAGGTTACTTTCCTTCTCGGCCGAGAAGACTTCGCCTACTGGAGCCCAACAAAGAAAGCCTGGGTTGCCGAGCCAGGCAAGTTCGAGATCCAGGTCGGCTCCTCCTCGCGCGACATCCGTCTGCGCGCCCCGCTGGAACTGAAGAAGTAGGGGGTGTTTCACAAACCCGCTTTGTGTCAGGGCACGACTTCAGTCGTGCCGAATACAGCCCGAGAATGACGGGTTTTAACCCCTGAGGAACTACAACCGGAGGATACGGCGGCCACTTATGAAACGTACTCTGGCCGAAAACTCTGACTGACGCCGCGAGCTCTGCTTCAGCCCAACAGAAAAACGGCGGTGGAGAGTCTCTCCGCCGCCGTTCCTTTCTGCTTACACCTGCGCCCTCACCGCACTGTCTGGTAAGGCTCCGCGCGCAGAAGATTGGTCAGAATATCGCGCTCCTCGGGGCTGAATGCGCCCTGGTAGCGGCTGGAGTTGAGCACCATCTGGCGCTGATCGAGCGGCACCCCCCCCATATCCCTGAAGGCTCGGCTGACCATGGCCTGGCGATCCGGAGGCAAGGCAGCCAGGCGCCGTCCGGCGATATTGGTCTGCATGCGTTCCTGGGGCGACATGTGCTCCAGCATCTCGCTGCGCGCCAGACGGCGTTGCCGCTGCTCCTCCGGCATCTGGTTCACCTGGTGCAACTGCTGCAGCAGGCGCTGCTGGTCGCCGGCGGGCAGGCGGTTGAAGCTGGGATCGTTGCGCAGCGTGCGCTCCTGGTCCTGAACCGGCTGACCGCGGTGCTGATTGAGCCAGTCGCCCAGGTGCCCCGGAGGCGCCGCACCGGGATAGGAGTACGACGGCCGGACCTGCTGCCCGTAGGGCGCTGGACTGTAGCCGGGCGCGCGATTCGGAGTTACCGGATAGCCGGGGCGTGGCGCAGCGTAGTTGGGGGCCTGCCGCTGCATCGGGTTGCCCTGCGGCCGGGCCTGGTACTGCGGGGCGGGCCGGTACTGGTTTTGCGCCCGGCCCTGATTCTGCGGCCTGTTCTGGTATTGCGGCCTGCTGGGCTGGTTCCGCGGCGCCTGGGAGCGCGGAGCTTCATAGTGCGGGGCCGGCGCGGAGCGAGCCGGCTGGTTGGGATGTTGGCCTTGAGCCCCCCAGGACGCGGAAGCGCAGAGAACCGCGACTGCAGCAGTCAACGCTGCGCTCCGCACCCACCCCGCATTGGTTCTCCCGGTCATCGTCACTTTCCCAATCTCTTTCCTGTTCGTTTCCCGCCCAGGGTCGGTCCCCGGCGTTTCCAGAGCTCTTTGGGTCCCTTTCCCTCAAGCCCTTAGTCGCCGTTGTCGTTGGCAGTGGACATGGCTTCCATCTGGTCCAGCAGCTGCGCGTTGTTATCCAGCGTCTGCAGATCGTGGACCACGGCTGCCTGTCCTGCCGGGGCCTGCGGCTCGTCCCACACGGCGATGCCAAGATAGGCTCCGCCGCCGATCAGCAGCATTACGCTCAGCGCCATGGCTGCCAGCGGCCGGACGTGCATCGA
>DATNHL010000126.1:0-32157 GCA_035604995.1 Occallatibacter sp. | reverse complement strand
AGCGGGTTTTACCGTTCCGTTTTCTGGCCGCGGCGCGTCACGCTCCGCAGTGGGAGCAGGCGCTGGAGCAGGCGATGTTCCGTTCGCTCGAAGGGCGTGCGGCGCGCCTTGCCGGGCACACGGTGCTGCTGGTGGACGTCTCGGGTTCGATGACATCGCCCATCTCTTACCGCGCGGAGATGCAGCGCACGGATGCCGCGTACGGACTGGCGATTCTGCTGCGCGAGATGGCTGAGAAGGTGACGATCTATACCTTCTCCGAGTCGGCAAAGCGTGTGCCCGCACGGCGCGGAATGGCGCTGCGCGATGCGCTGGACCACAACCAGCCGCACGGGGGAACGTATCTCGGAGCTTCGCTGAAGCAGGTGGAGAGCGAGGTGCGGGAGGGGTACGACCGGCTGATCGTGATTACCGACGAGCAGTCGCACGACCAGGTGCCCGCGCCGCACGGACTGGGGTACGTGATCAACGTGGCCTCGGCGCGCAACGGCGTGGGATACGGGCCGTGGACCCACATCGACGGATGGAGCGAGGCGGTGATCGACTACATCGCTGAGCTTGAGGCTGGCAATCCGCTGGCTTGAGTTGCGGCCGGGGTCGTCAACCAAAAACGAAATCCGGGGAGCTGGCAATTATTCGGCGGCTCCCCGGATCTCTTTTGCGCAGATTCTGTTCTCAGAGCCTGCCTATCACTCAGCCGCCAGCGCCTTGAGCTTGAACAGCGCTCCCGCCGCCGCACCGCCCAAAGTCGGTATGAGCAGGAAGACCCATAGCTGCTGGATGGCTAGGCCTCCCACGAAGATCGCCGGTCCAAAGCTGCGCGCCGGGTTCACGCTGGTCCCGGTGATGTGGATGCCGAGCAGATGAATCGCCACCAGCGTTGTGCCGATCACCAGTCCGGCGAAGCCAGTTGGTGCGCACTTCTGCGTCGAGCCCAGGATCACGATGACGAACAGCATGGTCGCTACAAACTCGTAGATGATCGCCGAGGTCAGGTTGTAGCCGCCCTGGTAGCCGGCGCCAAAGCCGTTTTGTCCAAGGCCGCTGGTGGCCAGGTCGTAGCCGCCGCCCACCCCTTTGGCGATGAGATAAACAACCAGCGCGCCCAGTGTGGCGCCGATGAATTGTCCGATCCAGTAGCCGATCAGGTCCTTTGTGTTGATGCGACCGGCCACCCAGGCGCCGATGCTGACCGCCGGGTTGATGTGGCAGCCTGAGATGGGTCCGATGCCGTAGGCTGCGGCAATCAGGCCCAGGCCGAAGGCGAATGCGATGCCCACGATGCCTACCTTGTCGCCGGCAACCACTGCCGTGCCTACGCCAAAGAACACCAGGAAGAAGGTGCCCACCAGTTCAGCAAAGTATTTCTTCATTGTTCCTCCGTTTCTCTTGTTCAGAGCGCCGCGCCTTTGACAGGACGGAGCTGTGCACGCCGCAGATCTTTACAGGCAAGCGGACTCAGGATTACTCGCTAGGATAGGGGAGACGCCGCTTGATGGAAACCAGGGGTCCCAAAAACGGCTTGCCGGGTGCGCGCACGAAGTCTCTCAGAGGCCAACGCCGGAGTCAAGAAAAACCTCAGCGCACAGGGGATAGCGCCCCGGCCGGAAGGCCCTTATCGGTCCATGATCCCGGCGCAAATTCACACAACGTTTGCAATTTCTTCGCACGGCTGAAGTACTCTGTTAATGGTTCCGAGCGGCCACCTCATCTGAACGGCAAGGGCCGCCGGGCGAGGGCAGACCGTTTGAGCCAAACCGTATTTGTACTGGAAGACGACACCGACATCGCGCGGCTGGTGCAGCATCACCTGGAAGCCGCAGGATTTTCAGCCCGCCTTTTTACCACTCCCACCAACCTGATTCCCGACGCCGAGCGCCAGCCGCCGGCGCTGTTTCTGCTGGACATCATGGTACCCGGCGGAGATGGCCTGGACGTTTGCCGCCGCCTGCGCGCCAACGCCGCGCTGTCGACGATTCCGATCATTTTTCTCACCGCGCGCGCCGGGGAAAACGACCGCGTGCTGGGCCTGGAACTGGGCGCGGACGACTACATCACCAAGCCCTTTGCCACACGCGAACTGGTGGCCCGCGTCAAGGCGGTGCTGCGCCGTTTCGAGCGGCCCACGACGCCCTCCGTCATCAGCTTTGAAGAGGTCGTCATCGACGCCAACGCCATGCAATTGAAGGTGCGCGGGGTGCTGACCACCACCACCGCAACCGAGTTCCGCCTGCTCGACTACCTGGCGCGCCACCCGGGGAGGGTCTTCAGCCGCGATCATCTGCTGGACGCCGTGTGGGGCGACGCCCGCTTTGTTACTCCCCGCTCGGTCGACGTCTACGTGCGCCGCATCCGTGAGAAAATCGAGGTCGATGCGGAGAATCCGCGCTACCTCAAGACCGTGCGCGGCGCCGGCTACCGCTTCGAGCTTCCCAAGGGAGAGTGACACAGGCGGCTGAAGCCGGCTGCGCGCCGGATTGAGCCGGACGGGAGCGCAAGTTTTGACTCGAAGAGTCTTCACCAGGCTGCTGGGGCTGTTTGTCCTGCTGCTGGTGTTTCAAACCGTGGTGATGGAGTTCGTCTTTCGCCGCCTGGTGGAGCATGCGGCGGGGGGGAGCTATCGTCTGCTTGCGCAACGGGCGCTCTGGCCGGGACTCATCGCGCTGGCGCTGGCCCTGGTTGCCGCTGCCTGGGCCGCGAGCCGCATCACAGCCCGCGTCGATCGCGTGGTCGGCTTTGCCCGCCGCATCGCCGATGGCGATTTGAGCGCGCGCCTCACAATCACGGGCGAAGATGAACTGGCCGCC
Source organism: Occallatibacter sp. (assembly GCA_035604995.1). GTDB lineage: Bacteria > Acidobacteriota > Terriglobia > Terriglobales > Acidobacteriaceae > Telmatobacter. The sequence goes on along the minus strand of DATNHL010000126.1, from coordinate 29,350 downwards.
ATGGAAGCCGTGCTCAATCAGACCGCGGAACGGCTGGGCCAGAGCTTCGACGAGATCGAGAGCCGGCGGCAGGAACTGGCCGCCATGCTGGACTCGATGCAGGAGGCGGTAGTCGCCATTACGCCCGAGGGCCTGGTCCGCTGGTCAAATTCGGTGCTCAACCGGATCACCGGAACGCTGATTTATCCGGGACGTCCACTGGTCCATTTCGTCCGCGATCCGGATGTGCTGGCCTGCGTGCGTGCCGCGCTTGAGAATCGCGAGGTCCGCTACGGACGCGCCAGTTCGCTGGTTCCGGGGCGTATCTTTGAGATTAACGCAGCGCCGCTGCCCGCCGGTGGCGCGCTGGTGGTTCTGCACGACGTGACGCGCATCGAGGCCGCGGAGAAATCGCGCCGCGACTTCATCGCCAACGTAAGCCATGAACTGCGCACGCCGCTCACTTCCATCCAGGGTTATGTGGAGACGCTGGTCGAGGAGCCGCGTCCCAACGCCGCAACCACGCGTGAGTTCCTTGGCATCATCTACAAGAACGCCACGCGCATGAATCGGCTGACTGAGGACCTGCTGGCCCTGGCCAGCGTGGAGAGCCCCGATTACAAGCTCGCTCTTCAGCTCACGCGCGCCTCGGCGCTGGTGCACGACGCGATTGAAAGCCTGGGCGGCATCGTTGTGGATTCGGAGGTTGAACTCGAATCCACGGGAGCGCCCGACGCGACGGTTATGGCCGATCCTGACGCCATGAACCAGGTCTTCGGCAACCTCATCGAGAACTCGCTCAAGTACGCCAAAGCCGGCAAGCGCATCCGCGTCGGCGCGCGGCTTCTCGAATCGGAGGTGCAGTTCAGCGTGCAGGATTTCGGTCCCGGCATCGCTTCCGAGCACCTGGATCGCATCTTCGAGCGCTTCTACCGCGTCGACAAGGCCCGCTCCCGCGACTCCGGCGGCACCGGCCTCGGCCTGGCCATCGTCAAGCACATCGTGCAGGCACACGGCGGCCGCGTCTGGGCCGAAAGCGAACTTGGCTCCGGCGCGCAGTTCCATTTCACGCTGCCGCTCGCACCTGCGCCCGTGGGTGAGAAAATGGCTTCTGCGATCGCCTGACTTGCCGGCGGCGCACGAAATCCTTTTTAGAGAGTGTGCGAAAACGTGAAAACGGCTTCAAGGACCCTTGTTGCGCGCTGTATCCCTTCCTGGCTGGTAGCCTTGCTCTTAGTTTTCGCAGCCGCTGCGGCCCCCGCACAGCAGCGGCCTCCGGCCGTACCGCTCATCGCGCACAATCCTTACTTCAGCGTCTGGTCCATGGCCGACAAGCTCACCGACCACAACACCCGCCACTGGACCGGCCGCGAGCAGCCCATCTATGGCCTGGCGCGCATCGATGGCAAGACTTGGCGCTTCATGGGTGAGGACCCGCGCGAGCTGCCCGCCATGGAGCAGACCTCGCTTGAGGTCACGCCCACACACACCATCTATCAGTTCCAGGCCGGGCAGGTCTCGCTCACGGTCAGCTTCTTCACGCCCGCCTTCCCTAAAGATCTCGACGTGCTCTCGCGCCCGGTAACCTACCTGACCGTGAGCGCAACCGGACTGGGCAGCCACGAGCTCTCCGTGCTCATCGATGTGGACCCGGTGATTGCGGTCAACAGCTCCGACGAGCCGGTCACCTGGGGCCGTTCCCGCGCTCCGGGGCTCACCGTCCTCAACGTCGGCTCGCGCGACCAGCGCGTTCTCAACCGCCCTGGCGACGATCTGCGCATCGACTGGGGTTACTTCCACCTGGCCGCGCCCGACGCCGCCGGCGCGCAATTTGCTCTCTCTGCGAATGCTCTGCGCAGTTTTGCAGCCACCGGCAGCCTGCCCGCTGCCGACGACATGGATATGCCGCTCATGCCGCGCGAGGGCGCAGCGGACGTGTCCGTCCTGTTGCCTTTCGGCAAGCTCTCCGCGCAGCCAGTCAGCCGCCACGTTCTGCTTTCCTACACCGAGGACTACGCGATCGAATACCTGGGCCGCAAGCTCAGGCCCTACTGGCAGCGCAACGGGCTCACCGTGCAGCAGATGCTTGCCGATGCCGAGCACCAGTACCCGGCGCTTGAGAGGCGCGGCGATGCCTTTGACAGGGAACTGACGGAGGATCTGGAGAAGACGGGCGGAAAGGCCTATGCCCAGCTCGCCGTCCTTTCCTACCGGCAGACGCTGGCTGCGCACGGATTTGCAGCCGATGTGGACGGCACGCCGCTGATGTTCCCCAAGGAGAACTTTTCCAACGGGTGCATCTCTACGGTCGACGTGCTCTATCCGTCGGCGCCATTCTTCCTCTTCTTCAACCCCGCGCTGCTCGAGGCGCAGTTGAAGCCGGTGCTGGAATACGCCGCGCTGCCGCGCTGGAAGTGGCCTTTCGCGCCCCACGATCTGGGCACTTATCCGCTGGCCGACGGGCAGGTCTACGGAGGCGGCGAACGCACAGAGGAAGACCAGATGCCGGTCGAGGAGAGCGGCAATCTGCTCATCCTGGTGGCGGCGATGGAGCGGGAGCTGGGTAACTTCGACTTTGCCCGCACGTATTGGCCGCAGTTCACGCAGTGGGCCGAGTACCTGCGCCAGGCGGGCCTGGACCCCGCCAACCAGCTCTCCACGGATGATTTCGCGGGGCATCTCGCCCACAACGCCAACCTCTCCATCAAGGCCATCGAGGCCCTGGCGGCTTATGCAGAGATGGCGCGGGGGGTGGGCAAGCCGGAAGCGGCCCAGGAATACGCCCGGCTGGCCGCGGAGATGGCCGCGGAATGGCAGACCATGGCTCTGGACGGCGACCACTACAAGCTGGCCTTCGACAAGCCGGGGACGTGGAGCCAGAAGTACAACCTGGTGTGGGACCAGATCCTCGACCTGAAGCTCTTTCCGGCGCAAGTGCGGCAGACCGAGCTGGCCTTCTATCTGCAGCACATGAACCAGTTCGGGCTTCCGCTTGACAACCGCGCCGACTACACCAAGCTCGACTGGTCGCTGTGGACGGCGACGCTGGCCGACACCGCCCAGCCCGCCGGCGCTGAGGCATACAACCGGATCCTCGACCGCACAGGCCACTGGATCAACGAGGGGCCCAGCCGCGTCCCGCTGACGGACTGGTACGACACGAAGACCGGGAGGCAGATTGGCTTCCAGGCCCGCTCCGTCGTCGGCGGAGTCTACATCAAGGCCCTGGCGGACAAGGGGCTGGCGGAAAAGTGGAGGGGCCGGGTGGGGCCCTGATGGGGGGATGGCCTTCCGGAGCCACAGAAGGGCCGGGAAACGCGAAAACCAGGCCCAATTCAAATCCCCGTAACATTGAAAGAAGAGAATGGGATACGGCAGTTCCTCTGCAAGGGAGATTTCCGTGAAAAAGACGTTGGTTGTTCTTGGTTTTTTGGCTTTCGCCATGAGCGCCGCCCAGGCCCAGAAGTTGACCGGGGCCGGCGCGACATTCCCGTATCCGATTTATTCCAAATGGTTTAGTGAGTACGCCGCAGCGCATCCGGGCGTGGAGATCAACTACCAGTCGATCGGCTCCGGCGGCGGCATTCGCCAGGTGACGGCCGGCCTGGTCGACTTCGGCGCCACAGACGGTCCGGCCACGGACGAACAGCTCGCAGGCTCCAAGACAAAGCTTGTCCACATTCCGACCGTGATGGGCGCGGATGTGCCAGCCTTCAATGTTTCCGGTATCAATAACCTGAAATTCAGCCCCGACGTCCTGGCCGACATTTTCCTGGGCAAGATTTCCAACTGGAACGACCCGCGCATTGCCAAGGACAACCCCGGCGTCAGCCTGCCTGACCAGAAGATCATCGTCGTCCACCGCTCCGACGGCAGCGGTACTACATACATCTGGACCGATTACCTGAGCAAGGTGAGCAAAGAGTGGGCCAACGGCCCCGGCAAGGGCACCTCGCCCAGCTGGCCGGTGGGCGTGGGCGGGAAGGGCAATGAGGGCGTGGCCGGACTGGTTCGCCAGTTGCCCGGCGCTCTGGGCTACGTGGAGTTGATCTACGCGCTGCAAAACCACATCAGCTTCGGCTCGGTCAAAAACCAGGCCGGTAACTATATAACGGCCTCCATCGACGGCGTCACAGAGGCTGCTGCCAGCATCAAGCAGCTCCCCGCCGACTACCGCGTCTCCATCACCGACGCTCCAGGAGCCAACGCCTATCCGATCTCCAGCTTCACATGGCTGCTGGTGCCGCTCAAGTCTCCTGACCCGGCCAAGGGCAAGGTCATCAAGGATCTGCTCAGCTGGATCATCAACTCCGGGGAAAGCGAAGCGCCTGCCCTGTCGTACGCTCCGCTGCCCAAGAGCGTCGCCGAGAAGGTGCTCAAGACCGTCTACACCCTGCAGTAAGCATGGGATAAGCAAAAGGGTCCGGCCTCTCGCCGGACCCTTTGTCTTTTGAGCTTCGTCAACCTCTGAGGTGTTCGCCGATCAGGCGGTCGACCAGGGGGGCGAGCTGCTCGCCGGTTCGGGGCAGAACGAATGCCGCTGCCGCCTGGTCCCAATCGAGCTTGAAGCTGGTGGAGAGGGCTGAGATCCAGATCTGCCGGATCGGCGCATTCGGCGTGATGACAAACTTGCCGGGCGGCTCTTCGAAGAGCAGGTTGAGCAGGCCGCCCTGGCCGCCTTCGACCTCGAAGCCGGCGTCGTCTTCTTCCTCGCGCGCGATCAGATGCTGAAGAAGCGCGGCCAGCGCTGTCTCCGCGGCTTTGCGGAACTCCTGTTCGTCCATCATGGTTCCAGTCTACCAATCGGAAGGGTGTACTCGGGAAGGATGCCGAGTGAAGCAGCGGTGCGGAAGAAGACGCGCATGCCCTCCAGGCATTCCTCGTCGAGGACGTAGTGGATGTTGGTGGTCAGATAGGCGCGGATGGTTTCTTCGGGGATAGGGAGCTTCTTCGACCACTCGGCCACCAGGGCGTCGATGTTCTGGAGGCCGTGGACGCGGGATTGGATGAAGTCATTTGCAACACCCTCATCCAAAGGGCTGCCCGGCGCAGCCGCCCAGACGGCAGAGACGAAGGGCAGGCCGCTGATGGAAACCCACTCCTGGGCCAGGTCGAGGTAGACGAGCGGCTCGCAGGTGCGCTCGAAGCGGTTGGCCTGCTCTTCAAGGGCAAGCAGCGCGGGGTCGCCGATGAGGATGGCGGCATCCGCCGCATCGAGCATCGCATCGAGGTCGGCGGAGGCGGGCAGGAAGGGGACGCTGGGGTTGCCCCAGTGGTGGAAGAGGATGCGCGCGTAGGCCAGGGTGGTGCGGCTGGCCGTGTCGGCGGCGACGGAACGGAGCGCCGTGACCGGCTGGCCGGCGCGATGGACCAGGAGCAGGGAACGGACGCGCTTTTTTGCGGCGATGGTGCAGCCGGGGAGGATGCGCAGCGTGGGGTTGCAGGCAAGGGCGGCGATGGGGACCAAACCTATGTCCGCGTGGCGGATGTCGGCGTGGCCGGAAGCGAGGCGGTCGGCGCACTCGGAGGGCAGCATGCGGTCGATCTGATAGCGCTGGGCGAGCGGGTCCTGCAGCGGCGGGTGCTCGAAATCCCACATCAATGGAGCGGGATTGAGGAAGTTGATTGCGGCGATGCGCAGTCGAGGATAAGAGACAGGATTCACTGACCTTTAGATTATCAATTGAGGGCGGAGGATTCTGCGGTGCGCCTGCCGCTGTGACGCGCGAGCTTGACATGGGGCTGTGACAGGGGTAACGTTGGCGCAAATTACCTTTGATTACTGCAGGGGTTTCCTGTGAAGAAAGCGGACGTGTGGAAGTATCAGGTGGGAGCGGGACAGCGATGACGACTTTGTCCCGGGATGGCACCCTGACTGCGCGGGGCTCCTCAGCGCCGGGAGCGCCGCTGGATGAGGAGCGGCTGGCGTGGCTGGCGCTGGCGCTGGCGCCGGGACTGGGGCCCAAACGGATTGTTGACGCAGTGCAGGAGTTGGGCGAGGCGAGCCAGATCTTCGCGCTGCCGTTGACGGCGCTGGAGGCGCTCAAGTTTCCCGCCGGTGCGGCGCAGTTCATTTTCGACGGCAAGGCGCGGGCTGCGGCCGAGCAGGAATGGGCGCAGGTTGCGGCGCAGGGGGCGACGATCGTCACGTATGGCTGCCAGGAGTATCCGGAGCGGCTGAAGGAGATCTACGATCCGCCGCCCGTGCTGTGGGTGCGCGGGGATGCGAGCCTATTGTCGCGGCCGGCGATTGCGGTGGTGGGGACGCGGCATCCGAGCCCGTATGGCTCTGGGGTGGCGGAGATGATCTCGCGGGACCTGGCGGTGCGGCGGCTGCTGATTGTGAGCGGGATGGCGCGCGGGATCGACTCGTGTGCGCACAAGGGGGCGCTGGCAGCGCGCATGCCAACGTTGGCGGTTTGGGGTACGGGTATCGACGTGGTGTATCCCAAGGAGAACAAGAAACTTGCCGAAGATATTCTGGCTGCGGGCGGGGCAATCGTCAGCGAGTTGCCCATGGGGACGTTTCCCGCGCCACAGAATTTTCCCCGCCGCAACCGCATTTTGAGCGGGCTGAGCGTAGCGGTGCTGGTGGTAGAGGCGGCAGAGAACTCGGGCACACGGGTCACTGCGCGGTGCGCAGCAGACCAGAACCGGGACCTGTTCGCGGTGCCGGGCAACGTGACCAGCAAGGGGTCGTGGACGCCCAACACGTTGATTAAACAGGGCGCCAAGCTGACCGCGACCTGGGAAGATGTGTGGGAAGATCTGCCTTCGCCGGTGCGGCTGGAACTGGAGGCCGAGGCCCTGATTGAATCCAAATCGGAGACCACCGCATCTCTACTTCCGGACCCGGTGCTGCGGCCACAGGAAGCCATGGTGCTAGAGGTTCTGCGCTCCGACGCCAGTCTTCAGATCGACGAGATTCTGGAGTTGCTGGAGACACAACTGACTTCATCCGAAGTGTTTACCGCGATCTTCGAACTGGAGATGGCGGGCCGGATCCGCAGCATGCCAGGCAAGAATTATGTGCGGACGATGTGAAAGAAGTGGTCAGTTATCAGACGTCTGGGATCAGCGAGAGTGTCGGCAAGCGGAGATTCGTGGGCACACCAAACACTGTGGTTCTGGTAGCGGGCGCTCAGAAAAGATTCTCCAGGTTGCGGCGGCCATCGACGATTCTCGCGATTTCTGCTTCGTCGATGGGTCCCTCATTTGTGTGGGGTGTGTTTCGTAAAGGATGAGGTATGGGCCCTCAACGAGCAGGCGCGTCGAAGGGCGGATGTCTGGGCGGCGGACGCCGATTCGGGGGTATTCGATGAGCAACTCAGCCTTCGCCTGGATGGCGTCAAAGATGCGCTCTGCGGCGGAGGGATTGTCGAGGCCGATGTAGGTGTAGATCTCGATCAGGTCTTCACGGGCTTGACGAGTCCAGACAAAATCAACTGGCACGGGCCTGTTCCCCTGCGGTGTTTGCCAGGCGCTGGCGAGCTTCCTTACGCGCCTTTTCGAAATCGACCGGGGTGGCGGCTCCGCTGGCCTTGCCCTCATCCCAAAGCCGGCGAAGGCGGCGCAGGTCTTCCTGACGGACTTCGCGCTTGAACTGCCAGTCGCGGATGGCCTCGCGGACGATTTCGCTGGTGGTGGCGTATTCTCCAGTTTCCACGGCGGCCTTGAGGGCGGCGATCTGCTCCCCGGTGAGGGCTATGCTTAGTTTTTGTACATCCGGCATGTTCGCGGCTCCGGGGTTCGTGGAGTAATATTTGCTACTTCTTGAGCCATCATAGCAAATACCGCTGTGCCTTCGCCGCCCTAACGCACAGATTTGATGGAGGGTTGATGCCCATGGCTGGACGCAGAAGAGAGGTGTGGCGTGAGGGCGAAAGGGCTAAGGAGATGGAGGCGGAGTGGAAACGGAAAGGTGTTCCGTGGTAGGGTGCATCCTTTGCAGGTGGTTTCTTCCGGATTGGGTCGACCGGCTGTAACGGCGAACGAATTTTGGGTCCAACAAGGATCAAGCGGAATTGTCCGACTGTGAGTCAAACAGCGCGGGCAAGGTTGAACAAGGTAGAGTTGTTTAGGAAATAAGGATGGCAATGAGCAAATCACTGGTGATCGTCGAGTCGCCCGCCAAGGCGAAGACGATTGAGAAGTATCTGGGCAAGGGCTTCGACGTGCGGGCTTCGGTCGGGCACATCATGGACCTGCCCAAGAACGACATTGGCGTGGAACTGAAACACCGGACGTTTGAGCCGGAGCTGATCGTGTCTCCGGGCAAGGAAAAGGTCGTGGACCAGCTGAAGAAGCTGGCGGCCAAGGCCGACGAGATTTATCTGGCGCCCGACCCGGACCGCGAAGGCGAGGCGATTGCTTATCACCTTGCTCTCCAGCTGGGGACCTCTGCCAAGGAGAAGAAAAAGATTCACCGGGTCACGTTCAACGAGATCACCAAGAAGGCGGTGCAGGAAGCCTTCAAGCACGCCCGGGACGTGGATCAGAATCTCGTCGACGCGCAGCAGACGCGACGCGTGCTGGACCGGCTGGTGGGCTACCAGATCTCTCCGCTGCTGTGGGATAAGGTGCGCCGCGGCCTGTCCGCCGGCCGCGTGCAGACCGTTGCGGTGCGGCTGATTGTGGAGCGTGAGCGGGAGATCGGCGCGTTCAATCCGGTGGAGTACTGGACGCTCGATGCGTTGCTGCATGCGGAGCGCCAGGCCGATAAGAGCTTCAAGGCGCGGCTGGTGGGCATCGACGGCGAGCGCATCTCTGTGGATACGGTAAGCGGGCCGGCGCTGAAGGGCGAGAGTGAGACGAAGGCCGCATTGGCGGCTCTCGAAAAGGCCGAGTGGACCGTCGCGTCGGTGGTGAAGAAGGAGCGCCGGCAGAGCCCGCCGCCGCCGTTTACGACCAGCCAGTTGCAACAGGACGCCTCGCGCAAGCTGGGCTTCAACGTGCGCCGTACGATGGGCGTGGCGCAGCGGTTGTATGAAGGAATCGATCTGGGGGCGGAGGGCACGACCGGCCTGATCACCTACATGAGAACGGACTCGCCGCGCGTGGCGCCGGATGCGATTCAAGGAGCGCGGGAGTGGGTCGGCAAGCACCTGGGCGGGAAGTATCTGCCCGAGACGCCGAATGTCTACAAAGGCAAGAAGGACGCGCAGGATGCGCACGAAGCCATTCGGCCGACGGACGCCTCGCGGACGCCGGAGTCGATTGCGCGCTACCTAAGCGACGAGCAGCAGAAGCTCTACACGCTGATCTGGCGGCGGTTTGTGGCGTCGCAGATGGCGCAGGCGCAGTTGGCTGTGACGCAGGTGAATATTGCCGCCCAGAGCCGCCTGGACAAGCGGACTTACGATTTTCGGGTCAGCGGCACGACGGTGATCTTCGACGGCTACCAGAAGCTCTATGAGGCGTCGAAGGACAGGAAGGACGAGGACGACGAGTCGTTGGCGAACAAGCTGCCCAACCTGGACAACGTGAAGAAGCTGGAGCTGGAGCGCCTTGAAAACGAGCAGCACTTTACCGAGCCGCCACCGCGCTACAACGAAGCTTCGCTGGTGAAGGAACTGGAGGAGCGGGGCATTGGACGGCCGTCGACCTATGCGTCGATCATCAGCACCATCCAGGACCGCGAGTACGTGGTCAAGCACGGCGGATCGCGAGGAAGGTTCTATCCCACCGAGATCGGCGTGGTGGTCTGCGATCTGCTGGTGGAGAACTTTCCTTACATCTTCGACATGGCGTACACGGCCAAGCTGGAAGAGGAGCTTGACGACATCGAAGAGGGCAAGGAGAAGTGGACCGATCTACTGAACGGCTTCTACGACCACTTCGAGGATGAGCTGAAGGATGCGGGCAAGAAGATGCGCGACATCAAGCGCATGGAGAAGGTGACCAAGGAGAAGTGCGATCTGTGCGGGTCGCCGCTGCTGCTGAAGTGGGGCAAGTTCGGCAGTTTCTTTGCCTGTTCGGCGTACGACAAGAAGGACCCTTCGAGCTGCACGTTCACCAAGGAGAACATCGCGGACAAGCCGGACATGAATACGCCGGAGGCGCAGGAGGCAGGCGATACCGAGGAGTACTGCGAGAACTGCGGCAAGGTGATGGTGCTGCGCCGCGGACCGTTCGGCATGTTCATGGCCTGCCCCGACTACAGTGCGGATCCGCCTTGCAAGACGATCCGCAAATTGAGCCAGAAACAGCAGCAGAAGCCGCCCGTACCCACAGGCGAAGACTGCCCGGTGTGCGGCAAGCCGCTGGTGCTGAGGCAGGGGCAGTATGGGGAGTTCGTCTCCTGTTCCGGTTATCCGAAGTGCAAGTACGTGAAGCAGAATTTGATTGAAGGGATGAAGTGCCCCAAGTGCGGGACCGGAGACCTGGCCGAGCGCAAGGCACGGCGGGGGAACATCTTCTGGGGATGCACGAACTATCCCAAATGCGATTTCACGTCGAACTACAAGCCGGTGGCGAAGAAGTGTCCGGAGTGCGGCAGCCCCTACCTGGTGGAGAAAGTCCTCCGGACGGGAATATTCCTTGAGTGTCCGAACAAGAAGAGAGGCGCTGAGGAAGAGACGGCCACGAAGAAGCGGACCGGTAAGGGTGCAGCGAAGGCCGCCGTGGAAGCGGGCGGGTCGTGCAGCTATTCGAAGCGGATTGGCGACGCGCCGCCTCCGCCGACGGTGGAGACGCATGGGCCGGTGGTGGAGAAGAAGGGTGACAAAAGGGAGTTGCAGCCGGCGTAAAGGGCTCCGTTGCCAATTGGTATGATCCGGAAGCAAGGAGCCTGGCGATGCACACAGAGCAGAATCTCCACGACACGTTTGCCTACCCGGGCTTCCCTTATCCAGAGACACATCCAGATCGTCTGGCGGCGATGGCGATTCTTCATGGGTTGACGCCGGCGCCTGTTGAGCAGTGCCGTGTGCTTGAGATTGGCTGCAACGAGGGCGCGAATCTCATTCCCATGGCTTATGCCATTCCGAAGAGCGAGTTTGTCGGATTCGATCTGGCTGGTGCGCGGATTGAACGGGGCCAGGAGCGCATTCGCGAGCTTGGGGTCACAAATGTGCGCATCTTTGAGGGCGACCTGCTCGACGTGGGAAGCGAACTCGGCCACTTCGATTACATCCTTGCACACGGGTTTTATGCCTGGGTTCCGGAGGCGGCTCGCGAGCGGCTGATGGCTCTCTGCGGGGAGTTGTTGACCCCACATGGAATCGCATTTGTGAGCTACAACGCTTTGCCCGGCGGGCATTTGCGGATCATGATCCGCGAAATGATGCTGTACCACGTCAAGGACATCGAAGAACCGCATCGGCGGGTTTCTGAGTCAATTGCATTCCTACATTTTCTGCTGGAGTCGAGGCCGGAGGACGATGCCTATCGACTTCTGATTCAAAGGCAGTTGGAGCAGATGGAAATGCGTAGTCCGGAATTGACCTTTCATGATTGGTTGAGCGATGCGTATCATCCAGTGCTCTTCACGGAGTTTGTGGAGCACGCCCGGAGGCATGGTATGCAGTACTTGAGCGAAGCCATGCTGCCGCCGATGACCGATCCGTGGTATCGATCCGAGATTCGTTCAGCCCTGGAGGGCGCGGCAGGTGGCGACATTCTGAAACAGGAGCAAATGCTGGACTTCGTGCGCGCGCGCATGTTCCGCGAGACCTTGCTTTGCAGGGGGGAGCGCGTGGTGCGCCGCGATTTTCCCGCGGAGCATCTTCGCAGGCTGTTACTTGCTTCGCAAGCGACATCGGCTCCCGGAGAGACGCCGGGGACCAAGGTTTTTATGTTGCCGACCGGGGTCAGGATGGAGTCGAACCACGCAGGAGCCATCGCGCTGCTGGAGGAATTGGAGGCAAAGTGGCCGCGCTCGTTGAGTCTTGAAGACCTTGAGCCGCGGCTTGTGGACACCGGGTTCTTGCTTGACGAAGAGGGAGTCACGCTGCTGATGCGGCTGGTTGTGGCCAGATTTGTTGAGATCCATGCGTGGAGAGCTCCGGTAGCAGGAGAGATCTCGAAGCACCCGAGGGCGAGCGCCTGCATGCGGCTGGAGGCACGGACACGGGCATTTGCGACCACACTTCTGCACGGTACGCTGAGACTTGACGATCCTGTCGTGGTGAGCCTTCTAAAATTGCTCGATGGGACCCGCGACCGGAGAGCACTTCTCGATGCCATCAAAGGGGAATTCCCGGCAATGTCACAGGAAGAACTCGAGGCCGGAATCGAACCAACCTTAAGGCGCTTCCATCACGCCGGCGCGTTGGAGGCGTGAGGAATCGGGCCGATGCGCCCGGGCCTGGGGCCGTGCCAACTCTCGCTCGGGGCAAATCCGGAGCCGCGCAGCGCGCTGCAGCCCCAATCCGTTAGTATGGGGCAGCGGAGAAATGCCCTATGGAACGGATGCTTGCAACACCTGCCGATGCTGAAATCATTCTCAGGCTGTATGAACTGCGCACGGAAGCGGAGATGCGCAAGGCGCGCGCGTGGATGACCGGGGCGTTCTGGCCGGCCACGGTGGAAGAGTTCTCAGCTGTCTCGACCAACCCCGCCGATCCGCACAATGCGTGGTTCCGCCAGGTGATCACCTACTGGGAGATGGCGGCGGCCATGGTGCTGCACGGGGCCGTTTCCGCCGAGCTGTTCGTGGACTGCAACGGCGAGGGGTTCTTTCTGCTGGCCAAGTTTGCTCCCATTCTGACCGAGATCCGGGCGCAGAATCCGGGATTCATGACCAAGACGTCGGAGCTGATCAACAGGTTCTCGGCGGCGGCGCAGCGCTACGAGACGACTCTGAAGAGCATGGAAGCCCGCCGAAAGAGCATGGCGGCGCGGCAGGAGGCAAACGGGTAGAGTTTTCTATCCGGCCAAATGTTGGCTGGTAAAGTGCTTGCCGAATTTTTACCGGTGGAGCATGATGTTAGCTGATCGAGAGTTCCCATTCCTCTGGAGGTCCCCAGTGAAACGTGTAGCGGCTTTGATCACCGTAGTTCTTGCCTTAGCTCCGATCTCGGCCATGGCGGCCAGCACCACCATCAACGGCTGGATCTCCGACGCGATGTGCGGCGCCAAGCATACCGGCAGCGGCGCGGCCTGCGTGAAGAAGTGCATCGAGGGCGGGGAAGCGCCGGTGTTTGTGGACGAGGCCAAAAAGGAAGTCTGGGCCATCGACAATCCCGACGCGGTGAAGGCCTTCTACGGCGACCACGTGACGGTGACCGCGACCGCCGATGAGGCCAAAAAGAGCGTTCATATCGACTCGATTGCGGAAGCGAAGTAGGGGCAGCCGGCAGGATTCGCCGGCAAACGGACTCGCCACGGCGCTCAATCTCTGGTAGTGTCTTATCCGTTGCCCCGTTTGCCCCGGCCGATGCGCCGGGAAGTGGGTAAACAGTGGATTTTACTGGGAATAGACCATGGCACGAGCGATATGGAACGGCAAGGTGATTGCCGAAAGCGAGACGACGGAGACGGTGGAGGGGAATGTGTACTTTCCTGAAGCCAGCCTCAAGCGGGAGTACTTCCGCCCCAGCACAGCCACATCCACCTGTCCGTGGAAGGGTCAGGCGCGCTACCTGAACATTGTGATCGATGGGCAGGACAACCCGGACGCGGCTTGGTACTACCCCGACCCCAAGCCGGCGGCGCGGAAGATCAAGGGGCATGTGGCCTTCTGGCGGGGCGTGGAAGTGGAGAAGTAAGGCTGCTTCCGTTCAGCCTCCGCGGCAAAACCATCGGCTACCTTTGACGAGCGGAGTCTCGCTCCACGCGGTTCGCGACACGACCCCCGGCCTCCGCAAGCCATTCCTGCCAACCCGAAACAATGCCTGGAGATGGAATGCGCCTGCGCTCATTTCTGCTGCTATGTTTGCTATCTGCCGCGCTGTGCGGCTGTGCGCACCAAACGGCCCAGCAAGCCGTGCCGGTGGCTCCCACGTTGACCGGAGACGCGGCGCATCCCGGCCAGACTTCGGGCTGGGTCGATACCAAACTTTATTTTGGCCTGGGGCCGGCGGATCATCCGGAGCAGGGCGTCAGCGAAGCCGAGTGGCGGGAGTTCCTGGATAAAGAGGTGACCCCGCGTTTTCCCGCCGGGCTTAGCGTGGTGGACGTCTACGGCCAGTGGCAGGGCAAGAAGGACCCTGCGCCGCTGCGGCTGCGGTCGAAACTGTTGATCGTCGACTATCCCGACACGGAGGAGAATCGGGCCAATGTGGACGCGGTCCGCGCGGCATGGAAAAGGCAGACAGGACAGTTGTCGGTCCTGCGCGTGACCGAGCCGGCCGACGTGTCGTTTTGAGCAGCCGATTGCCATGCCGGATCAACGTATAGATTGGGTGAATGGGGTCTGCGCGAGCTGAGTGGAGAGTGGAACTGGGCGCACTGGTGGCGCTGGCAGTTCCCGTGGTGCTGAGCGAGCTGGGATGGATGGCCCAGGGCGTGGTGGACACCATCATGGTGGGCAGGCTGGGGCCCTCGGCGATTGGCGCCGTGGCGCTGGGCAATGCGGTCTGTTATACGCCGGCGCTCTTCGGGATTGGCCTGCTGCTCGGCCTGGATACGCTGGTGGCGCAGGCCTACGGGCGCAAGGACTACGACGGATGCCACCGCTGGCTGGCGCAGGGCATCTATCTGGCCATTCTGGTTGCGCCGCTGGTGATGGCTGCCGTGTGGCTGGCCAGCTTCGGCTATGCGCGGTTCGGGATCGGCGCGGAAGTCGCGGGGCCGGCAGCGAGCTACCTTCGGCTGCTGAACTGGGGGACGCTGCCGCTGCTGATTTACGGTGGGTCGCGGCGGTATCTGCAGGGCGTGGGGCAGGTTCGGGTGGTGACGGTGACCTTTGTGGGCGCCAACCTGCTGAACTGGCTGGGCAACTGGGTGCTCATCTACGGCAAGTGGGGCGCGCCGCGGATGGGCGTCGACGGGTCGGCGTTGTCCACGGTGGTTTCGCGGATATTCATGGCGCTGGCGCTGGTGGGGTTTGCCTGGCGCTATGAGCGCAAGCGGGGCCATCCGCTGTTCCGGCACTGGGCGGGGCCGAGCCTGGAGAAAATCCAACAATTAATCCGGCTGGGGGCGCCGGCGGCGGGGCAGATCGTGCTGGAGGTGGGCGCGTGGAATGGGGCGACCCTGGCCGCGGGCTGGCTCACTCCGGTGGCCCTGGCCACGCACCAGATTGCGTTAAACTACGCCTCGATCACCTACATGGTGCCGCTGGGCGTGTCGGCGGCGGCGGCGGTGAGTGTGGGCCACGCGGTGGGCGCGGGCGATGCGGGGCGGGCGCGACGGGCCGGGTGGCTGGCGCTCGCGGTTGGAACGGGCTTCATGCTGCTGGCCGCGGTGGTGTTTCTGGCGGCGCCGGGGCCGCTGATTGCGCTCTACACAAGCGATGCGCGGGTGATGGCGGTTGGCCCAGGGCTGCTGCTGCTGGCCGCCGCGTTTCAGATTTTCGACGGCATTCAGACGGTTTCGACCGGTGCACTGCGGGGTCTGGGCGAGACGCGGGCGCCCATGGTGGCCAATCTGGTGGGCTACTGGGCCCTCGGGCTACCTCTGGGTCTCTCGCTGTGTTTTGCGCTCAAGTGGGGCATTTACGGGCTCTGGATCGGGCTGACGCTGGCGCTGGTGGTGATTGCCTCCACGCTGCTGCTGCGCTGGCGGCGGGACTCGAACCGGCTGGCCACCAGAGGTGGGACAGTCGGCGCCACCTGCGGTGGGGCAGACGGCGCTAGCGCGCCATGAGGCCTTTCGGTGCGCGCGGCTTGCCGGTGTGGGTTTGTGGTTCCCACCTTTGCCCCAAAAAACGTGGCAAGGATGAGGCACTCAGGGGGTTGCGGCGACTGGCGCGGACGGGTTGATACCGAAGGAGTTGGACGCCAGCCGGGCAGTCCTAATCAGGGACAAGGAGACTGTGCCCGAATTGACCGGACTCAAAGGGGTAAAATGCGGGCCGGGAATTCGCACGCTTCGGACAAGAAGTGACTATAATCACAAGGGAGCAAATTGCGGATTCGCCCAAAATAGGCCCCGGGGTCGAGCAGTTCGGGATTGTCTGGGTGAACGGCAAGGGGATCGACGGCTCACACGATTGGGCCGAGGATCCAGAAGAATTCTTCGGAAGGGAATCCCGCCACATGGCGACAGGCGACTTGGCTCTGGGTGAAATCGAGAGCGCAACGAGCGCGCGCGCGCGCGTTGTCAACGACTTCAGCATCAACGTAGCAACGGTGAACGGGTCCGGCTCGCAATCCGCCAACAGCGTGCTGCTGAAAAGCATCTTCGGGATGGGGGTTCCGGTCAGCGGCAAGAACCTCTTCCCGTCGAACATTGCCGGACTTCCCACGTGGTACACGATCAGGGCCAGCAAGGACGGCTATGTGGCGCGCAAGCGGGACGCCGAGGTGCTGGTGGCCATCAACCCCGAGACGGCCAAGCAGGACGCCCAGGCGCTCCCCGTGGGGGGCGTGGCCATCTACGAGGAGAACCTGAACCTCAAGCAGTATCGCGAGGACGTTGCCTTCTATCCAGTGCCGTTCGACAAGATCACGGCGGCCATCTGTCCAGAGGCCAAGCTGCGCAAGCTGGTCAAGAACATGGTGTATGTGGGCGTTACGGCGCAGATTCTGGGCATCGATCTTGCGGTGGTGGAGCACGGACTGAGGAAGCAGTTCGCCAAGAAGCAGAAGGTCTTCGACCTGAACTTCGGCGCGGTGAAGGCGGGCTGGGACTATGCGGCGTCCACGTTCACCAAGCAGGACCCCTACTTCATCGAGCGGACGGACAAGACGGCGGGCAAGATCATTATCGACGGCAACGCGGCGTGCGGCATGGGAGCGGTGTTTGCCGGGGTGACGGTGGTGGCGTGGTACCCGATTACGCCCTCGACGTCGGTGGTGGAAGCGACCACGGACCTGCTCAAGAAATTCCGCGTGACGGCGGAGGGCAAGGCGACCTTTGCGGTGGTGCAGGCCGAGGACGAACTGGCGGCCATCGGCATGGTGCTGGGCGCCGGCTGGGCCGGAGCGCGGTCCATGACGGCGACGTCTGGGCCTGGGATTTCGCTGATGGCGGAGTTCGCGGGGCTGGGCTACTACGCCGAGATTCCGGGCGTGATCTTCGACGTGCAGCGCACCGGGCCGTCGACGGGCCTGCCCACGCGCACTTCGCAGGCGGATCTGCTGAGCGTTGCGTTTCTCTCCCACGGCGACACAAAGCACGTGGTGCTGCTGCCGGGAAATGTGAGGGAGTGCTTCGAATTTGGCTACACGGCGTTCGACCTGGCCGAGCGCATTCAGACGCCGGTGTTTGTTTTGAGCGATCTTGACCTGGGCATGAACAACTGGATCTCGGACAAATTCGAGTATCCCGACAAGCCCCTCGACCGCGGCAAGGTTCTCACTGCTGAGGATGTGGAGCGGCTGGGCGGCTTCGCGCGCTACAAGGACGTGGACGGCGACGGCATCGGCTATCGGACGCTGCCCGGAACGATGCACCCGAAGGCTGCGTATTTTACTCGCGGCACCGGACACAACGATGCGGCCGCGTACAGCGAGAAGCCGGAGGATTATGTTGCGCAGATGGAGCGGCTGGCGCGGAAGTTCGACAACGCGCGCAAGCTTGTTCCTGGGCCTGTGACCGTGAAGAATGGGACTTCGAAGATCGGGTTTCTGGCGTTCGGGAGTTCGGATTTCGCCATTCGCGAAAGCCTGGACCAGATCAAGAAGGAATACGGGCAGGATGTGGACTACATGCGCATCCGGGCCTATCCGTTTGCCCACGAGATTCACGACTTTGTGGCTTCGCATGAGCGGGTTTACGTGGTGGAACAGGACCGCGACGCGCAACTGGCAAGCTTGCTGAAGCTCGATCTTCCTGCCGAGCAGGCGGTGAAGCTGCGCAGCATTCTGCACTTCGACGGATTGCCGCTGGATGCGCAGACGGTAACGGAAGAGTTCGCGACCAAGGAGGGCCTCAACGGCATCTCTTCTTCTCATGTCGAGGATGTGAAAGTGCACCAGGGGGGGGTTTCCGCATGAAGTCACCACTTGAGTATTTGGGCTTGGATAGAGAGCAGAAGGAGAGATTTTAAATGGCTACCGCAGCACCAGCGCCGAAATTAAATCACATCGGCCTTCCCATTCTTGAGTACCGTGGCGGCAAGAGCACGCTCTGCGCCGGCTGCGGACACAACGCCATCTCCGAGCGCATTATCCAGGCCATGTACGAGATGGGCGTGGAGCCGGAGCGGGTGATGAAGATGAGCGGCATCGGCTGCTCGTCCAAGAGCCCGGCTTACTTCATGAGCCGCTCGCATAGCTTCAACAGCGTCCATGGCCGCATGCCGTCGGTTTCCACCGGCGCCATCCTGGCCAATCACACCATGACCACCATCGGCATCTCCGGCGACGGCGACACGGCTTCGATCGGCATGGGACAGTTTGTGCACATGATGCGGCGCAATCTGCCCATGATCTACATCATCGAGGACAATGGCGTTTACGGGTTGACCAAGGGCCAGTTCTCAGCAACGGCCGATCTGGGCTCGAAGCTGAAGACCGGCGTGGTCAACGACCTGCCGGCCATCGACACCTGCGCGCTGGCGATCCAGTTGGGCGCGACGCTTGTGGGGCGGTCGTTCAGCGGGGACAAGAAGCAGTTGCTTTCCATGCTGAAGGCGGCCATTGCGCACAAGGGGACGGTGATGTTGGACGTGATCAGCCCCTGCGTGACCTTCAACGATCACGAGGGATCGACGAAGAGCTACAAGTTCATGCAGGACAACGACGAGCCCATCAACGAAGTGGATTTCGTGGCCAGCTTCGACGAGATCGAAGTGGACTACGGCTCCGGTGAAGTGTTTGAAGTAGAAATGCACGACGGGTCGAGCCTTCGGCTGCACAAGCTGCAGGAGGACTATGATCCGACCGACAAGGCCAACGCGGTCCGGACGCTGATGGAGGCGCACGCGAACAACGAGGTGCTGACGGGCGTGTTCTACATCAACACCCAAAAGCAGACATTCATCGACCTGCTGAACATGGTGGATGAGCCGCTGGGCACGCTTCCGGAGAGCCTGACGCGGCCGCCGAAGTCGGCGCTCGATGGGCTGATGGCAAGTCTGCAGTAGAACCGCTTGCAGTGGAGAAGCAAAACGAAAAAAGCCCCGCGCGATGCGGGGCTTTTTCGTGCGCATTCCCCGCGAATGCGCCTCAGTGGGCTGCCGGATTGATCCTGACGCCGAGGCCGTTGAGCTTCCTGCGCGCCTGCTCGGCTTCGGGGGTTTGCGGATGGCGCTGGATGAGAGTGCGCAGTTCGTGGATGCCGGCGTCCTTCTTGTTCAGCTGCAGCAGGGAGAGCCCCTTCTTCAACTGCGCGGCAGGGGCCTTGGGGCTGCCGGGAAAGCCTTCAAGGACCGCGTTGTAGGCCTTCACCGCATCGGCGTAGTTCTGCTGGTGATAGGCGATCTCGCCCAGGTAGAACTGTGCTGTGCCGGCCAGGTCGTCATTCGGATAGTAGTTCAGCACGTCCTTGAACTCGCTGGCGGCTACATCGTAATGGGCGGCGTTGTAGTCGCGAACGCCGGCCTGGAAGGTGTCCTTGAGCGGAGGCGCCACGTTGGCCGCGGGAGCGCCCGGCGCCGCACCCTGCGGTGCATTGGGATCGCCGGGCTGGCCGGCCGCGGCGGTGGGCGGAGGAGTCTGCATGGCCTGCAGTTGAGCCTGCAGATCCTGGACGGTCTTGTCCAGCTTGGCGATGCGCGACTTGAGCTCGTCGACGGAATCGTTCAGCGACTGGACTTGGCCGGAGACGGTGTCGAGCTTGCCGTTACTCGCATCGTTCTGCGCGTTGATCTTTAACTGCAGCGCGTTCACGGTGGCCGTCATCTGGCTGGTGGCGTCGTTGGTCTGCTCCACCATGTGCTGGATCACGCCGAGGCGCGTGTCCAGCGTTGACTGCAGGCGCTGCACCATGTCGAGCAGCTGCTGGACCTGGGTCTGCAACTCGATCATCTCCTTCGACGTGGCGTGCGCGGGCACGGGCAATGCGCTGAGCAGCAGGCCGAAGGCTGCCGCGGCAAGAAGTCGGTTGCGCAGGGTTGTGGCTATCTTCATTGTTCACCCATCAGGTAGGGCTGCCAGCTTGAGGCTCACAGCTTTGAGCTTATAGTTTACGGTCCCCGGTCAGCCCTTAACAAACGGCTGTCCCAGATCTTCCGCCGCGGCGGACCGAGGCGGAAGATCTGGGACAGTTTGAAGGCGACCCATCCCAGTCGGCGTGCAGACCGCTGCCGGCGGTGGACTTGTCAGTGTTGTCTTACCGGTCTAGCGTGAACCCGGCTCGGCGGTTCTGCTGCCAGCATTCTTCGGTCGACTCGGAGCAGAAGGGCTTCTCCTTGCCGTAGCTGACCACGCGGATGCGGTTTGTGGCCACGCCCGCGGTGACCAGCGCGTTCTTGGCGGCATCGGCACGGTTCTGGCCCAGCGCCAGGTTGTACTCGTTGGAGCCGCGCTCGTCGCAGTAGCCGCCGATGACCACCTTGATGTCCGGATGGCTCACCAGGAACGAGGCGTCGGCGGCGAGAACGGTCTGGGCGTCGCTGCGGATGTCATAAGTGTCGTAGTCGAAGAAGGCGTCCTGCACGCGGGCCTTGAACTCCTCTTCCGCGCTCATGGTGTTGGTGGGCACCACGACGGCTGGCGGCGAATTGACGGTGACGCGGGCGGTTGCGTCCGCTGTTCCGCCGGCGCCGGCAGCTACCAGGTGATAGCTGGTGGAGGTGGCGGGGGTGACAGTCTTCACGCCTGACGAGGGTACGTCGCCGATGCCGTCGATGGAGATGGTGGTCGCGCCACTGGTGCGCCAGGAAAGAACCACCTGGTCCCCGGCGGAGATAACCGTGGGCGTAGCAGTGATTTGAGCCGTGGGCGCCTCGGCCACAGGAGCGGCGGCAGGAGCTGTCTCAACCAGCGGTGGCGGCTCCTTCTTCTTGCAACCTGCGACTGCGACCAATGCTACAAGCAAGACAGCTGGTACCAAAATGCGAGAACGTGCGATCAATGGACTACTCCTTCCGTGAATTCGAGATTGTATTTCCAGCGACAGGGACCTTCCGGTCCCGCGCTCAGCCGTCTCTCCCAGTCTCGACGAAATGCGTGGCGGGTTGAGAAGAAACAGACGGAGCAGGACTGTTTTGGCCTTTGCTCACAAAGAAAACCTTACTGTAAAAGCCGCCGCTTTGCTCTGCGCGGTGCAAAGAACAGGCTGTGCGGCGTGAGTTTGTTTGCTCTTTCACCATGATCCGAAGGGAAAATTTCGTGTCGATAGAATCATAGTTCATAAATGCCAAGAAAATAGAGGAAGATTCGCACTCAAAACCGGCATTCGAAGCGTATTCGCGCATGAATTGACTCATCGATTGCCGGGGAGCCAGCTCACTTCCAGGTCCAGTTGGGCATGGAGTTGTTTCCAGAGTGGGTGAGCTGCTGCTGCTGGGTTCCATCGGCAAGCATGGTCCAGATTTCGGTGTGGCTGCCAATGGTGCGCTGAAAGACGATGTGGCGGCCGTCGGGGGCCCAGGAGGGGAAGTCGTTGCTGCCGGACTCGTGGGTGATCTGAAGATAATCCTTGCTGGCCAGGTCGATGACGTGGATGTCGTCGCCCCCGGGGTCACCGGGGCCGTATTTGCGGTTCCAGCTGAAGGCCAGCAGTTGCCCGTTGGGCGACCAGGAGGGCGAGACCGCGTAGCCGCCGTCGGTAATGCGCTGGACGTTGGAGCCGTCGATGTCCATGGTGTAGATCTGCGGCAGGCCGGTGCGGCCGCTGACCCAGGCGATCTGCGCACCGGTGCGCGGGTTGAAGGTGGGAGCCACGTTGGGGCCCTTGAAGGCGGTCAGCTTGTGGAGATTGCCGCCGCTGGCGTCAGACAGCCAGATCTCGGGGTTGCCGGTGCGCGACGAGGAGAACGCGATCTTGGAGCCGTCGGCCGACCATGCAGGAGATTGGTTGCTTCCACCGGCGGTTCCCGCGGTGAAGGCGACGTAGCGGTTGAGTTCGAATGAGTACATGCGGATGGTCCACCCATCGCGTCCCAGGGAGGCAAAGGCGAGGCGGGAGTTATCCGGTGAGATGCGCGGCGAGATGGAAATGGTGCCCAGGTGGGTGACGGCCTGCTGGTTTTGTCCGTCGTAGTCCATCATCCAGACCTCCTTGGTGCCGGAGCGGGTGCTGATGAAGTAGATTTTTGTTTCGGCGATGCCGTTGATGCCTCCGCCCAGGCGCAGGATGATTTCGTCGGCGAAGCGGTGGGCGATAGTGCGGGCCGACTCCTCGCTCGCCGGTTCGCTGTACTGTTTCGCGAGGACTTGGGGGCTGACGGTGTTGCGGGCGTCGAAGAGCCAGCCCGACACGGCGATGCGGCCGTTTGTGACGGAGAGGGAACCGAAGGCGACCATGGCGGCGTTGGCCGGCGGCGCCGACCACTGGGGCAGGCTGATCTCCTGGGGCGAACCGGGCGTGGCCTGCGGAGCAAGGCTCTTGGAAACCAGGTCGAAGATGCCCGCGCCGCCCAGGTCGGCGTAGAGGGTGGCGTCAAAGAGGGCCTTCAGGGCTGGGGTTTGTGGATCGGCGCTGACTGGCTTGAAGTCGGCCGCGGCGATGCGGATGCGGTCGGCGCCGAGGTTGGTGCCGGTGTGGACCCAGTCCTGGGCATCGAGCTGGAGTGTGGCGAAGGGAAGCAAAAAAAGTAAACAGATGGGGAAGAGCCGGAAAAATGCCTTCATGCGATGAATAGTCCTTCCTCGAACGGTTTGGCAGCGGCGCGCGGCACTGTCAGCGCGCCAGGACTCATGAGTTTGAGCAGACCCTAATACGTACAATCATAAGTGACGTCGAGCCACTGGTCGTTGGATTCGCGGGGCAGATCGCCAAATGTGTCAACACGTTGGGTGGCCAGCAGGCAGGAGCGGTCGAGCGTGGGGCTGCCGCTGGCGGTATTGATGCGAAAGCCGGATGGTGTGCCCTGGCGACTGATTTTGAAGTAGATCTGCACCGAGGCGCCCTTGGGCGTGCGTGGATCGACCTGGCCGCGAATCCAGTTCTGGCTCACCTTGCGTTTGATGCCGTCCACGTACCACGGGAAACGGCTGCCGAAGTCGCCATTGCTGACGCTGACCGGTTGGTTGGCATCGGCGGCCTGCGCGTAGGTGGAGCGTGAGAGTTTGCTGCCGGCCTGTTCGCCGTACTGGACGCGGCTGTCCGGTTTGGGCGGCGGCATTTTGGGCGTCTTGATCTGCTTCTGCTTTTCCAGCTTCTTTTCCTTGCCCTGGATCGGAATGGCGGTCTCATCGATGGCCTGTTTGGCCTTGGGCGCGGGTGGCGCGGGGGCGGGGCTGGGCTTTTCCGTGGGGAGCACGTTTTCGTTCTTGGGCTGGTCGGAGGGCAGCGGGATGGCGCTCGAGTCGAGGCTTACCTGGATGGCGCTCCCCGGCCCGGGATTGCCCCAGAAGTTGTGGTGGATGAATCCGCTGATGATGCCGTAAGCCAGGACGCCGGCGAAGAGGGCTGCGTGGAGGATGAGCGAACCGGCGGCGGGCGCGGTGATGGGCTCGGGGGTCAGTTCCCGCTCGAGTTGCTCGGTTCCTTCCAGAATGCTGTCCATGGCGTTGCCTGAAACTTCTCTAGTTTCCCCCGGCCGGGGCGGCCTTGGCTTCCAGCGGCTGGGTAACGATGGAGACGTTGGTGATGCCGGCCTGCTTCACGGCGTCCATCAGCGTGGCAAAGACGCCGAATGGGACGGTTTCATCGGCGCGCAGATAGATAATTTGATGCGCCGGATCAGTGCCCTGCTGGCGGAGTTTCTGCGGCAGTTCGTGTATGTTGACCACCTGGTCGCCGAGGAAGACTTGTTGATCCTTGTTGATGGTGAGCACCAGCCGCTGCTCGGTGATCTCCTTGACGGTCCGGGTCTTGGGCACGGCCACTTCAATGCCGGACTGTAGCACAGGGGCGGTGATCATGAAGATGATCAGCAGCACCAACACCACGTCTACCAGCGGCGTGACGTTGATCTCCGCCAGGGAGGTGCGGGTTTGCCCGGTGCTACTTGTAAAGGCCACGTTCGGCAGCCTCTCTTGAGGGTTCTGGGGCTGCGGACGCAGCCAGGCCGGTCGATCGCGCAGCGGAGGGCGCGCGCACCGGAATCTCTTCCAGCGAGTTGAGCAGTTCGCGGCAGAAGTCGTCGATGGCGGAGGCAAAGATGCGGATGCGGGCGGTGAACTGGTTGTAGGCCACCACGGCAGGGACGGCGACAAAAAGCCCGGCGGCGGTGGTGATGAGTGCCTCGGAGATACCGGGGGCGACGGCGCGCAGCGTTGCGGCGCCGGCGTTGCCGAGGCCGTGGAAGGCGTCGATGATTCCCATGACGGTTCCGAACAGCCCCACGAAGGGGCTCACCGAAGCGATGGTAGCCAGCCAGGTCATGCGGCGTTCGAGAGCGGTGACGGCTTCGCTGGCCGCGGTCTGGGCGCTGCGCTCCAGCGGGACCAAGTTGCGCGGCGGGCCGGAGCCGCCGGTCTGGCGCTTGTAGGTCTCGTACACATCCTCAAAGACCTGGGCGAGCGGGCTGGCCTTGCAGTCTATGGCGAGAGCGGAAATCTCCTGCAGGCGCGTGGCCTTGCGGAATGCGCGGATGAAGCGGCGGCTCTCTTTGGTTGCCTTGCGGAAGACGGTTGCCTTGCCGAGGATGACGGTCCACGAGTAAAGGCTGGCGAAGAGCAGCAGGACCATCACGCCAATGGCGATGGGGCCGATGTTATTGAGCATTTCCAAAAGCGCGGTGGGGCCCTGTGATCCGGAGGGCGCCGCGCCGCTATCAGCCTGGAAGACGACGAGGAAGGCAGCTGTGAGAATTGGCATTCACCTCAATAGAGCGGTTCTCCAATTCACGGGCCCATGCCAGCTTTATGCAGGGTGCATTTTCCATGGAAAATGCACTGAGCAGTCGCGGTTTCGGGTTGCGGCAATTGGAGAACCGCTGTATTCACGGTATCAGACGGGGTGGCGGCTTCCAAGTTATCGATGTGGTGCGGGGCGGGGGTGCTGAGTTGGTTCAGACAGGCTGCCGCGGCGGTCTTCGTGCTATGCTGCGCTCGGATTGTCTTCGGCTGCGGCACTCGCCTAGTATGGTCCCAGTTCTCGATTGCTTCCCATGAGGATCGCGAAAGATGCTTGTTGAGCTGCGCGCGGAAAACTATGCCGTAATCGACCACGCCATTGCGGTATTCGGGCCGGGCCTGAACCTGCTTACGGGCGAGACGGGAGCGGGTAAGTCCATCCTCGTCGATGCGCTGGCGCTGCTGATGGGCGGAAAAGCCTCTGCGGAAGTCGTCCGGCACGGAGCCGAGAAGGCCGTGGTGGCCTGCGTCTTCGAGGCCACGCCGGGCGCGGAGACGATTCTGGAGGAGAACGGGATCGACTCGGAAGGGCACGAGATCATTCTGCGGCGGGAGATTCTCTCCACGGGCAAGGGACGCGTGTTTGTGAACAACCAGCCGGCTACCGTGGCGGTGCTGAAGCAACTGGCGCCGGAACTGGCGCTGGTGCACGCGCAGACCGAGACGCTGACCAGCTTCGACCAGGCGCAGCAGCGGATTCTGCTGGACCGGTTCGCGGGGATCTCGACCGATGCGGTTTGCGAGGCCTATGCAAAGTGGCGCGCGACCGAGGCGAAGCTGAACGAACTGGTGGAGGGCGAGCAGGACCGGCTGCGCATGGTGGACCTGTGGAGCTATCAGCGCAAGGAGATTGAGGCGGCGCGGCTGGAGCCCGCCGAGGACGAGGCGCTGGAGACGGAGAAGCGCGTGCTGGCCAACGCGGAGAAGCTCTACGCGGCGGCCATGGGCGCCTTCGAGCAGCTGTACGAGGGCGGGGCATCGGCTGAGGTTGCGCTGCGCGCGGCGGTGCGCAACGTGGAGGAGTTGGCGCGCTACGACGGGCGGTTTGCCGAGGCCCTGCAGCAGCTGCAGTCGGCGCGGGCGACGGTGGGCGATGTGAGCGGCAGCCTGCGTGACTATGCGGAGGGCATCAACGCCTCGCCGGAGCGGCTGGCGGAGATTGAGGATCGCCTCGCGGCGCTTGACCGGCTGAAGCGCAAGTACGGCAAGACGGTGGCCGAGGTGATTGCATTTGGCGAAGAGGTCGAGCGCAAGCTGGCCGAGGTCGAGGACAAGGACGAGATTCTGAAGGCGCTTCGCGCCGATCTCGATGAGGCCGCAAGGGCTTATTGCGCGGCGGCTGCGGCGCTTCATGCGGAGCGCAAGGCGGCGGCGGGCAAGCTGGCCAAACTGGGTGAGGGACAGATTAACTCGCTGGCCATGAAGGTGAAGTTTGAGGTGGATGTGCGAGCCGGCGAGAAGGATTCGGGCTGGACGGCGAGCGGCTGGGACATGGTGGAATACCGCATCGCCACCAACCCCGGAGAGCCGTTGAAGGCGCTGGATCAGATTGCCTCGGGAGGCGAGATGAGCCGCGTGATGCTGGCGCTGAAGGTGAGCGTGGAAGAGGGCGCTGCGCGGCCGAAGAAGAAATCGGCCACGCCGCGGACCCTGGTCTTCGACGAGATCGACATTGGCATTGGCGGCCGGGCGGCCGAAGCGGTGGGGCAGAAGCTGAAGGCTCTCAGCAGGGGCCAGCAGGTGCTGTGCGTGACGCATCTGCCGCAGATTGCAGCGTTCGCCGACCAGCATTTCCTCATCGACAAGCGCGAAGCCGACGGGCGGACCAAGATGCAGGTGCGGCTGCTCGACGACCGGGCGCGCACACACGAAGTTGCGCGCATGCTCAGTGGCGCGAGGGTGACCGACACCAGCCTGCAGCACGCCGGGCAGATGATCGCCGCCAGCCGCTAAGAAAGAATCCTTACTGCAACCGGTTCCAGGGCGATTGGGGATTGGCCCGCTGGTTTGAGGATCGCGGCGGTTCCGGAAGGAAAATATCGATCGAATGGGTCAATCAGAGCCCGGACCGAGAAGAGAAAAGCCTGCAGAGTGTCCGATTTTGGACATTTCTCGGACCCTAAGTGCTTTGTTTTCATTGGACCCCTCGGGGAGGGTAGGGTGCTTGGGGCGGAGGAGGCAGGCGGAGTTCGCTGGCCTCACGCTCCCGGTCGAGTTGAGCCTGTTTGGGAACTTCGATGAGATCCTGGCTGCGTGCGCCGCGGCGGACTTCGTCCTGCGCCTTCTGCAGTGGATTGACTATCGGTTGCATGGTGTTTCTCCTGGTCTTGCCGTTGAGGTGACCGGGTTGAGTGCGATCACGGGTGGAATTGCTCGCCTGGCGCGCAACGGCGCGCACTTGCGCGAGGAGCTGATCGCAAGGGAACAGATCCAGGCTTTGGTGGAATCTCTCGAGGGCCCGGCTAGAGCGACTTGATGTACTCTTTGCGGCGGAAACGGAGGGCGGTCCAGTCGTCGTCGATGGCGATGGAGCGGACGGTTTCAAAGCCCGCGGCGTTCAACGCGGCCCAGCCGGTGTCGCGGTTGAAATCGCATTTCAATTTCTTTGAGGTGCCTTTGGGATAGGCGAACCAAACGGCGGCGTCGTCCTTGGCGCGGGCGGCGATCTTGGGTGCGAGCGCGTCGACCTCAGCCCGGCGGGTGACGAAGGCGAGAGAGAAGCGAATCTCCGGCTGCGCTTCGAGGCTGCGATGGATGTGCAGGACGGGCAGGCGGGATAGCTCGATCTCGAAGCTTTCGGGCGCGTGGAGAACGAGGATCTCCTGATGATCTTTGAGTTGAAGTTTATCGAAGATGGTGGCCATGGAGTTTTATGGTATTCGATTTGCAGAAATAATCTGCAATTGGTTTTTGGGGGGAGTTGCGACCGGCTCAGTTCGGTTTGGCGTAGGCGGGGAAGACGGACACGATGAGGATGGTGCGGAGGGATTGGCGGAGGTCGGTGTTGGGGTCGGGCTCGGTGTTCGATTGAGGGTGAAGCGTGGCTGCAGGCTCGGGTGCGCCTGTGTCAGTGGTGTTGACGGCCAGAATGCTCGCGCTGTGGCCGGCGGGGTCAATCAGTAATTCCGAGGAGAATCCTCCCTGGTCGCCGTCGTGGTAGATGGTGCGATGGCCGGCGGATTCAACGATGAAAAAGCCCAGGCCCATCTTCGGCTGCGCGCCATGGAGGCCGGCGGTGTAGGTGGTGGGCGGCTGGCCGGGCTCGGTGGTGGGAATGACGCCGGTCCACATCTCTTCGAGGGAGCTGCGCTTGAGGACGAAGTCGTAGCGCTTGTTGGCGGGGTCGCCGATGAGGAAGCGCAGGTATTTCACCATATCTGGAATGGGCGCCTTGAGGCCGCTATTCGCGGTGGTGATGCCGGTGTCGAAGTTGAAGGGCTGCGGCGTGAGTTTGCTGCCGGCGCGGAGATAGCTGGCCGAGACGTGGCTCTCGAGGAACCAGGGCGCCCGGTCGAAGTAGCTGGAGTGCATTTCGAGGGGCTTGAGGATGTTCTTGTCGATGTAGACCTCGAAGTTGTCGCCGCTGAGGCGCTCGATGATCTGGCCGAGAAAGACGTAGCCGAGGTTGGAGTAGCTCCAGCGGCTGCCGGGCGCAAAGGCGATGTGGGTGTAGGGGAGCATGGCTGCGACTTGGCTCCATTGGGTGGGCTCGAAGGGCTGCCAGTCGCAGTTGGCCTGGTCGTCGCAGTCCCACGGCCAGGTGGGGTTGCGGAAGCCGGCGCTGTGGGTGAGCAAATGGCGGATGGTGATCGAGTCGATGGGCCCGTAGGCGCTGTGGACCTGGCGGAGTTCAGGGATGTAGCGAACGGCAGGGTCGTCGAGGGGGAGCAGGCCGCGGTCGCGCAACTGGAGAATGGCGATGGCGGTCATGGTCTTGGTGATGGAGGCCCAGTTGTAGGCGGTCTCGGCGTCGACGGGCTGAGGGGGCTGTTGGCGAGCCTGGCCGAAGAAGAACTGGGTTGCCGGCGCGGGGCCGTGCACGAAGGCGAAGCCGCCGCCGACTACGCCGTGGCGGGTGAGTGCTGCCTCGAAGCGGGGCTGAAACGCGTCAATCTGTGTCTGGGGCTGGGCGTGGGCTGTGGCGGCGAAGAGGATGGCTCCGATGAGCAGGGAGAGAGTTCGTGCCGAGTGCGGGCGTTTCAGCATGGGACCATGATAAACGGCGGCTTTGCACGGCATGGAGATAAGAGACTGTAGATATAGGTATCCCACCTTAGCAGCCTGTGGTGCAACTGGCCATTTCCCAACTTGGTGTGCACCAAACTTTGATGAATGGACTTCGATCCAGATGCGTATGGTCGGCACGTGGACTGGGCTTAGCCGCGCTCTCGGGCCGGTAAAGGTTGATGAGA
>DATNHL010000125.1:0-2399 GCA_035604995.1 Occallatibacter sp. | reverse complement strand
CCCCGTTTCGCTAAGTAGTGCCGTGTTCAGCAATCGCTGATGCCGAGCCCAGGAAAGGACTTAAGCACCACTTTGTCAACAGAGTGTCAACCTCGCCATCGGCCGCCTTCGCCCTGGCATGCTCGTTCTGGGCGGCCTTGTAGAGGCCTTCGGACAACTCCGTTGCCACCCACTCGGGGAGCCCCAGGCGTCCGTGTCGCGGCCGATGTTGAGGCGGTTCCCACTGGAAACCCGGAAGAGGGAAAAGACAGCAGTCTCGGAACCCCAATAAATGCAGAGTCCGATAAGCCCGTGAGAATGCACCGCAATATCCACCGGCCGCAGCCGCCCTATCAAACGCGTCTATTTTCGCATTCGTAAATTGTGCTGGCGTTGGCCTTGTTCTTGTTGTATTATTACTCCAAGATGGATCCCGAGCCCAAAGGCCCTGAAGCGGCACGGCTCCGCCAGCGCAAATTTGCCCTGCTGCGCCAGTTCCAACTCCCCCCAGATTTGCTCCCCGGCTCACTCTCCGTTAGTCATACGCGCTGTGGAAAGCCTACTTGCCATTGCGCCTCAGATGAGGGCCACGCCGCTTGGTCGCTGACCTTCATGGCCGCGGGCAAAAAGCGGGTGGAGCGCATCCCCAAAGCTTGGGTCGACGACGTCCGCCGGCGTGTCGAAGCCGGTCGCGCCTTTCAGGACGCTCTGCGCGAGGTCCTCACCGCCAATGCGGAGTTGCTGGTGCTGCGGCGGAAACAGCAGCCCCGTTGAAGGGGCCGCAGGCGCGCCAAATCCAAAACTATGCCTGCCACTGTCTGGGTCTGAAGTCCTACTTTCAGCAACCCGGCGACGGTCGCGTCCATCCCCACATTCCCGCGCGCGATTTGGTCTGGACCGTGGTCATGGGCCACATCTTACGCGAGGCGAGCTTCCTACGTCTGGAGTGGCTGGTGCACTCTTCGGTGCGCGCGACCCTCGGGGTGGGAACCCAGTTCGGGGATGACGCCTTGGCTTACTGTACCGAGCGTATGGACCCGGCGGTGACGCGGATAGCTCTGGCAGCCGCGCTGCACCAGGCCAAGCGCAACAAGGCCTTCGAAAACAGCCGCTTCATCGGGCTGGCGCTGGACGGCACAGGCGCCGGGCACACCTACAAACCACCGTGCCCGCTGTGTAACCCCATCATCGACCCCAAGGGCGAAACCCATGGTTCGCTGCATCATTTTGTGATGATCAGCATCGTAGGCGCTGGTTTGACGCTGCCGGTGGACGTGGAGCCTTACGGGCCTGGCGACAGCGAGTATGGTGCTGCGCAGCGTTTGCTGCGGCGTGC
This sequence comes from Occallatibacter sp., assembly GCA_035604995.1. GTDB lineage: Bacteria > Acidobacteriota > Terriglobia > Terriglobales > Acidobacteriaceae > Telmatobacter. Next base: position 1,084 of record DATNHL010000125.1, on the reverse strand, counting down.
CGTCGAACACCTGGGGCCGCGTTTTGCCGACTACGTGGTGGGAGACGGGGAATACGCCACTGCTCCTTTTCTGCACACCACCCAAGCGGTCGGGCTGCCGGTGGTGGCACGCCTCAAAGAGAACCTTCCTCTGCTGGCCGCCGCCGTGCGCGCTCGCTTTGAGGGCCAACCGCCCCAAAACACATTCCAGGAGGGGTATGACCGAGTCGAAGTCTGGGATGCCGATACCTTCGACCCCTGGGAAACCCTCGACTGGCCCAGCGTGCGCGTGTTGCGCTACCGTCAGCACAAACGCGATGGCACCGTGGTCCAGGCCGAGTGGTTGACCAACTTCCCCATCGCCCAGTTGGGAAGCCTGAGCTTCTATCGCATGGCCAAGAGCCGCTGGGAGATCGAAAATCGCGGCTTCAACGACGGCAAGAACCGTTATGGCATGGAGCATATCTGCCATCATGAGCTCAACAGCATCCTGATGGTCTGGCTGTTGATCACACTGGCCTTGGTGATTGAACGCCTTTACCGGCTGCGCTATCTGCACCGCGGAGACCATGGCATTCGCTCCGCCCTCGACTTGCACCACTATCTCTGGTTGACCCTCGGCTCCGGCACACGCCCACCCGATACCGGCTGAACCGGTGCCGCGCGGACGGCCAGCAGCGTTCCGTTGCTCTTTGACAACTCGATGCTTTTTCGTGGAGTCGAAACCACCCCCGGTAACTCGCCGTCTCTCAACGCCTCGCAGGAACGTCGCCTCCCCCCACAACACGTTTCCGCTCCACTGCCCCGATCCCTGCTTCCCGGCAGTTCCGAAACTGCTGTCTGGCCCGTGAGGGTCTACCCATCCCGCCACGCGATCGTGGTAGCATCGAAATCGCGTGTGACATTGCCGGAAGCACCGGGCTGGCTGCCAGTAGGAGCTGGCGTAGTACCCTCGTTGCCTATGGCGGTTCGCGCTCCAGGGGGGGTCTACCGCGGGATGGCTGGATCGCCATTCAGCGAGTTCGCGAAGCGCCTTCTTCGTGCGGCTAGGCGGACTGTCCGCGCAGGGGGCCATGCATTGACGAACGCTCGAGAGTACACCGTG
>DATNHL010000124.1:0-11754 GCA_035604995.1 Occallatibacter sp. | reverse complement strand
CTGCCGCGCGAGGAGGCGATTGCGCAGATCAAGAAGGCCATCTACAAGACGTATGGCAAGCGCGGCGAGGCGGTGGTCGAGAAGAACTACGCGGCCGTGGATGCGGCGCTGGCGCACCTGGAAAAGGTTGAGCTGCCTTCGGCGGCAACTTCCGAATTCGATCTGATCCCGTCGATCTCGTCGAAGGCGCCTGCGTTTGTGAGCAACGTGCTGGAGAAGATTGCCGCGGGCCATGGCGATCTGCTTCCGGTGAGCGCGATTCCGGCTGGCGGCGCGTTCCCCACGGGAACAGCCCAGTGGGAGAAGCGGAACATTGCCCAATTCATTCCCGTGTGGGACAAGGACCTGTGCATCCAGTGCGGCAAGTGCGTGATGGTTTGTCCGCACGCTGTGATTCGCGCCAAGGTTTACTCGCCTGAACTTGCGGATCCGCCGCGGCGGACGCCGGCGACTCTGCAGTGGGCCAAGCCGAAGTGGAAGGGCATGGAGCAGGACCGCTATACGCTGCAGGTGGCTCCGGAAGACTGCACGGGCTGCGCGGTGTGCGTGGAAGTCTGCCCGGTGAAGAACAAGAGCGACGCCAGCAAGAAGGCTATCAACATGGCTCCGCAGGCGCCGCTGCGCGAGGCCGAGCGGGAGAACTGGGAGTTCTTCCTTGGGCTGCCTGAAGTGGACCGCTCGAAGCTGTCGCACGGACAGGTGAAGGACCTGCAACTGCTGCAGCCGCTCTTTGAGTTCTCCGGCGCGTGCGCCGGCTGCGGCGAGACAGCTTACATCAAGCTGCTGACGCAACTGTTCGGCGACCGGCTGTACATTGCCAACGCCACGGGCTGCTCGTCGATCTATGGCGGCAACCTGCCGACGACGCCGTACACCAGCAACGCCGCGGGACGCGGACCGACGTGGGCCAACTCGCTGTTCGAAGACAATGCCGAGTTCGGCTTCGGCATGAGGACGGCTCTGGACCAGCAGAAGGAGTTTGCCGAGCTGCTGGTGAACAGGCTCGCGGGCGAGATTGGCGTCGAGCCGGTTGCGGAGCTGCTGCACGCATCGCAGAAGACCGAACCGGAGATCAATGCGCAGCGGAAGAGGGTTGAGGCGCTGCGCGAGCGGCTGGCGGGCAACGCGAGCTCCGACGCGCGCAACCTGCTGGCCATTGCCGATGCGCTGGTGCGCAAGAGCGTGTGGATCCTGGGCGGCGACGGATGGGCATTCGACATCGGCTTCGGCGGACTGGACCACGTGCTGGGCTCGGGCAAGAACGTAAACGTGCTGGTGCTCGACACGGAGGTTTACTCGAACACCGGCGGGCAAATGTCGAAGGCCACGCCGCGGGGCGCGGTGGCCAAATTTGCCGCCGCGGGCAAGCCCAACAGCAGGAAAGACCTGGCCATGGAAGCGGTGAGCTACGGCTACGTGTATGTGGCGCAGGTGGCGCTGGGAGGCAACGACAGCCACGTGGTGAAGGCCTTTCAGGAGGCCGAGGCGCACGACGGGCCGTCGCTCATCATCGCCTACTCGAGCTGCATTGCGCACGGCTACGACCTGGTGCACGGGCTGGAGCAACAAAAACTTGCTGTCCAGTCGGGCTACTGGCCACTGATGCGCTACAACCCGGCGTTGCGCGAGACGGGCAAGAATCCCTTCCAGCTTGATTCGAAGGCGCCGTCGATCCGGTTGAAGGAGTACAGCTATCGCGAAGCGCGCTACACGATGCTGGCGCGCAGCAATCCGGAGCTGGCGGCTGAGCTGCTGAAGGAAGCGCAGGACGATGTGGAGCGCCAGTGGCGCGTCTACTCGGCTCGGGCCTCGATGCCGGGCCGCGGAGAGACGCCGCACATTGCGCCGGAAGAGAAGGAAGAAGAGAAGCAGGCGACCGTGGCCGCCGGGGGTGCGGAATGATCGATTTTGCAACGCAGTATCTTGGATTGAAACTGAAAGGGCCGATCGTGGTGTCGTCCACGCCGCTGTCGGAGTCGGTCGACAACGTTCGCCGCATGGAAGACGCGGGCGCATCAGCCATTGTGCTTACGTCTCTCTTCGAGGAGCAACTGGCGCTGGAGTCGAAGGCGCTGGACGAGGACCTTTCGCGGGGCACAGAGTCGTTTGCCGAGTCGCTCGGCTACCTGCCGGAGATGGACGACTACCGCATGACGCAGGAGGTTTACCTGGACCACCTGCGCCGGGCCAAGGCGGCGGTGGAGATTCCCATCATGGCCAGCCTGAATGGGGCCACGAAGGGCGGCTGGGTGCGGTACGCGAAGGATATGGAGCTAGCCGGCGCGGATGCGATCGAGCTGAACACCTACGCGCTGGCGACGGACAAGAGCCAGACCTCGGCGGAACTGGAATCGCAGTTGCTGGAACTGGTGGCTGCGGTGACCAGCGCGGTGAAGGTCCCGGTGGCAGTGAAGCTGTCGCAGTCGTTCACCAGCATTCCGCATCTGGTGGCGCGGCTTGAGGAAGTGGGCGCGCGGGGCGTGGTGCTGTTCAACCGCTTCTATCAGCCGGACTTCGACATCGAGACGCTGGAGGTGCGGCCCACTTTGCACTTCTCCACGCCTTCGGAACTGCTGCCGCGGCTGCATTGGGCGGCGATTCTCTACGGCCATCTGAAGATCGACCTGGCCATCTCCGGCGGCGTTCACTCGGCCGAGGATGTGCTGAAGGGGATCATGGCCGGGGCGGGCGTGACGATGATGTGTTCGTCGCTGCACATTCACGGCATCGAGCACATCGGCCGGGTGCTGGCGGACCTGCAGTACTGGCTGGAGAAGCGCGAGTATGCGTCGCTCGAGGAGACGCGCGGCTGCCTGAGCCGGCGGTCTGTCCCCGACACCTCGCCCTACGACCGCGGCAACTACATCAAGACGCTGAGCTCGTACAGTCTGCGGCAGACGGTGGCGGCGTTCTAGAGCGGCCAACGGGAAAATTATTTGAAGACAACGGCGGGCGCAATGATGCGGCCGCCGTTGTTGTTTGTGAAGGGGTTGGATTCAGGTGGGGTCGGTTGGCAGATGCGCGCCCAATGGCTATGATGCGGTGTGAGCTGGATGGTGCTCGCGATTAAGTCCTATTTGATCTTTGGCGGATGAAGGGAAGAGATGATGATGCGCAGGCAGGCATTTTTCGGATTGGTTTTGTGTGCGGCTTTTGCAGCAGGCGGCGTGTGCGCGGCACAGGCGCCAGCAAAGTATGAACCGACGATCCAGTCGCTCGACCGGCATCCGCTGCCGGACTGGTATGCGGGGGCAAAGCTGGGGATCTTCATTCACTGGGGACTCTACTCGGTGCCAGGGTGGGCGCCACTGAACCATCCGGATCACGATTTTTCTTCGAACGATTACATCAAGTACGACCCGTATGCGGAATGGTATTTGAACACGGTGCGCATCCCTGGATCTCCGACCGAGGCCTACGACCGCGAACACTATGGGCCACATCACGATTACTACCAGTTTGCGGAAACCTTCAACAAAGAGAGCAAGAAGTGGAATCCGGATGAGTGGGCGCGTGTTTTCCGCGAGGCGGGCGCGAAGTACGTGGTGCTGACCAGCAAGCATCACGAGGGGTTCACGCTGTGGCCGAGCACGACGCCGAATCCGAGCCCGACGCTGCCGATGAACGCGCGGCATGCCGAGCGGGACATTGTGGGCGATCTGACTGCGGCGGTGACCAAACAGGGATTGCGCATGGGGCTTTACTACTCGGGCGGGTACGACTGGACGTTCAATACCGGACCGATCGAGGTGAACACGGATTATGAGGCGGTGAAGCCGGAGAGCGAGGCTTATGGCAAGTACGCCAATGCGCAGATCCATGAGCTGATTGCGCGGTATCACCCGTCGGTGCTTTGGAACGACATTGACTGGCCGAAGACGGGCAAGGCGCTGCAGGTCGAGGCCGACTACTACAACGCCGTGCCGGATGGAGTGATCGACGACCGATTCGGCGTGGCGCACTCTGACTTTACTTCGCCGGAGTACGAGAAGCTGGACAAGATCAGCGCGAAAAAATGGGAGGAGTGCCGCGGGCTGGGCCGTTCGTTCGGCTACAACCGCGCCGAGGGCGAGGCGGAGACGATTGCGCCGGGCGAGCTGATTGCCCTGCTGGTGGACATTGTGAGCAAGAACGGCAACCTGCTGCTTGACGTGGGCCCGGAGGCGGATGGGACCATTCCGCCCGTGCAGATGGAGCGGCTGAAGGCGCTGGGCGCGTGGCTGAAGCAGAACGGTGAGGCGATCTACGACACGACGCCGTGGACCCAGGCGACGGGCAAGAGCGTGGAGGGAGACGATCTGCGGTTCACGCGCAAAGGAGATGACCTGTTTGTGACTGTGCTGGGGACGCCAAAGGCCCAGACAGTAACGATTCCGGATGTTCCCGCGAAGCAGGGTGTGCCGATTACGCAGCTGGGCAATGAGGCGATGGAACTCGGAGCGAAAGTTCCGCCAGATGGTATGCGCATTGTATTGCGTGGGCCGTTGATGGGCGACTACGCGTACTCGTTCAAACTGGCTGGTTACCTGCGCTAGTCCTGCTCGCGCAACAACCGGAGCATTGTGCGTTCGACAAGACTGCAGGCTTGTGGGATGGCGTCGAGGACGGGCTCGCTGAACTCTTCCCCTAGTTCGGTTGAGCCGGCGCCGATGGTCAGCAGGAACGCGCTGCGGGGAAGGGAATTATAGAGCTCGCGGGCAAGGGCGAGGAGTTCGGGCGCGCCCTGGTGATGCGTGGCCAGGCCCTGCGCGGGGGCGGATGGCTGCACTCCGACGATCGCTACCGATCCCGGAGTTGATGCGACGGAGCAGTCGATGAAGAGGAGGGCCTCTGCGCCCGCGATCTCTTCGGCCAGGTCGGGGGTCCATTGCTGGCGGGCAATGACGCGGACTTCGGGATTGTTGCCGAACTTGTCTTCAGCCCACTGAGCGAGCCACGGCCCGATGCCGTCATCCGAGCGCAGGGTGTTGCCGCAGGCGAGGATGAGACATCGTGTCCGATGGAAATGCACCAAGCTTGCCTCGCGTAGGCTAGTAAATGTCAAGGTCTGCTGGGATGCGCATGCTGGTGGAAATATCTTCCAGCCTGAGTCCTGCCTGAAGAGCGACAAGCTGCCGCAATGCAGTCATTACACCGCGCTCGGTAGAACTGCCACGCTTCATTGCGAATGCCGCGTAGTTCTTTGCCAGCATCACTTTGGCTAATTCTCCGACTGTCTCACATTCTGTAGGGAGGGCCCGAGCTAAAGGAAGCAGCGCACGTAGCGTAAGAAGGAACAAGACGAACAAGACAATGACGCCCCATAAGAGATTTTGCATGCTCATTCGGAGGCCGAAATGCGTCCCAATTGCGATCAGAAGAGATGCGGGCAGTAGCAAAGCGAGCCCAAAAACCCACCCAGGCCAGCCTAAACTTGGCAGCTTCAACTCAAGGCGTTCTTCGAGCAAGCGCCAACGACTTCGACGGGAAATCCATGGCAAAAGCCCACGGAGTGATGTGGCTGGATGGATTGCCGCCCGCAGGAAGCCAAACTGCTCCGTAATTGCTTGTCGGAGTCTGAAGAAAGCGACGGCGGATAGGCATGCCTTTTCATCAGGGTAATTCGCTAGCGCAGAAATCCTGTCCGCGAGGTCGCCAACAGAGATTCCTGCCAACTCATAGTAGTCTCCGAGATCGACTCCAAACGACTCCTCAACTGCGGCAAACAAATCCCAAGTGTCTTCGCCAATCTCATTTGAGCCGGGTTTCTGGTCCGCGTCGAGTAGGGTCATGGCATCCTCACTCGCCAAGTTTGATGGCTGCAATTATAGCTGAGAATCAACCGCAGATCCTTCGACTCCCTGCGCTGCGCTTCGGTCGCTCAGGATGACAGAGTAACGATAAAGGGTGCAAGCCGATGCTTGCACCCTTCGTTCTGACCGTTGGATTGAGTTGCCGGTTAGCGAATGAGCTGGTCGATCTGCTCGCCGTCGGCATTCAGGAGCGAGAGGACAAGCGGCATCTGGCCGAAGGCGTGGGAGGAGCAACTGAGGCACGGATCGAAGGTGCGAATGACTGCTTCGACGCGGTTGAGAACGCCCTCGGTAAATTTGCCGTCCTTCACGTAATGCTTCGCGGCTTGCAGAACACCCTTGTTCATGGCGTTGTTGTTCTGGCCGGTGGCGATGACGAGGTTGACCCAGGTGATGAGGCCGTTCTCGTCGACCTTGTAGTGGTGCATGAGCGTGCCGCGGGGGGCTTCGGCCTGGCCCGCGCCCTCGAGGCGGTTCACGCCCGCAATCGCACGGACGTGCTTGTCGAGGATGTGCGGGTCAGACAGAATCTGCTCGATCTTCTCGATGCCGTAGAGGATGTCGATGAGCCGCGCGTGGTGGTAGTAGAACGAGCTCTGCACAGGGCCGAGGGCGAGCTGCTTGAACTCGGCGAGTTCGATGTCCGCGAGGGGAGTGCCCATGGACAGGGCGATGTTGAGACGGGCGAGCGGGCCAACGCGGAAGCTGCCGTTGGGATAGCCGAGGGGCTTGTAGTAGGCGAACTTGGTGTAGGAGTAAGGCTCGACGGCTTCGCCGATGACCTCACTGAAGCGAGCCGCGGTGATGCCGTCCTCGATGATATGGCCGCCAGGGCCGATGAGGCGGAGAGCACCGTCGGTAAACTCGATGGACTCGTCTTCGTTGATGAGACCGAGGTAGTTAGTGGGGAAGTTGGCGAAGACCTCGATCTCCGGGCGGAAGCGGTCGGCAATCTGCTTGTAAGCGGCGAGGGCCAGCTTGATGCCGGCGTAGGCCTCGGGAATCATGGCCAGGATTTCGTCGCGCTTGGCGGGTTCGAGGGGCTCGGTGACGCCGCCGGGGACGACCCATCCGGGATGGATGCGCTTTTTGCCGAGCAACTCGATGATTTGCTGGCCGAAACGGCGCAGGCCGATGCCGGCGCGGCCGAGTTCCGGCCTGGCGGCAACTACGCCGAAGATGTGGCGTGTTTTGGGATCGGACTCCATGCCCAGCAGCAGGTCGGGCGAGGAGAGATAGAAAAAGCTGAGCGCGTGGGACTGGATCATCTGGGCGAGGTTCAGCATGTGCCGCAGTTGCGCGGCGGTGTGCGGAATGCGGATGGACATGATGGCTTCGCAGGCCTTGGCCGAGGCGACCAGGTGCGAGACCGGGCAGATGCCGCAGATGCGCGCCATGAGGCTGGGCATCTCGTAGAAGGGACGGCCTTCGGCGAACTTCTCAAAGCCGCGCACCTGCGTGACGTGGAAGTGCGCGTCTTCGACATCACCCTCTCCGTTGAGCTGGATGGTGATCTTGCCGTGGCCTTCGAGGCGTGTGACGGGATCGATGGTAATAGTTTGGCTCATGGTGCAACCTCCGGATCTGTTAAGAAGCCTCCGATCAGGCTCCAATGCATCTGCCGACATTCCCTCGAGGGCTAAAGCCCGAGCTGATTGTTGCGGCATGTACGACGCGGTTAAATTCGCGCCCTTTCAAGACGGCTACTTACTCCGGGCTTCGTTAAGCTCCAAAACGGGTGAGGGCTGGAATGTCCAGCGGTGCACCGGTTGCCAGCGCGGTGAGCGCTGTGTGGAATGTGTCGGCCGAGGGCGGGCAGCCGGGGAGGAATACGTCCACTTTGACGAACTCGTGGATGGGCCGGACGATTCGAAGCAGTTGGGGAACGACGACGCAGGGAATCTGCTGCTGCGCCGAGGCGTTCTCGATGTAAGCGCGGTTGAGGATGGCTTCAGGGCCGATGGGATTGCGCATGGAGGGCACGTTGCCGGTAATGGCGCAGTCGCCCATGGCGACGAGCAGTTTGGAGTGGGCGCGAATCTTCTTAATCTTCTTCTCGTCGTCCACCGAGGCCACGGCGCCCTCGACCAGGGCGATGTCCACGTCGTCGGGGAAGTCCTTGGTGTCGACGATGGGGCTGTAGACGACATCGACGAGTTCGGCCAGTTCGAGCAGCCGTTCGTCCATGTCGAGGAAAGACATGTGACAGCCGGAGCATCCGTCGAGCCACACAGTCGCCAGTTTCAATTTGGTCATTGCGCTTCCCTCATCAGATTCAGGTAAGGCAGAAAGTCTGGATACTTGGGGTGGTCGGAGCCGACCTTGCTTTTGTCGAACAGAGCTCCGGTGGGGCACACCTGCACGCATTTCCCGCAGCGGGTACAAGCGGATTCACCCCAGGGCTGGTTGAGATCGGAGATGATGAGCGAGTCGATGCCGCGGCCCATGACATCCCAGATATGAGCGCCTTCGATCTCCGCGCAGACCCGGACACAGCGCGTGCAGAGGATGCAGCGATTGTGGTCGAGCGTGAACCGTTCGTGCGAGGCATCGACGGGCAATGCAGGGTTGCGGTAGGGCAACGAGACGTGGGTGACGCCCTGCTGCTGGCCAAGAGTCTGCAGCTCGCAGTGGCCGTTGGAGACGCAGACCGAACAGATGTGATTGCGCTCGGCGAAGAGCAGCTCCAGGATGGTGCGGCGGTGCTTCTGGAGCCGTGGGGTGACAGTGGTGACCTCCATGCCTTCGAAGACGGTGGTCACGCATGCGGGAAAGAGCTTGTTGTTGCCTTTGATCTCCACCACGCACAAGCGGCATGCGCCAACATCGCTGAGACCGTCGAGATGACAGAGGGTAGGAATCTCGATGTTGTGTTCGCGCGCTACTTCAAGGATGGTCTGACCGGCGCGGGCGCTGACTTCCTGCTCATCGATGATAAGTGTTTTGACGTCGACGCTAGGGCTCATGCCAACACCTCCAACTCAGAAGCGGCGGCGGGGGCTTGCATGTTGCAGACGCCGGCCGGACAACGCTTGTGCACAATGTGATCGATGTACTCGTTCTTGAAGTACTTCAGCGTGCTCAGGACGGGGTTGGGCGCGGTCATGCCGAGGCCGCAGAGGCTGGTTTCCTTGACCGTGGCGCAGAGATCCACGAGCAGGTCCAGGTCCTCCATGGCGCCGCGGCCGTCGCAGATGCGGGTGAGGATTGCATGCATCTGGGCTGTGCCGGCGCGGCAGGGAATGCACTTGCCGCAGGACTCGGTCATGCAAAACTCGATGAAGAAGCGGGCGACGTTGACCATGCAGGAGGTGTCGTCCATGACGATCATGCCGCCGGAGCCCATCATGGCGCCTTCGCGGACGAGGGCGTCGTAGGAGACGCCGATGTCGAGCATTTCGGCGGGGAGGCAGCCGCCGGAGGGACCGCCGGTCTGGACGGCCTTGAAGGTGTGGCCGTCGGGAACGCCGCCGCCGATGCCCTCGATGATCTGGCGCAGCTTGATGCCCATGGGCACCTCGACGAGGCCGGTGTTGGTGATCTTGCCGGTGAGGGCGAAGACCTTGGTGCCCTTGCTGCGTTCCGAACCCATGGAGGCGAACCACTTGCCGCCGTTGCGGATGATGGGGGCGATGTTGGCAAAGGTTTCAACGTTGTTGATGAGCGTGGGCTTGCCCCACAGACCGCTGACCGCGGGATACGGCGGGCGGGGCTTGGGCTGTCCGCGCTTGCCTTCGATGGAGGCGATGAGGGCCGTCTCTTCGCCGCAGACAAAGGCGCCGGCGCCGAGGCGAATTTCAACGTCGAAGCTGAAAGGCGTGTTGCAGATATTGTTGCCGAGCAGGCCGCGGCGGCGCGCGTCGCGCAGGCAGTTGGTGAAGCGCGAGACGGCCAGCGGGTACTCCGCGCGCACGTAGACGTAGCCTTTGCTGGCGCCCACGGCGTAAGCGGCAATGGCCATGCCTTCGAGCACGCGCTGTGGATCGCTTTCGAGAACGCTGCGATCCATGAAGGCTCCGGGGTCGCCCTCGTCGCCGTTGCAGATGACGTATTTGAGGTCGCCACCAGCCTTGGCCACGGTGCCCCACTTGAGGCCGGTGGGATAGCCGCCGCCGCCGCGGCCCCTCAGGCCGCTGATGGTGATCTGCTGGATCACGTCGTTGGGGGCCATCTCAGTGAGTGCCTTGACGAGGGCCTGGTAGCCGTCGCGGGCGATGTAGTCGTCGATCTTTTCCGGATCGATGTGGCCGGAGTTCTCCAGCACCACGTGCACCTGCTGCTCGAAGTGCTCGCGCAGGTCGCACTGCAGCTCCGCTACGGGTGCGCCGCCCAGGCTGGCAGCAATGGCGTCGGCATGGCTTGCATTGCAGTGCTGATAAAGAGTCTCATCCGGGTCCACCAGGACCAGCGGGCCGGCGGCGCACAGTCCCATGCAGCCGGTGCGGCGGACGAAGGCGTTCTTGCCCTGCGCGGCGACGGCCTTGGCCAGCGCATCCTTCAACTGGTCGGAGTGCTGGCTCAGGCAACCGGTGCCCATGCAGACATTGATCTCGTTGTCGAACTTCGCGTATTCGGCGCGGGTGGATTCAGCTATCTGATCGAGCTCTTCGATGGTCATTCAACGGCCCACCTTTCCAGTTGTTCCAGCATCTGCGCACTGGTCATCTGGCCGACCAGTTCGCCGTCGGTAAGGACCACCGGCGCACGGCCGCAGGCGCCGACGCAGCGCGCGGTCATCAGGCTGATGTTGCCGTCCTTGGTGGTCTGCCCTTGCGGAATCTTGAGGTGCTTTTCGGCTTCGGCGACCAGCTTGTCGGTGCCCTTGATGTAGCAGGCCGTGCCGGTGCAGATGGTCATGGTGTGCTTGCCCGGCGGCTTGAGGCTGAAGTGGTGGTAGAAAGTGGCCACTCCATAGGCCTGGCTGAGCGGCACGCGCAGGGAACGGGCCACAAAACGGATGGCGTCGTCGTCCAGGTAGCCGAAAGAAGACTGCACGGTGTGGAGGGTTTCAATCAACGCGTGGCGGGCAAACCCATTCTTGCGCATGGTGCCGTTCACGATCTTCCAACGTTTGTCGTCGCTGGGCAGCGGCGGAGGGGTGAAAGCTGGCACGAGTTCCTCCCGGATGCAGACATTCAGGACGCAATGCGATTGTGCTTTCGCGTCCAGTCGTTTGTCTAGCTTTGTTGTACGCGGGGTGGGCGGAGCAGGCCGTGACAGGTATCACGATTGCGGGATGCTTTACCGTAATGTGAGACGATGTTCCATGTTCGCGCCGCACTAAAAACTATGTGCAGGAAGATCAAGGATTTGAAGGAGGCGATGGGGATATCCGGAAAAAGCTCCGTGACTCGTATCACATCGCGAGACGCGAATCGGAATTCATAATCTGAGTGAGGCAGTTTTGTCTTTTCGGCATTTTTTAACGACAACTGCGCAGGCCGCGTCCTGCCCTTCCAGCAAGAACGGAGAATGTTATGCATGTTCACTCACTCGCTGAACTGAATGCCCTGGTTGCCCGCGTGGAGAAGGCGCAGAGGGAGTTTGCCGCATTTACGCAGGAGCAGGTGGACCGTATCTTTGCGCACGCGGCGCTGGCCGCCGCCGGCGAGCGCATTCCACTGGCGCAGATGGCCGTGGAAGAGACGGGCATGGGCGTTGTGGAAGACAAGGTGATCAAGAACCACTTTGCTTCCGAGTATATCTTCAACAAATACAAGGACGAAAAGACCTGCGGCGTGCTCAGCGAAGACGAAGAGGCGGGGGTGATGACGGTGGCCGAGCCGATGGGCGTCATCTGCGGCATCGTTCCTGTTACCAATCCCACCTCGACGGCCATCTTCAAGGCGCTGATCTCGCTCAAGACCCGCAACGGCATTGTTTTCAGCCCGCATCCCCGTGCCCGGCGCTCCACCTGCGAGGCAGCACGGATTGTTCTGGAGGCCGCGGTGGCGGCGGGCGC
>DATNHL010000123.1:0-3751 GCA_035604995.1 Occallatibacter sp. | reverse complement strand
CCTCGCTAGGTCACTTCGTCAAAGAGGAGGCCACAGCCGTGGAATACCTCCAGACGCTGGCGATTTCACGCATCTATCTGGACAATATCGACAATGTGCAATCGTCCTGGGTGACGCAGGGCCTCAAGACGTGCCAGTTGGGCCTGCGGTTCGGCGGCAACGACGTGGGCAGCATCATGATCGAGGAGAACGTGGTTTCCGCTGCCGGCGCGCATCACCGCGCCAGCGAAGAGGAGCTGCGCCGCATCATTCGCGACGCCGGCTTCATTCCCAAGCAGCGCGACACGCTCTACCGGACGTACTTCCTGAACTAGTCTTCGCAATGGCGCCGAATGCTCGCGGTTCCGTCTCCTGTCTCCTATCTCCTATCTCCTGTCTCCTGTCTTCTTCTTCCTGCTACACTGGACGCTTCGATGTTGATGGAGATCAGCCACACCGAGATCGCCCCGGCGACAGCCGTGGTCACGCTTACGGGCAAGCTCATGATGGGGCCTGAGAGCGCCCAGATCGTGAACCTGGTGGACGACCTGATGCAGCGGGGCAAACGCATCATCGTCTTCGACATGGGGGGTGTGACGGCCATCGACAGCACGGGTATCGGCCGCTTCATCTACACCTACAACAAGCTGGCCGGCGCGGGCGGCGATATGCGCATGGCCGGCGCCACCGGCCACGTGTTCCAGACCTTCAAGGTGAGCCTTCTCGACAAGGTCTTCCGCTTCTTTCCCAGCGTGGAAGATGCGGTGAGTGCCGCGTAGTTATCTGGCGACGTTATCCTCCGAACTGGACAAGTTGTCCGGCCCCTGTCTCTAAACTGCTGATTCGATTAGCCCGCAAATCACCAAACTGGACAAGTTGTCCAGTTTGACAGTCCAGCGCCGGAAAATTGTCGTCCCAGCGGTTACTTCTTCGGCTGGATCGCGAAGTCGAAGACCTGGATGTTCAGCTTGCCCTCGGTATACTCGACCACCGCGTACTCGCCGGGCTCCAGCGAATCCCTTGGCCAGACCTTGTAGAGACCGCCATCGGCCAACTGCTTCTGGAAGGTGGGCACCATGGTGGGCTCCTCCACCACTTCCTTGGTGATCGGCACGAAGGTCAGGTTCTCGACGATCCGCACCGTCCCCTTGGGCGTGAGCTTGATCATGCCGAACCGCTCCGTATCCGAAAGCTGGAAGTAGAACTCCTGCTCCGGATTGGCAAAGACGTTCTGCGAGTGCGCCCCCTGCAGCTCCAGCGTGCCCTTGCCCGAAACCATGGGGATGGGCGACAGCTTGGCCAGCACCTGCCGCCCCTTGTTGCTATGCACGCTCGCCTCGGCGGCCTTGATCGCCTTGGTCTGGTTGCCGTCGAGCCAGTATACGCCCGGGTCCTGCGGGATGCGCGTCACTTCCTTCTGCATCTCGCGCTGGATCTTCTCTTCGTCCGATAGAACCTTGGCATCCTTCTCCAGCTCGGCGTTGCGCTCGGCGGCTTCGGATTCGGTCCGCTTCAGGTCCACGAGATCCAGCGGCATTTCTTCCCAGTCGCTGCGCTCCACGCTGTAGAATCGCACGCGGTCGCCTTGCACTTTGTATTCGCGGACAATGTGATAGTCGCCATCCTTGAGGTACAGCTTGATGTTCGCCGCCCAGGCGATGGCGGCCAGCGTCAGAAGCGCCAACAGGTACCTGCGCATATTCCTATTGACTACTGTACCGCCGTTTCGAATGCCGGCGATCACCGCTCCCTAACGGGGTGCCCTCTGGGCCCGGCTCTGTTTCGAACGACGGGTGTCTGCCGATCAGAGCCGCGACCGTCACTCGCCCTTGGCGAGCGAGGGAGCGGTAGCCCGGGCTTACGAGAGCCCGACCGCCGTCAGGGATTCCCGGACCACGCGCAGGAGCCCATCCACGGTAAAGGGCTTGGGCAGCAGCGCAAAGCCCTTGCGGGTGACAAAGCGCTGCACCAGCTCGGCGTCGTGGAAGCCCGAAATGAACAACACCTGCAGGTCGGGCTGGCGAGCACGCAATCGCTCCGCTACCACCGGGCCGGTGAGGTCCGGCATAATCACGTCCGTGAGCAACAGGTGGACCCTCTCCTCGCTCTTCTCGTAGGCTTGAATCGCGCTCCAGCCGCCATCGGCAAGCAGGACGCGATAGCCCGCCTGGCGCAGGACGTCGCCCAACAGGCCCAGAACGCTTCCATCGTCGTCCACTGCCAGGATTGTGGCCGCGGTATCAGTCACCCCTTCATTATCGAACAGGAGCCGCGACTGCCGTAAGGCTCTAAGGGGCTAGGGATTGTCCGCTTCAATCCTGCTTGGCCATGGCCACGATGTGGATGCGCCGGTTCTTCTGCCAGCAACCTTCGTCGTGCGCGTCGCAGACCGGCTTCTCCTTGCCGTAACTCACCAAGCCAAGCTGATCGCTGGGGATCCCCACCTGCACCAGGTAGCTCTTGGCCGCTTCCGCGCGCGCCTGGCCGAGCTGCATATTGTACTCGGCCGAGCCGCGCTCGTCGCAGTGGCCTTCGATGGTCAGCTTGTACGTCGGATAGTCCTTGAGGATGTCGCGCAGCTCGGTCGAGTCGGACTCCAACGCCTTGACTGCATCCGCGCGCAACGTGTGCTTGTCGTAATCGAAATACGCGTCCTCGATGCGCGCCAGAAGCTGGTCGATTCGCGCCCTTGTCTCCGCATTGGGATACGCCGGCTTGGACGCAGCCGCCACCGGCGCGGGAGTACTCCTGGGCTGGCTAGCCGGTGTGACGGCCGCCGGCCTGCTCTGCTGGGTGGCTGCCGGTTGCGGTGGAGGAGGCGGAGGGGCCGCGGCCACCTTCTTCTTCGCACATCCGGCGCCAATCATCGTTAAAGTCGCAATCGCGATTATGACCAGTTCGTTCGTTCTCTTCATTTTTACCCTCCAATATCCTTCATATCGCCTTTGTGCCATGGGACACAATCCTGTCCCGACAGGATTCGCAAAGCTTCGCGTTTGACTACACTGTTGAATAAGGGAACAGTGTGCGCGGACTCATTCCGGCCCGGTACGCGATTGCGAAGCGCAGAAAAGCCCCCTGGCTGGTGCTCTGGCTGGGATTCGGCGGGCTGTTGGTGTCGATTGTCGCCGCCGCGGCCGGCACCCTGATTTCGCTCGACCGGGTCAGCAAGGACGAGACCCACATCCGCAAGGCCTTTTTCGAACGGCTCGGAGCGCTCGACCAGATTCGCGCGCAGATCTATCTCTCGGGCACCTACGTCCGCGATTTTCTTCTGTCGCCCGAACCCACCATCGCCGCGGCCGAGACCACCCGCCTGGCCGGCCTGGAGCGCGAGAGCCGTGCCGCGCTTCACGCCTACTCGCAGACGCTCGAACCACAGGAACGCGAGGCCTTCCAGGCGCTGCAGTCGGAAATCGAAGCCTACTGGCAGGTGCTGGAGCGTACCGCCGCCTGGACGCCCGAGGAGCGCCACCGCCTGCGCGATTCCTTCTTCTACGATGAGCTGGTGCCGCGCCGCAACGCCATGTTGCAGATCGCCGACCGCATCGCCATCGCCAACGAGCGCGCCCTGAACCGTGCCGAGGAGCAACTGACGGCATCGTCGGAAGGATTGCGCCGCACCTTGATGGCCACCTTCGCCATCACCCTGGCCGGAGGACTCCTGCTGGCGCTGCTGACCATCGCCTACACCCTCCGCCTGGAGCACGAGTTGGAGCGCCGCCTGGAAGAGAACACACGCGCGCGGGCCGACCTGCAGGAGCTGTCGGCC
>DATNHL010000122.1:0-5576 GCA_035604995.1 Occallatibacter sp. | reverse complement strand
CCCGCCGCGTGGGCAGGGATCGAGTTGATTGTCATTGAGAAACCCTTCCATGCGCGTCATCTCTCCGGAGTCGTCGTTGACGCTGGCGGAGCGGCCATTCCCGGGGTGTTGGTTGAAGAATGCGATACGTCGTTTTCACCACTCCCGGCCAATGGTCCTATAGCACAATCCGCGCCCATGGAGATGCTCTGGGACTGTGATCGAGACCCGAGGCATATTCTGGCCTCTACAACGACCGATGCCAATGTGTACTTTGCCTTTCCTCAGGCGAAGAGAGCAAGGACGCACTATCTGCATTTGAGGTTGGCGGGGTTCAATCCGATGCACATCGCTGTGAAGACGCGACTTTTTGCCAAAGCCAGCCTACGCATACAGCTCGAGGTTTCGACCTGATTCCAGCCGCGGCAGGTTTGCGCGATAAGCTAGTGGTCAGGAGCTAGAAGCTAAACGCCGACCATGCCTGATTACAAATACTCGACCCTTGCCGTACACGCCGGGCAGTACCCCGACCCTCTTACGGGCGCGGTGAATGTGCCTGTTTACCTTTCATCGACCTTTGAGCTGACCGGGATCGGGACGGACAAGGGGTGGGACTACTCGCGGGCCGGGAACCCGACGCGGGACCGGCTGGAAGAGGCGCTGGCGGCGCTCGAAGGCGGGACCAGCGGGCACGCGTTTGCCAGCGGGATGGCGGCGATCTCCGCCCTGGTGGCCATGCTGCGTGCGGGCGACCACCTGATCTGCTCGGAAGATGTGTATGCCGGCACGGTGCGCCTCTTCGACCGCATCGTGAGCGGCTACGGCATTGAAATCGAGTATGTGGACACCAGCGACCTGGACCGGGTGGCCGCGGCAATTCGGCCCACAACCCGGCTGATCCACATCGAGACTCCCAGCAACCCACTGATGGTGCTCACCGACATTGCCGCCGTCAGCAGGATTGCGCACGCCAGAGGAGTCGAAGTCAGTGTAGACAACACCTTCCTTTCGCCGGCGTTGCAGAGCCCGCTGGCGCTGGGCGCCGATATTGTGATGCACTCCACCACCAAATACCTGAACGGCCACTCGGATGGACTGGGTGGAGCACTGATCGGTTCCACGCCGGAGCACAAGGAGCGATTTCTGCTGGTGCAGAAGGCAGCCGGAAGTGTTCTTTCTCCCTTCGAGTGCTTCCTGGTGCTGCGCGGCATCAAGACCCTGCCGGTGCGCATCCGGCAGCATGAGGAAAACGGGCGCGCCGTGGCGGAGTTTCTGTCTACGCATGCGAAGGTTACGCGGCTGGCGTATCCGGGATTGAAGAGCCATTCGCAGCATGAGTTGGCGGTGCGGCAGCAGAAGGGATTTGGATCGATGATGAGCTTCGACCTGGGATCGAGGGCGGCGGCGGGGCGATTCCTTGCAGCGGTGAAGCTCTTCTTGAATGCAGAATCGCTGGGAGGGGTGGAGTCGCTGGCTTCGCATTCGGCAACGACCACGCATGCGGCGCTGACCGAAGAGGATCGGCAGCGGCGGGGGATTAGCGAGGGGCTGGTCCGGCTGTCGGTCGGCATCGAGGACAAAGAAGATCTGATTGCGGACCTGGAGCAGGCGCTCAAGGTGGTGTAGCGCGACGCGGTTGAGCTGATTTCGGAGTATCCTTGAGATGTGGGTTCGCTCCGATTCGATGGTGTTCGGTTTGTCGCGTATCCGGAAGACCACGAGCCGCGCCACGTGCATGGATTCTATGCGGAGACTGAGGTGATCGTGGAACTTCGCGGCAGACCTCAGAGAGCGGTTGCGCAGGCGGATAGGAGTAATGCCGTTCGGCCAGGAAATGCGAGTCGGAGTGATGTGAAGCACATCTTGCTGGTGGCGACGGAGCATTTTGATGAGCTCGTCCAGCTTTGGGAGGAGGCACATGGCTGAGTTAGCGAGAATGGTGACAACGGACGCGGAGATTGATGCTGCCATACGTCAGGCACGACTATTTGAGAAATATGACAACCGCGTAGTACGGGTCACATATTCCGACCGCACCGACAGATTTCTCCTGCACTTGGAGAATGGGGTTACACACAGCATTCCGCGCTGGTTGCTTCAGGGTTTGTCGAATGCGGAGCCGAGCGCGCTCAATAAGATTGAGCTTTTGGGCCGTGGAACCGGCTTGTATTGGCCTGCGCTGGATGTGGCACATTTGGTTTCCGGATTGCTGGCTGGAGTGTACGGATCGGCGAAATGGATGAAGCACTTGCTGGAGTTCAAACCAAGCCGGCATCTGACTGCCATTGGCAAAGGCTCGTCCACGGCCGCCTTGACTGTTGGCCGGCACCGACGTCATCGGGATGCGGATGGCCGCATCGAAACGAAGCGCGGGGATACTCTGACTGGGACTCTTCGCGAAGAATATGGGAAGACATTTTTGGCGGGTCGCCGCGGCGACGCCAAACTCTCCACGGTGCGCGCGGAGACGGATATGTCTTTGACAGAACTGGTGCGCCAGCATCAGCGCGGGAAGAAGTAATCCTGGCTCAGTGCCCGGCAGGGGCGGGGGACAGCTTCTTTGGCCGACGCATTAAGAAGGGCAGGGGGATGAGGATCGAGGTCAGGGCGACCATGATCCAGATTACGTCGACATAAGACAATAGCCGGGCTTGGATCTGGGCCATGCCGAAGATCTGTGCGCCGGCGCGCTGGGCGGCGTCTGGGCCGCCCCCGTTGCCACCATGCAGCCAGGCGGCGGCGAGGCCGGAGCGCATTCGATCAAAGGGTGCGTTTCCGGCCACTGTGTGGGCATTGAGCATGGCCAGGTGCTTCTGGGTGAGGCGGGCCAGAATCGTGGTGACAAAGCTGATGCCGACCGAGCCGCCGAGGTTGCGCATGAGGGCGGACATGCCGCTGACCTCGTTGTACTTCTCCTGGGGAATGCCCGCGTAGCAAAGGGTGTTGATGGGGATGAAGAGGAACGGCAGGCCCAGAGCAATGACCACGCGCCAACTGACCGCCATGCTGAACGGAGTGTTCAGACTCAGGCCGGTCATGCGATAGAGGCCAAAGGTGGTGACGGTGAAGCCCATGGCCACCAGCCAGCGGGGATCGAACTTGGGCGCAAGAAAGCCGGCTACCGGGAAGAGAAACATGAGCGCGACGCCGCCGGAAGAGACGGCCATGCCGGCCTGCTCGGCGGAGTAGCCCATGATCTCCTGGAGGAACTGGGGGATGAGGACGGTGGAGGAGTAGAGCGAGACGCCGACCATGAACAAGACGAACATGGTGGTGCCTACGTTGCGCTGGGCGAAGAGGCGCAGGTCGAGGATGGGATGCTCGACGTGGAGCTGGCGATAGACGAAGATGACGAGGCCGACGGCGGCGATGACGGCGAAGGTGGTGATGAGGCGGGAGCTGAACCAGTCGTCTTCCTGGCCCTTGTCGAGCATGAACTGGAGCGCGCCGATGGAGAGGACGAGCAGGCCGAGACCCCAGTAGTCGACGCCCTCGCGGCGGTTGCGGATTTCGGCGAGATAGGGCGGGTCTTCGACGACGCGGTTGGTGAGATAGAGCGAGAGCATGCCGACGGGGATATTGATGAAGAAGATCCAGCGCCAACTGTAGTTGTCGACGATCCAACCGCCGACGGTGGGGCCGAGGACCGGCGCGAGGACGACGGCCATGCCGTAGACGGCGAAGGCCATGCTGCGCTTGGCGGGCGAGAAGGTGTCGGCGAGGATGGACTGCTCGCTTGGCTGCAGGCCGCCGCCGGCCGCGCCCTGCAGGACGCGGCAGAGGACCAGCACGCCAAGAGTGGGCGAGAGGCCGCACATAAGAGAAGCCATGGTGAAGAGCAGGACGCAGGTCATGTAAAAGCGCTTGCGGCCGATGCGGTTGGCGATCCATCCGCTGATGGGCAGGACAACGGCGTTGGCGACCAGATAACTGGTGAGCACCCAGGTGGATTCGTCGCGGCTGGCGGAGAGGGACCCGCCGATGTGGGGCATGGCCACGTTGGCGATGGAGGTGTCGAGGGCCTCCATGAAGGTGGCCAGGGTGACGGTGATGGCGATGACCCAGGGATTGGCCTGGGGTCGCCATGTGTCGTGGAATGAGAGTGTGGCGGCGGAAGCCAGTGTTGGACCTTTCGTAGGGGCTGCGTGAGAAGGCGATCGTTTGGGTTGACGCTTTGAACAGAGTAAAGGATGCGAGGCATGCCTGGCAGCCGGGCAGACTGGAAGCGCATGTTTGGGCTGTGTCATGCTGATTGAGCTATGAAAAGCGATCGGAGTTGCTCGCCGGAGCAGGCGCAGGATGGCTCGAGGCCGGACGGGACAGGGCTTCTGTTGGGAATCGATACCTGCGGGCCGATGGGGTCGGTGGCTCTGGGGCGTTTTTTTGGATTTTTGGTTGAGATTCTCGGAGAGACGGAGCTAGAGGGGCGGAGCTACTCGGCGACGCTGGTGGCGGCGGTGGGGGATTTGCTGGCGCGGGCCGGGGCGCGGGTGAGTGACCTGGGCGCCATTGTTGCGGTGAACGGGCCGGGGAGCTTTACGGGTGTGCGGGTGGGACTGAGCGCGGTGAAGGGGCTGGCCGAGGCGGCGCGGATTCCCGTGACGGCGGTTTCGCGGCTTCAGGTGCTCGCGTGGAAGGCCGGGGTGGAGCCTGCGGCTCTGGATGCGCACCGGCATGAGGTGTTTCTGCGGCTGGGACTGGCGGACGGGAAGGTGCGGGAGTTGCTGGCAGGAGCGGAAGAACTGGCTGCGCTGCGTCCGGCGGGGGCGCGGATTGCGGTGTGCGACGAAGGGGCGGGGCGGCTGCTCGAATCGGCGTGGCCGGAAGTGGAGCTGGTGAGAACGGAGGCTCCGACGGCCGCGGATGCGCTGCGGTGTTGCGCGGGAAGAGTGGCTGCGCGCGATTTTGTGGATCTGGAACTGCTGGACGGGCACTATCTGCGGCGGTCGGATGCAGAGATTTTTGGCGCGGAGATTTTTGGCCGAGTGGCCAGGGCGCGCGGGGCATGAGCGGCCCGGAGGTGCGGATTCGGAGGATGAGCGCGGCGGACCTTGCGCGCGTCCTGGAGATTGGCGAGAGTTTGCAGGAGGCGCCAAAGTGGCCGGTTGCGACGTATGTGGCGGCTCTGGACCCGTTGAATTTGCCGAGAAGGATTGCGCTGGTGGCGGAATGGGGCTCCCCTTTGAAAGGGCACGGCTTTAGCCGTGCCGCAGGCGGGCCAAACAATGATGCGGCCTTAGCCGCCGAGGTAATGCAGGTTGCCGAAGGGACATTCCCTCAGGGGCTAAAGCCCAGTGCCCCCCATCAGACGCATATTGGCGCGGCTGAAGCCGCGCCCTTTCAAAACAGCGGACCGGTTGTGGGTTTTGCGGTGGCTAGCTTGGTGGCGCCGGAGGCGGAGCTGGAGACGATGGGTGTGGCTTCGGAGGGGCAAAGGAGAGGTGTGGGAGCGAGACTTTTGCAGGCACTGGTGGAGGAGCTCAGGGCGGAGCGGGTGACAGAGCTGATGTTGGAGGTAAGGGCGTCAAACTGCGGGGCACTTGCGTTCTATCGGGCGCGGGGGTTCCGGGAGACTGGGCGGCGAGTGCGCTACTATG
>DATNHL010000121.1:0-3189 GCA_035604995.1 Occallatibacter sp. | reverse complement strand
AACTCTGCGTGCCGGTGGGCGGATCGCCCCACGACAGGGCAGGCGAAACATCCGCGGCCTCCCAGGTGAAGCGCTTGGGTATGAATCCGCCGGGTTCAAAGGAAGTGGTTTTCAATTCAATCTTCGAAGCCTGTTGCCCGGGCACACGCTCGGGGCCCGCAAACATCAGCATCGCCGAAATAAGCAGCGGCACGATTGCCAGAGCCCGCCGGAGCAAGACCGCCACGCTTGCGTGGCGAGCGTTCTTGAGCATTGCAATGCTCCTCCCTTCACTCCTGATCCCTAGTCCCTAATCCCTGATCCCTAGTCCCTGACACCTTCCTTTACCGCTGTGGGAACATGAACGATTCCAGCATGTCCGCTCGGGCCTTCTCGTCCAAAGCAATAAGCGTGAGGATATCCCTTACAGAAATCATGCCGCGATACTGTCCCTGCTGGTCGACGACCGGCAGGTGGAAAAAGCCGTGCTTCTCCATGAGCCGCACACACTCATGTAAAGACGTTTCGGGCGGCACGACGGTAAGCTCTGAGGTCATGATCTCAGACACGCGCATCCAGGCAGGGCACTTGTTCTCCGCCGCGACCTTATTCGAGATGTCGCTTTGTGACACAACACCGAGGAGCTTGCCCTGGCGATCGCATACGCCGACTGACCGGATCTGCTTTTCCCGCAAGTAGCGCGCAGCCTCGTGTACGGTGACGTCATCGGCGATACAGTAGAAATCCTTTCTGGAATCGATGAGATCTTTAATTGTCATAGCTCCCCCCGCGGAGTTGCATTTCACTGAATATAAAACCGAGGTCGGTCCGGTTGCAAGGGGTTTTGGTTGCAGGATTATGTTAATCTGGCTGCGAGGTGGAGACCATGGGACCTTTCCGTTATCACGTGTTCGTCTGCGAGCAGCAGAAGGCTGAGGGGGTGCCATGCTGTGCGGCACGCGGCTCTGCGAAGGCGCTCGAGGCATTGCGCAAAGAGGTGGCTGAGAGGGGGCTGGCGAATGACGTGCTGGTCACCGCCTGCGGCTCGTTCGGCCTTTGCGATCGCGGGCCGAACATGATTGTTTACCCCGAGGGCGTCTGGTATTCAAGCGTGGGGCCGCAGGACGTGCCGGAAATCGTGAAATCGCACTTTCAGGGTGGACAGGTTGTGGAGCGCTTGGCGAATAGTGATACGGCGGCTCTCAAGCAAGAAATCTGCGGCAACCGCGACAAGGCCATAGCCGCGCAACGCGCGCAAGCTGCCTCCGGGGTTCTTCCCGACGATATGAACCGCACCCTGCGAGGATTTCAGGAAAGCCGGGTGGTCCTCACGGCCGTCGAGTTGGATCTGTTTACCGCCGTGGGAAGCGGGGCGACCGCGGCTGAGGTATCTGCCCGCGTGGGCGGCGACCCGCGCGCCACGGAAATGCTATTGAACGCCCTCGTGGCGATGGGATGGTTAGTCAAGCACGGCGCCGTCTTCAGTGATTCTCCCGCGAGCGCGAGGTATTTCGCGGCGGGGTCTGCGGATGACTCGCGGACTGCCACGCTGCATTTGGCGCACTTGTGGGAGACGTGGTCCACGCTCACCGAGTGCGTCCGCGCCGGCACCTCGGTGACTCGCCAGGCAAGGGCAGAGCGAGGTGAAGATTGGACGCGCGCGTTCATTGCCGCCATGCACCGCAACGCACGCGCGCGTGCGCCGCTGGTGGTCAGCGCCGTCGGCACGGAAGGTGTGTCCCGCATGTTAGATGTGGGCGGAGGCTCGGGCGCCTATTCCATCGCCTTTGCGAGCGCAAAGGAAAATCTCGAAGTTGACCTCCTGGACTTGGCGGAGGTCCTCCCCATCACGCAAGGACACATCGAAGACGCAGGTCTTGCAGGTCGCGTTCGGACGCGGCCGGGAGACTTGCGCGCCGACCAACTTGGGGTTGGATACGACCTGGTGCTGGTGTCGGCCATCTGCCACATGCTGGGCGTCGATGAAAACAGGGATCTCTTGAAACGCTGCTTTCAGGCCCTCGCACCAAGCGGCCGCCTGGTAATCCAGGACTTCATCCTGGAGCCCGATAAGACCGCGCCCAAGTCAGCCGCATTGTTTGCATTGAATATGCTGGTGGGGACGCGGGGGGGAAGCACTTACACAGAGGCGGAATATGCTGCCTGGCTCACGGAAGCAGGCTTCGCGGACCCGCGCCATGTCCGCCTGCCCGGGCCCTCAGGGCTGATCATCGGCCGCCGAGTGTAGGGGGAGGGCTCGCCCTCCCCCTACACCCAATCCGTGTATGCTGGCGACTCCGGGTTCTCTGGATCCTCCCGCCAGCGTTGCGGGTTGTGGATGATGTAATCGCGAATGGCCTCCAACTCGCCTACGTCGCGGATGATATGCTCGTAAAAGTTCTCATGTAGCAGGCGAGTTCCTATGCGATGTAGCAGCTTGTTTACAGCGATGGTGGAGATTGATTTGAATGCTCCAACCACGTCACCCATGCTCGTGCGTCGTCTCGTAGGGGGACGGCTTGCCGTCCCCTGTCGTTTGTCAGGTTCACCGACGGCGGGCTCGAAGGGCCGACCACGACGGTTTTCGAATGGCTGAATTATGGGTGCACCGGTTGCCTTTGCCAAGGCGGGGTCCAGCCCGGGCCCCGGCAATACAAACACCCCGTGCAGATGGTTGGGCATAACCTGGAAGGCATCGAGAACCAGCGAGGTGAACCGGTCGTGTAGTGAGTGCCAAGCCATCTCCATTAAGCGTCCAGGCTCGTTAAGTAACATCTCGCCTTCGACAACTTCGCCAAAGGCAAAATCCTTCTCCAAAGTACAGATCGTGACGTAATAGACTCCCCCTCCTGCATAATCATAGCCGCGGAGGCGAATGGACCGCCGATGATGGCGGCGTGGATCATAAACCATGAATCACCATCGGAATTGTAGGGGGACGGCTTGCCGTCCCCTCGCGGTTATGCCGCTAACCAACCACGGGTAGGGCAAGCCCTACCCCTACGCCGCCGACGCGTGAAATTGTAGAAACTCAAGAGGTAGGGCAAGCCCTGCGCCTACATCGCGGTGGTGGCCAGGGCGTGAAGGTATTTCTCGAGCTTCTTACTCGCCATCTCTCGCAGCGCGTGCCCGTAAGGGACAAGTTCGAGGTTGAACTGATCGCAGGCGGACTCGAACTGCTGAGCCAGATCGGAGAAATAGGCTTTGGCG
>DATNHL010000120.1:0-6853 GCA_035604995.1 Occallatibacter sp. | reverse complement strand
GCGCGTGTGTGCGCGCGTCTGCAAGTCGAGCGGGCCGCTGGCCGCGATCGCCAAAATCCGCGCCGCGGTGATCACGCCCGCCGGCTGCTTCTTGTACTCGCCGTTCTTCCAATCAGGATCATTGCGGATGGCGTCCATGGCAGTGCGCCGCCACATGCGGTTGCGGCCGGCGATCTCCACCGGCATCGAGACCATGGGCATGAGCGCGTCCATCGAGTCCGGATGCAGCTCTCCCCAGAGCCAAGTGTGCATTCCGCCCATGGAGATTCCCATGACCAGCCGCAGATGGCTGACGCCTAGCCCTTCCGTTACCAGCCGGTACTGCGCCTCAACCATGTCGTAGTAGTCGTAATGCGGGAAGCGGGCGTGCAGCCCGTCGCTGGGTTTCGACGATTGTCCGTGGCCGATGCTGTCCGGCAGGATGACGTACCAGCGGCTCAGATCGAGCGGCTGGCCGGAAAAGTAAAGCGTTTGAAATGCCGGCGACAGGTAATTGGCGCCCGACCCGGTGGTGCCATGAAGAATGACGACCGCATTCTGCACCGTGCCCTGCGCGTCGCGCACCGGCGTGCCCAGCGTGGTGTAGTGCAGGCGCAGTTCAGGCAACACTTCGCCGGAGCGGAAATGGAAATCGCGCAGGACAAAATCGCCATCGTGCGAGTGGAGATCGGGCAGCTCCTGGCACTGCGCGAAGACCGCCAGTAAGCAGATCGGCAGCCACCACCTATGTCGTTTCATGAATATCCCTCCCACCACCACAAGCATCGGCCCGGCTTACCCTACCGGGACTCGCCGAACGCCACAAATGCGCCCAGGCCGATCATGGCCAGGCCGGATGTGACTCGCTGATTTCGCCGCCAGCGCGGACTGGAGCGCAAGCGAGCGCCGATCGGCGCGGCGAAGGACACCACCACTAAATCGGCGCTGGTATTCAAGCAGACAGACACGCATCCCAGCAGCAGAAACTGCAACACGATATGCCCGCGGCCGGGGTTCACGAACTGAGGAATGAAGGAGAGGAAGAAGAGCGCCGTCTTCGGGTTGAGCACCTCTGTGATCACGCCTTGACGAAAAGCGTGTCGGCACGGCGATGATGCTACTGCAGGCACCATCTCCGCGTTCCTCGACCGAATCATGCTGAGGCCAAGCCAGAGCAGGTAGAAGGCTCCGGCGTATTTCACGACGGCAAAGGCGGCGGCAGAGGCCGCCAGCACCGCCGACAAGCCCAGCCCAGCGGCCACCACATGGACAAGGCCTCCGGCCAACGTTCCCAGCGCCGAGAGAACGCCTTCACGACGGCCCCCGGCGATAGTGCGGGCCAGCACATAGAAAACACCTGGCCCCGGCGTCACTGCCAGCAAAACCGCCGCCGCCAGGAAAAGAAGGAACAGACGGCCGTCCAACATGCGCGGCATGATACTGCAACGGAGAGAAGCCGTGCCATTGTGCAGAACGAACGGAGAGCCCGTTCGTGGCTGCACAAATCGGCGAGGGAGACCTTGATGCTCGATTACGGCGCCGAGCTGTAGGTGATGTTGTCCAACTGCAGCCACCAGCCGGCTGTGTTGGTCACCGTCACCTTGGTGGCCGGCTTGGTGAAGCCGGTGGTCACCAGCGTCATGCCGGCGGGCAGGCTCTTGCTGATTCTCTCCCCGGCATCGGTAGAAACGGTGATGGCGGTGGCCCGGCCGCCGGCCCCCAGGAAGCTGACCAGCACGCTGGGCTTGACGAAGCTGAAGCTGCCGCTGGTGATCTGCTTGTTCCAGGAGACGCTGATGCCGGTGCCCAGGTTGGCACGCTCGCAGTCCCAAGATCCGCCGGACCAGTTGATCCCACCGAAAGTCCCAGTCAGGGCCCTGACTGGACAAGCCGGACTATCAAAATTGACCACCGTGGTGGTCGATGACGCAGTAGTTATGGTGATGGTGGCTGTCGCGAACTTGCTCGAATCGGCCTGGCTGGTGGCCGTGACGGAGAACGTTCCGGTCGTCGTGCCAGCAGTGTAGTTACCAGAGCCGTCGACTGCGCCACCGGTCGCCGACCAGTTCACCCCGGTGTTGCTGCTGCCGGTCACGGTTGCGGTGAAGGGCCGCGATTGGCCAGGGTTGAGACCCACAGCCGTCGGGCTGATCGTGATCGATACCGGAACCAGGGTGACAGTAGCCGAGGCGAACTTCGAGGGGTCGGCCGCCGATGTAGCGGTTACGGTCACGGTCTGCTGCGAGGTCACGGAACCGGGTGCATTGTAGACGTTGCCAGACAGGCTTCCGACCTGCGGATTCATCGACCAGTTCACGCTCGTGTTGCTGCTGCCGCTGACGGTAGCAGTGAAGGGCTGAGACTGGCCTCCCCCCAAGGTCTTCGACGCGGGGCTCACGCTCACCGATACCGGAACCAGCGTCACAGTAGCAGTGCCGAACTTGGTGGTATCCACGGTCGAGGTGGCCTTCAGCGTGACGGTTTGCGCTGCAGCCACCACCGCCGGCGCGCTGTAAACCCCGGTTGACGACAAGAGGCCTACCGGCGCACTGAGGGACCACGTCACCGTTTTGGTGCTGGTGCCATTGACGGTGGCAGTGAACGGCTGCGACTGGCCGCCTTGCAGCCTCATCGACGGCGGGCTGACGCTCACGGATATGACCGGAGCCGCAGTGCCCATAAATTCATAGGCGCCGATGTCGTAGGCTACGCCTTGAGGCCGGGGATTGCCGTCGAGGTCAGTGGTCACCTGCGCCAGGGTTGTGCCGGCATCGATGGCGAGACTGCTGGCCTGGAGGTGGTAATCGCTGCCGGCGGGGTTCACGAACATTGGATCCGCCGTGAACGAGTGCGGGCCCATGGTGAAGCCCAGGGTGCCGCCTGCCGGGAAATAGAGGTCGTAATCGTCATTTACAGCCGTCAAGCTGCCGTTGGACATGCCCTTGGTAAAACCGGCGAAGATGGTGTTACGCAAAATCAGGTTGGAAGCGGGCTGGTCGATCATGTAGCCCATATCGCCGGAGCCGCCGACAAAAGTGCAGTTATACAAAGTGGTCGAGGGGCCGAGGTTTTGCAGCATCAACGGGAACCAACCGTTGCCGTAAGCCAAGCCATTAACCACGGTAAACGGCCCGCCGCCAGTCCACATGCGGAATCCGTACTTGACGTTGTTGTAAGACTTGCAGTTGGTGCAGGAGAAATTCGTCGCCTTGATGTCGAATCCGGCGTCCTGATTGCCGTAGGCAACGGAGTTGGTGATGGTCAGGTTGGAGGTGCCCTGGTCGTCGGAGAAGCCATCGCCGTTCTGATATGAGGACACGGGTCCGATGTACAGCTCGCTGTTGTTGTGGCTGATGACGCTGTCGATCACGATGTCATGCACGGTGTTTTCGAAACCCACACCATAACGCGAGTTGTATACCTCGGAGCTGCCAATCGCGATCTGATTGGCGCTGTCCTGCATGATGATGCCGTTCCAGTTGTCGTGCACCAGCATGTTCGAGAGAACGATGTGGTTCGAGGTCCCATGAATGTTGACCGAGTTGCCGGCCGGCCGCGGATTCTTGTAATTCGTGACCTCGAATCCGGAAATGCTCAAGAAGGCGACGTTATTAATGTCGAAGGCCTGAGCAGTGGTCCCGGTGCCATCCAGCACCGCGCCGGGCTGCGCCTGGTAAGTGATGTATGCCGTCGCCGTGCCCGCCTTTGGGACCACGGATTCGTGATACCGGCCCGCGCGCACGATCACGGTGTCGCCGGGAAGCATGATGGAGGCGGCGTGTCCGATGGTGCACCAGGGCTGGGTCGCGCTGCCGGGAAATGTGTCGTCACACGCGACGCTATCGACGTAGTAGGTGTTGGCAGCCAGCAATGCAATGGGTTGCAGGAGCAACAACAGGATGAAAACCAGTTGGAGTGCGGTCTTACGCGTTTTCATGGGGTATGTGCGCCGTTTTCTGTGGAAAAGTGTAGCCGTGGCGACTTGACGTTCACACGTAACCGAAGTTGCTGGCCACATTCACTGGCCTGTCGGCAACCGCGCTTGTCCCTTGAGCACACCTCTCTGCCGCAATGGGCTTCGCACAAGGCTGCGGCTGCACGATCCCAGCGATTACTTCGCGGCGTTCCGCACTTCGCTCATGAGCGCGAACAGGTTGTTATCCAGGTCGCGCAGGAAGGTGAGCCACAGCTCGTGATCCGGCATGCGGGCCACCAGGTGAGGCTTGTCCTCGAAGCGCACCCCGCGCGCCGCCAGCGTCTCGTAGGCTGCCTGGATGTCCGGCGCGCGGAAATACAAAATCGAGGCCGGATGATCGAACTCCGGCTTCTCCGCTGTGCTCAGCATCAGGCGCACGCCGCCGCAGTCGAAGAAGGACATATTGGGGACCTCGAACAGCAGCTTCATCCCCAGGGTGTCGCGGTAGAAGGCAGTGGCCTGCTTGACGTCATGCACGGTGATGGCGATCTGGCCGATTTCGGAAAGCCCAAAGAACGCGGGTTGAGCGACTGGATTGGTCATGGTATCCCCCACAAGGAATTAGTTAGCCATGCTAACGAAGTATAATGGCGGGGAGTGACCCAGGCAAGGAAAATTTCTGTCGATCCCTCGGCGGTGGCGGACCGGCTGCACTCGGCCGCCATCCACCTGTTGCGGCGGGTGCGGCGGCAGGACGTGGCCACCAGCCTGGGGCCGGCGCAGCTCTCGGCGCTCTCCGTGCTGGTATTCGGCGGCACGATGGGGCTGGGCGAACTGGCGGCCGCCGAGCAGGTGCGCCCGCCAACCATGAGCCGCATCGTCGCCGCGCTCGAGCGGCAGAAGCTGATCGAGCGCACCAGCGATGCCGGCGACGCCCGCCGCATCCGGCTGCGGGCCACTCCCAAAGGCCAGAAGCTGCTGCACAAGGGACGCCGTCTCCGCATCGCCTATCTGGCAGGCCACTTCCAGAAACTCTCGGCCCAGGAACTGCGCGCGCTGGGCGAGGCGGCTGAAATCCTGGAAAACACGCTGCGAAATTGGTCCTAGCGGTTATGCCGATTTGCGGACGGGTACCGCGCGCGTGCCGGGATACTCCTGCGGCGGGGGCGGTGGAGCTTGCTTGCTCTCGTGGCGCTTGCGGCTCTTGCTTTGCGGGGCGGCGCCGGATTGCGGCTGGGCGCCAGTTTGCGGCTGGGCGCCAGTTGGCTGCTGGGTATCGGCCTGTGGAGTCTTGGCGGGCGGAGCCGCTGGCTTGGCGCGGTTCTGCAGGTCGCGCACGCGCATCGAGTTCAACTGTTGGCTGTCGCTGTTGAGCTGCTGAATCAGCATCCGCTGGGCGTCGATGACGCGTCCCTGTTCCAGCACCAGCAGCGCCAGCAGCGGAAAAGTCACAAGTAACACTGCCAGGATTACCTGCCCGGAGAGGCGGTTACGCTGCGGCTGCTCGGCGACGACGATGGTCTGCTCCACCTCGGTCCTCCACCCGGCTGAACCACCGCGCCGGCACAGTGGAAAGTGCAGCTTGCTGGCCGAAAAGCGGGGCATTGTAACTCGCGGAAGAGGAAAACGTTACACCAATCCGGACCGAGGGTGCTGGAAAACGCCAGTGCAAATCGTTTCACAATAATGGTTGGGGCTCGCCACCGGCGGAGCCCGAAACCGGCGCCCAGAGCGAAACCGAGCGCCGGCGCCGCGGCATTACAGCCGTAATCAGCGTCAATACCAGACCGGCGCCGATTCCTGCCCATGGACGGTCAGCACCGGACACTGAGCTTCCGCAACGATGCGATGAGCCACCGCGCCCGGCAGGTGGCTGGCAAAGTTGGAAGCGTGGTGGGCGCCCAGCAGGATCAGGTCGCATTGCCGGTCGGCCGCCAGCTTGAGGATGCTCTCCGCCGGAGAACCGAACAGGACTTCGTACTCGACGTGGGGCTTGGGCGGGATCAGCTCGCGCATCCACTTGCCCAGCGATTCCGTGGCCAGCGCCTGCTCCTTCCGGCTGCTGACTTTCTCCTGGCTGACGTGCAGCACGATCACGTCCGCGTGGTTCTCTTCCGCGAACGCCTCGACGAAGGGCAGCGCCCGCAGCGAGGCCGGGCTGAGATCGGTGGCGAACAGCAGGTCGCGAAACACCGGCAGCGTAGGCTTCTTCGGCACCTTGGGACCGACCACCAGGACCGGACACGGCGCCGCCCGGAAAATGGTTTCGGCGACCGAGCCCAGCACGATCTGCTTCAGCCCTTCGCGGCCATGGGTCCCCAGCACCACCAGGTCGATCTTGTCGGATTCGATGACCGACTCGATCTCCGTCCAGATCTCGACCCCGCTGCGAACCCGGCCGTCGTGCCGGACACCTTCGAAGGCGTCCGACGAGAGCAGCTCGCCCATCTGCTGCTCGGCCCGCTGGATCAGGTTGTCCTTCAGCAGCAAGGGCGCAGCTTCCGGCATGGGTTGCAGTTCGCCCGGAGAGAGCACGTGCACGGCGTGGATGCTGGACTCGAAACGGCGCGCAATGGCCACCGCAAACGGCAGCGCGGCCTCCGACACCGGGCTGAAGTCGGTCGCGAACAGGACTTTCTTTAACGCAAGACGAACCGGTACTTGGAGCGCCATACGGATAGCCTCCTTGGTCTTCTTCAGGTCTAGTATGGCTCCGGCGCCGCGTTTCGGCGGTGACTCCCATCACCTGACGGCGTGAGCCAGACACGTGCCATCAGCCCCACCAGCCCCGCCATCCTGGGTTCCGGACAATCATGGTGTACGGCCGGGGAGATCCCTGACATTTTAGACCGGGCACATCCCTGACACTTTCTCCTCCGCAGCTTCGAGGGGATGGGGTGCCGGGGAAGGGGACGCTTCCCCTTCCCTGGCCTCATCCCTGTAGAAGCTGAATCCTTT
>DATNHL010000119.1:0-11730 GCA_035604995.1 Occallatibacter sp. | reverse complement strand
TTGCGTTTCTGCGCTCAGCCGCCCTGGATCCCGCTGCTGAACTTCCTTTGCTTGCCGGCGAGTCCGCGTGTGGACGGAGAGCCCCTCGGCCTGCGATCTGATCACTAGAGGACATTCGGCAAACTGCCGCGAATTCTCGCTCCGCGCAATCTGCCACGATCCCCGGAAGAACGGCGCCGCTGCTGCCTTGCCGATCTCTGCACAGGAACCCCACAGGAGTTCCCTGGGGTTCTCTGAATCGATTCGGTGCGGCCGGTGCTTTCCCCTGGTAATGCCCTTCCTATGGGAGTTTCCGCCGCATGTGCCTGATGAAGGAATAATCGGTGCGGCGAAACTTCCTTGCTCAGCGGCGAGCGCGCTCTGCCCTTTTCGGGTGGCTCGCGTCAGCCGTTTGATAGGCAAGTCTGATACTACAGCCAAGAGTGGCTGCTGGCAAGGGCACTTTCGGTTACGCCTGGGCAAACCTGTTTCCGCCTGCCCAAAATGGCCCAGAGTTTCTCCGGAGACACAAACGCCACTCCCGAAGGAGTGGCGTTTTGCTGTCCTGCGCTGGTCACTGGCCTCCCAAGCTGGGTGAGGACGGCGGTTATATCCGCCGCGCCTTCTGCAGGTCCTCCCGGCCGGTCTCCCCTTTTGAGGGGCCGCTACTTTGGCGGTGGCTCTTGCCGGGTCCCGCTGTTCTTTGGGCTGGCCGGGATCTTCTCCAGCAGCCGGTACATCACTGGCACCCTCTAAATAGCAATTCACGGGCCGTTCCTTCTTCTTCATGTTTTCAATGACTTGCAAATCCAAAACTGCGGGAAGATTCTGCAATCTGGAATTCAGAATGGATAAATAATCCAAAAAACAATAGAGAAGAGCTATTGCTGGCAGTGCGGGCAGTAGTGCGTACCGCGGCCGCCGACCAGAATGCGCCGGATCGGCGTCTGGCACTGGCGGCAGGGCTGCCCGGTGCGGAGATAGACGCAGTGCTGAAGCTGAAAGAACCCCCGGACGCCGTCGGCGTCTACATAATCGGAGACCGACGAGCCGCCCAGGCGGATGGCCTGCTCGAGGACCGAGCGCAAGGCCAGGCGCAGGCGCTCCAGCTCAGCCCTGGTGAGTCGGCCTGCGCGTCGACGCGGCCGGATTCCTGCGCGAAACAGGCTTTCGTCGGCATAGATGTTGCCCACCCCGGTGAGGAGCGCCTGGTTGAGGAGCGCCGCCTTGATGGCCAGTTTGCGGCCGCGAAACAGGCCGGCAAACTCCTCAGCGCCGATGGCGAGCGGCTCCTTGCCTGCGGCGCGAAAGCCTGCAGTGCGACCAAGGTCGCGGAATTCCAGGCGGCCAAAGCGGCGCGGATCAACGAAACGAATCTCGCGGCCGCTCTTGAGCCGGAGGCGCGCGTGGGTGTGATCGGCAACCGGGCCATCGGGGGTGGTGACGAGGAGACGGCCGGTCATGCCGAGATGGACAATCCATTGGGCGTCCGGCTCGCTACCGCTCTCAACCGAAGCGCCGCTGCATGCAATGCCCAGCTCGCAGACGATGTGTTTTCCGGTGCGGTGGACTGCCAGAATCGTGCGGCCCTCGAGGCCCTTGGCCTGGCGCGCGGGCGGGGTTTTGAAGGGTTCCCGGTGCCTGCCAAACCAGGCTTCGACGATCTGGTCGCCGCGGGTGCGCGCATCGACCCCGCGGGCTATGGTCTCTATTTCGGGCAACTCCGGCATCGGTTCATTGTAGAGGACCGAGGTTGGAAGACGGGGCTAGAGCGGAACCAGAATTACCGTACCCTGTGGATGTTTGTGCGAGGTCGCCGCTCGCTGGTTGTCGCGTCGACTTGAGCGCTGTGGTTTCGGGGTATATCAATTCTGGTTCCGCTTTATCCGTATTTTTCGGTCAGCTTGTCTTCTTCTTCACCGGCGGGAAGCTGCCGGGCGCCCCATCTTTCGAGGTACACCAGTGACAAGCCAAGGCCCGCCACAAATACGCCCACTGAGGAGTACTCGATGAGGTTGAGCTTCCTGTCTTCTGCCTCGGTCTGGTAAACGACGATTCCATGGATGTTGCGCGGCACCGTGCGCAGCTCCTGCGGCGAAGGCCACCGCGGCATGGTGTCAAGATAATGCACGGAGATCATTGCCGACACGATCAGACCCGCCAAACCGGGCAAAATCAGTGCCAATGCGAACGTCTTGAGAGTCGCCAACTGCCTGGAGTTCATGGCATCGACCTTTTGTCCCGCAGAATCGTCTGCGTTCCTGCACAGATGCGCAGGAGCCACCCAGCTTTGAGAAGAGCCTTAAGTCAGGGAACTGTCGAAAGCTTCACAACCGCTTCGCCCAATCCGGCCGGCCTGGCCGTTCCGGTTGCTCAAACCAGCGAGCCCGACGCACGCGTCACAGGGAGTTTATAGCAGAATCCAGACACGGAAACGCATGGCGTTTTGTGCGTTCCACAGATCATAAGTAACAATAAGGAAGATATAAGTAACTCACATCGAGACTTGCAGCCATTCAACTTAGCGGTGCTTCCGGTCCCGCAACGCATGCCTATTTATGTTCGTTGTGCTCGCCGGGTTCGCGAATCCTGCTCACCTCAAAGCTGACAACCTTCCATGCTCCCTGCGCATCTCGCACGTAGACGCGCGTGTAGCGATAACTACCGGACACATCTCCGTTGCCGGTGGTGCCCTGCACATCCGCAACCGAGGTGACCAGCGCGGTGGTTCCATAAAAACGCACCTTGCGGTCGGTGATCTCCAGTGATGTGAAGTGGGTTCGACCGGAACGCAGATTGTCCAGCGCCTGTTCCTTGGTTTGCAATGTGCCTGAGGCAGTAATGGCCAGGTAGTCGTCGGCCAGCAGATTCTGCATGGCAGTAATGTTCGACTTCAGCACGGCGTCGCGCCACCGATCCTCGAGCTGGTCGATCTCGTGGCGGGTCTCGTGCTTCTGTGCCTTGGGTATTGCCGACTTCGGTTTGCCAGCCTGCCGCGCAACCGCCCCGGAGCTCACCGTCAACAACAGGAACGCGGTCAGTATTGCGCCACGCGCCCTCCAGCGGCGGGCTGGCATCGAGAGTTTGGTCGTGGCACCGGGCATTGGCGTATCGGATAGTAGTCTCGAACGGGCGTGCCGGTCAATCCGCGTTCAATCGCAGCGTTGCCACTCTGGATTACCCCGGACTTGAACAGGACGTGCCGGACGCTTCCGGGACTCACAGCCGGTTGGACGCACAGCGCGGTTCAAACGAGAGCAATCAGGTTTTCCATGCTGCGCTCGCGCATCTTCTGGTAGAGCCCGCCGACGGCATGTTTCTTGAAGTGGTCCGTTTCGCGGTGGGCCGCAAGGGCTTTCTGGTCAACATACTGCTCATAGATCAGCACCGTGTCCGGGTCGTCCTCAAGCTGGTGCGGAACGTAGCTGACGCATCCCGGCTCCTGGCGCGAGGCGGCGGCGAGCTGGCGCAGGGTCTCGGCCACGTCGGCGCGGTCCTCTTGGTTAAAACTGAGACGAACGATAAAGCTGACCATGTACTCGATTCTCTCTCACCCGAGGAGGGCCCAGTGGGCCGTCTCCAGGCGATCTTTATGTATTATGCGTGAATTTCGTTGAGGGCCGCCGCAAACTCCGGCAAAACCATCGTCTGTTCGCGGTCGGGCCCGGTGGAAACCATGCCGATGCGGGCGCCGCTCTCCCGCTCCTGGAAGCGCAGGTAGTCCCTGGCTGCCTGGGGCAGCTTGTCGAACTCGGTAATTCCCTCGGTGGAAGTCTGCCAGCCCTTGAGAGTGGTGTAGACGGGTTTGACCTGCTCGAGGCCGTCCACGTCGGCGGGAATCTCGTCGGTGGTTTTGCCGCCGATCTCGTAGCCGACGCAAATGGGAATTTCGGCGAGCGAGTCGAGGACATCGAGCTTGGTGATCACCAGCCACTCCGCGCCATTGACCTGGTTGGAGTAGCGGAGCAGGGGAATGTCGAGCCATCCGCAGCGGCGGGGACGGCCGGTCACGGCTCCATACTCGTTGCCGCGCGCACGCAACTCGTCGCCGGCGGCGTCGTGAATCTCAGTGGGAAACGGACCTCCGCCGACGCGCGTCACATAGGCCTTGGTCACGGAGATGACGGTTCCGATCGCGGTGGGTCCGACGCCGGTTCCGGTGGCCGCTCCGCCCGCGGTGGAGGAGGATGAGGTGACGAAGGGATAGGTGCCGTGGTCGATGTCGAGCATGGTCCCCTGCGCACCCTCGAACATGACGCTGCCGCCGCCGGCGAGAATCTTATTCAGCAGACGTCCCGTATCCTGAACAAACGGGCGCACCTGCTCGGCCGCCGCCGCGTACTCGTCGTACATCTTCTCCGGGTCGAGGGGCGCGGTGCCGGTGCCGAAGAGAGCCCGGACGATGGCGTTCTTCTCCGCGCAGGCCGCCTCGATGTGCGTCTTCAGCAGGTCAGGATGCAACAGGTCCACCACGCGCAGTCCGCTGCGGGCCATTTTGTCTTCGTAGGCCGGACCGATGCCACGGCTGGTGGTGCCGATCTTCTGCCGGCCGGGGGCGCTCTCGGCTGCCAATTCGATCATGCGGTGGTAGGGAAGAATCACCTGGGCCCGGTTGGAGACAAAAAGCTGGTCATCGACGGCCACGCCCA
This sequence comes from Occallatibacter sp., assembly GCA_035604995.1. GTDB lineage: Bacteria > Acidobacteriota > Terriglobia > Terriglobales > Acidobacteriaceae > Telmatobacter. Next base: position 7,102 of record DATNHL010000119.1, on the reverse strand, counting down.
GAGAGCGCAGCTTGGCAACCTCTTTGAGAAAGGCGATGGGGTCGAGGACGACTCCGTTGCCGATGATGCCCCGGCACCCCGGGCGGAGGACGCCACAGGGAATGAGCTGCAGCACAAACTTCTGGCCGCCGATGATGACTGTGTGTCCGGCGTTATGCCCGCCTGCGTAGCGCGCCACGGCGGCAAACCGCTCGCTCAGCACGTCCACAATCTTGCCCTTGCCCTCGTCGCCCCACTGGGCGCCTAGCACTACCGCCGTCTTTGCTCGCATGTCCGTCCGTTTCTCACGTTGGAGGTCCTGAAAATCCGTCAAGGCTTGAGAATTATCATCCTGGCGCAGTCGAAAGCCTGCCCTGAGCTTAGCCGCAGGGGCCCGCTTTTTCTTCCCTCGCCCCAAGGCGCAGCCAACCCGAACCGCGACCTCTTCGATGATAAACCCTGCCGACCTTTTGGCCTGCCGGGAACGTGACGCCGTTGCCCTCATCGCGAGCTGTCATCGTGAGCTAGCGAAGCGAGTCGAAGGACCTGCTGGTCCGGATATTGGGGAACGAATTGGAAGCACGGAACCGCCGTCAAAGAAGATGTAGGCGCTTGAGAATGCCCTCGAGACCAGGGAATGCAAGGAGCAAGAGCGCAAGGCCAGTCGAAAATTGCAGCGCCTTATTGGAAAGGATCTTGAATTGGTACAAGGCATAAACCGTGCGCCCCGCAAGCGGCCAAAATAAACGATGCGCCAGGGCGGCTGCGACGATAGTCAGCAGGCCAGCAGAAACGAACAAAGTGAACAGATTGGACATGAGGGCAATTACGATGGAAATGTAGACTTCAAACCCATGATTAAATGAATGCGCGGAGAGAAAGCTGATCGCTCCTTCGAGAGGATCTCCAATCAGATTGGGATTACCAAGCCCGTTGCGAAAAACGTAAGCCACTGAGTCACCCAGGAATAGCACCCATGCCGCGTTATAGAGGAACCCTAGAAGGAGGGTTACGGAGCTCCCGGTTTTGGCCATTCCTCGGAGGACAAACCGGTTGACAATCAGCACCATCAAGTCGCATAAGACCCCAAATGCAGGGGATGCCAGGAAAATGAGTTCCCCGGCTATATATTCGATCGGGCCGTCCCCGGATGAGACTCCCCGGGGCTCACTGAGGTAAGCAAAGGCAGGATAGGCGAACAAGACCGACGCAATGGGAATTGCCAGCGCCAGAAGGGGCCTACCCCGCGTGCTTAGCCCTCTCACTCCCAGGCACCCAAAGAGAGAAAAAGCGACGGCGACGGCAAGCCCAAACGCCCCCAACACCCTCACATCCGGCCCGTTCGTCAGCATTGAATCTTCATGAATGTCTGCTGACGTAAAGAGCAAAATCGTGGAGGCAAACGAGAGCGAAAACGAAACCGCCACCACCTGGGTCGATACAAGCCTATCGCCCAGCAGCCAATTAAGTCCCGAGGTAACAAGCCCGGAGGATTTCTTTACAAGCAATGCCTGCGCTGAGAGGAGACCCTGGCTCCCCTCGCCAATCTCAACCCAGAGGTCCACAAGCCGGTTTTGCCACGCCCCCACCTTATCGGTGTACATGAAAACTGCCATGTAGAAACAGGCTAGACCTGCACTCGCCAAAATCAACCGCAGGATCACCATGGGGATGTCGTGAGCTGCCAGCGTCATCGGGCACCTTTTCAGAGGAATCTTCCAGGAAGGATAAGGCCATCCAGCCCAAAACCGGGGAGATGGACAAGTCTACCCGGTCCATTGCCGTTCGACAAGCACGGCCAAAAAGTGCCCCTTCTCCCTCAGTTCCTTTGCAGATTCTCGGAAAAACTCCCCTCCCCCGACATTTTTCGCAACTAACCCGGCCAGCCGGTGTCTAGGCTAGATGTCCGTCCTCCGCTTGACGGCTGGTTAGGCGGCCGGTTCCGCTGGACGGTTTGTACGGCTTCAGGGGGAACCACCGAGCCCTTGTGAGGGAATATGAAACCCCAAACCTGCTTGCGCCCCGCGCGCTTTGCGTTGCCTTTTGCTCTCTCGGTTGACTCTGCTACGCCTGACTACTCCGCGCCTCAGTCCCGCCGCCGTCTCGCCGCACTGGCCATGGTCGTGCTTCCGGCCCTGTTCGCCGGGCAGACCCTTGCCGCCCAACAGGGCTGGCCGCAGAGCCCTCAGTACACGCAGGCCTACCCGGCACAACCCTACGCGCAGCAGCAGTACGCACCGCAGCAGTACCCCCAGCAGTATGCCCAGCCGCAGGCCTACCCGCAACAGCAGGCATACGATCAGCAGCCCTACGGGAACCCTGGCATGGCTGACCCGCAGCAGGGCTTTGCGCAACCGCAGCAGGGCGGGGAACCCTTTGCCGCTGAGCAGCTTGAGCAGTTGGAAGCGCCCATCGCGCTCTATCCCGACACGCTGGTGGCGCAGATTCTGGCTGCCTCCACTTATCCCGCGCAGGTGATCGCCGCCGACAACTGGATCCACGCGCAGGGATATGCCACGCCGGAGCAGATTGCCGCCGGGGCCGACGCTCAGGCTAGTTGGGACCCCAGCGTGAAGGCGCTCACCGCGTTTCCTCAGGTGCTGGACCTGATGAACCGCGACCTGCACTGGACCACCGACCTGGGCAATGCCTACTACAACCAGCCGCAGGACGTGCTCCAGACCATCCAGGTGATGCGCCAGAGGGCCGAGGACGCCGGGACGCTGCGTAGCACTCCGCAGGAGACGGTGACGTACCAGCAGGGGTACATCCAGTTGGCTCCGCCCACTCCGCAAGTGGTTTACGTGCCTGCCTATAACCCATGGGACGTCTACGGGCAGCCGGTTCAGCCCTACCCCGGGTTCTCGCTGATCGGGGCGCTGGAGTCGATTGCCGGGTCGGCGCCGATGCGCTACGGGCTGGGCACCGCCTTGTCGGCATTCGACCACACGCAGTTTGGCTGGGCGGGCTGGTTGCTCAACTGGCTGACCTCTTCGATCTTCCACAACCAGTCGCCTTATTACTCGCAAAGCACCTCGGTGGCGCATTGGGGTGGCGGTGGGCGCGGCGGCGGCGGGAATGGGTACGGCGGCGGCTACGGCTCGCAGGGGGGCGGAATCAACCGCCAGCCCAACGGCTACAGCCACCAGGAGCAGGGCTTCAACCGGTTCGGCGACAGGGGCGGCAACCAGGCCGGCGCGCCGGGGTTTACACGCCCGCCGGTGCGGACGCAGGAGAATTACGCGTACAACCACATGCCGGAAGGGCCAAACCGGGGTTACGCTGGGAGCTACGTGCGGCCCGCGCTGCGGGACTACAGCTACAACCGGCCACAGGCGCCTGTGGCCCAGCCCGTCCGGCCGCAGACTTACGCGCGGCCCGGTGGGTACGGCTACGGCAACGGCTTCTATTCGAACCAGACCCAGGCTTACGCGGCGCGGCCCACGGTCCCGTACGGGGACCCGCGGCAGGGCTGGCGGGAGCCGGCGTCCAGCTACCAGCGCAACGAATTTGCGCAGCGCTCCTTTGCCGAGCCTCGCGGCTACTCCGGCGGGCGCGGCTATGCCGAGTCTGCTCCCAAACAGTCCGGCGGATTCCACATGTTCGGCGGTGGGCACGGCGGAGAGAGCCCGCATTACTCCTATAAGGCTCCCAAGATGCCGAAAGCGCCCAAGATGGGGGGCGGCGGCCACTTTGGAGGAGGAGGCCACTCCGGGGGCGGCGGGCATCACGGGGGTGGCGGGCTGTTTGGGCACCACGGGCGCTGAACCCAGGTCAAGCCTGTTCCAATGATTCGCGGGCGCAGCGATCTGCTCCCCAAGGCCCCCACGGCTGTTATATTTCCCTCGACGCAAAACCAGATGCAGAGATGACTCCCATGTCTTCCGCCGTGGTCCGCCACGGGGAAAGACATGGGCACCCAGGTTTTGCGACGAGGGAGGACCCGATGGAGTGGAGCGAGAGCACGAGACGGTCGTTTTTGAAGCAGATTGGCGCGGCGGGTGCCCTGGCCCTGACCGCCGCAAACACGGAAGCGATTGCCTCGACGGGCGCGCAGGCGGCCACACGCGCGCAGCGCATGGCCTGGTGGCATCAGGCCAAATTCGGCATGTTCATCCACTGGGGCCTCTACTCGGTGATCGGCCAGCATGAGTGGGCCAAGCAGGTGGAGGGCATCCCGATACCGCAATACGAGCTGCTGGCCAAGCATTTCCATCCCAAGCCCAATGCCGCCCGCGACTGGGCGCGCCTAGCCAAGGCCGCCGGCCAGAAGTACATGGTGATGACGACCAAGCATCATGAGGGCTTCTGCCACTGGGATACGCAGCTGACCGACTACTGCTCTCCAAAGCAGGGGCCAGGCCGCGACCTGGTGCGCGAGTTTGTGGATGCGGCCCGCGCCGAAGGGCTGAGGGTGGGCTTCTACTACTCGCTGATGGACTGGCACCACCCGGACGGGGCAACCTGCAAGACGGATCTGGTCGCGCGCAGGCGGTTCGTCGAGTACACCCACGGGCTGATCCGCGAGCTGATGACCAACTACGGGAAGATCGACATTCTGTGGTATGACGTGGACTGGCCGCTCACCGCAGCCGAGTGGGAGTCGGAGCGGATGAACAAGATGGTCTTCGAGCTGCAGCCGGAGATCATTGTGAACGACCGCAATGGGCTGGCGGGGGACTTCGGCACTCCCGAGCAGGAGGTGCGGGCGGCTGAGTCGGGCCGGGCGTGGGAGAGCTGCATGACGCTCAACGACAGCTGGGGCTTCAACCGGGGAGACGACTCCTGGAAGACGCCCAGGGAGATTGTGGCCAACCTCGCCAACTGCGCGCGCGGGGGCGGCAATTACCTGCTGAATATCGGGCCGAAGCCGGACGGGTCGATTCCCGAGGAGTCGCTGAGCGTGCTGGAGGCTGTGGGCAAGTGGTTGGCAACCAACGGCAAGGCCATCTACGGCGCGGAGCGGGGCGACTTCAGCTGGAACACGAACGCCAACTACACGCGGCGCGGGAATACGCTCTACATCCATCAGCAGTACTGGCCTGGGTACACGCCGGCGGCCGAGGCTCTCAGTTTCTTCCAGCCGGAGGCCGTGATTGCCATTGCCGGGTTGAAGGCGAAGGCGAAATCGGCGCGGCTGCTGAAGACGGGCGAGGCTGTGCAGTTTACGCAGGACGAGTGGTCGCTGCGGCTGACGGGGCTGCCGTTGAAGGCGCCCGACCAGCCGGTGACGGTGATTGAAGTGGAGTGCGATGGCAAGCCCGACATCGACCACGATGCGCTGCGGCCGCTTTGGCCGCGGTACAAGGTGGGAATAAGCAGCTAATCTGGGGCGGCTATTCTCTCAATCGCCAACAAATGAGCGATTCCCAGGGTTCGATATTGGGATCAGGGAATCGCTCATCTCTGCACCGGCTGGCCTTTCCTTCATGCCCAACGACCTCACCACCGCACGCATGATCCTCCGCCGCTGGCGGGAGGAGGACCGAAAGCCCTTTCGGGCCATCAATGCCGACGCGCGGGTGATGGAGTTCTTTCCGGCGCAGCTTACGGCGGAGGAGACGGACCAGACGATTGCGCGTATCGAGGAGCACTTCGATCGTTACGGATTCGGGCTGTACGCGGCGGAGTTGATTGAGACGCGGGAGTTCATCGGATTCGTCGGGCTGAATGTGCCTGGGTTTACAGCGCCGTTTATGCCGGCGGTCGAGATTGGCTGGCGGCTGGCCTGCGAGCATTGGGGCAGTGGGCTGGCCACCGAAGGCGCGCAGGCCGTAGTCCGGTACGCGTTTGAGACGCTTGGGCTGCGGGGATTGGTGTCGTTTACCGTGCCGGCCAATCTCCGCTCCCGGCGCGTGATGGAAAAGATCGGGATGTTGCACGACCGGAGCGGCGACTTCGACCATCCGCGCCTGCCTGAGGGTCACCCCCTGCGGCGGCACGTGCTCTACCGCCTCTATGCGCTCCCAGGCGTGTAGAGAGAGTAAAGCTGGACCGGGAAGCCCGAAGCCGGGGCCGGATGTTTGCCGTTGACGCTATCTCTTGAAACGGGCGGAGTGCACAGGTTCGAGTGGCGCTGCCGCGCTCAGGCCGTTGCGTACCGACTCGGTAAGCCGCGGCCTGTCCATCTCTCGTCTTATATTGGCGATAATCTCCCGTGCAATTTCTACCCGGCTCTTCTTCTTCATATTCTTCATAGCTAGGCTCCTCTTTGAGCAGTGGTTAATGGTGGGCGGTGACGTGTGCCCAGTGAGCGCCTGACCCACAACCTCAAATCGGGTCTCGGCCCCAGAGTTCTGCGCGGTCCCCAGTGGCAGGTATTCGTCGCTGGGGGTCCCTGACCTCTGCTCCGTTTATCCAGTTACTTGCCGCATCCAACCCCGGCTCCGGCCCCAGCCGCAGCGCAACCAGAACCTCCAGCAGCGCAGCCGAGTTCCGAACCGTTCCTGCCAGAATCGTGAGGCCTTCTGCTACGGGCGCGTGTTGTTGCGCCAGCGCATCGAGACTCTCACTTACTTTGTGAAGTTTCCTGGCTTCTTGCAGAATCTCTTTCGCGGGCATGGAGGACGCAGCCTTCCGGGAGCCTTGCTGGAAGCTAGACCGGTCTTAATAACGACTGGGGAGCGGCCCCACTACGCATCATCCTAGGCGCACATCAACCCTACGTATGCTCACATTGGACCACCGCAAACACGACGGCTGTGAGCGGCTGGTTGTATCCGGCAAACTGTCATCTGCTGCCCACCACCGTATCCGCGACCAGCGCCGCCTCAACCGCAGGGCGTACCCAGTGTACCCGCACGACGGACGCGCCGTGCAGGATGGCCGCCACGAGCCCCGCCACGCTGGCTACCTCCCGCTCCTCAACCGGAGCAGGTTTGCCGGCGTACAGCGGCGCCAACGCCTTTCCCAGAAACGATTTGCGGCTCACGCCGGCCATCAGCGGGCGGCCCAGCCGAAGCAACTCCGCCTGGCGCGCCAGCAGCGCAAAATTCTCCTCGCCCCGCTTGCCGAAGCCATACCCTGGGTCCAGGACAATCGTCTCCGGCGCAATGCCCACGATGCGAGCCTTTTCCAGGCTCGCATCCAGTCCTGCCCGCACCGAGACAAGCAGCGCATCCGG
>DATNHL010000118.1:0-2285 GCA_035604995.1 Occallatibacter sp. | reverse complement strand
GCCCATCAAGTCGCCCAGCCTGAAGATCCACTCCATTTTCCGCGACCGCCTGGTGCTGGTGGCCAGCGCCAATCACCCGCTGGCGCGGCGCCACAGCGTGCGCATCGCCGAGATCGCCGAGCACCCCATCATCTTTCCCCGCACCGGGTACACGCGCGCCCTGCTCGACAAACATTTCCGCCCTTTCCGCGCCAGTCTGCGGATTGCGATGGAATTACCCAGCGTGGGCATGATCAAGCGCTTCGTCGCTGCCGGACTCGGCGTATCGCTGATCAGCGCCAGCTTCGCCCGCGACGAGGTTTCCACCGGGCAGGTGAAGCTGGTGGAGATCGAAGATGTTGACATCCACCGCGAGCTGGGATTGGTCTACCGCCGGGACCGCACCCTGCCGCGCGCCGCGACCGCGTTTATCGCTCTCATCCGCCAGCGGGCCGCGGGGACAAAGCAGGCGGCGGGGGCGGGGTAGGGGAGACGCGCGCCTCGCGTGCAGGGCCAGTTCCCCGCCTGGTTCAGACAGTCATTTCAGAGGCGGTAACTCAATGTCTTGGTCGACGTAAGCGACCAACGGCGTGCCCTCTTTGATCTCAACATTCTTACCATGCTTAATCAAACCGATGGGTCCGAACAGAACTGTTAGCGCAACGGTTGTTCCTTCTTTCCCCTCGCCTTGTTTGCCCTTGCTTCCGCGCAGCTTGACCCTTGAATCGCCAGCCAGGAGGTGGTCCAGCCTCATGTTGAGTTCGCCAGCTCTACCCAACATGCCAGATTTCTTGGCTTGGGAAATGGTGCCGACGGCGGCCGCCCCTGCTCTTGCGACAGTCACCTCGCCCACCTTAAGGTCTTGATCCAGCGTCAAGTTCACCGGGTCGCCTTCGGCTGCGGTCTTGGAACTCAGGTTGTCACGGAACTTGAGCTTCACCTCCGTGCCTTCTTTGAGCATCAGCTTGCTGGCAGGTTCTGGCGGCGAATTTGACATCGCCGGTTGTGCGTTCGGGTCATTGGCGGACGGAGCTGTGTCTTTCTTTCTTGCTTCAGCTTCGAGCATCGCGTCGATGATCGGCTTGGAAGCACCCGCGGTTCTTAGCGCAACCAGCGCATCTACGGAGGCATCGAAATTCGTTTCGTTTGCTTGAATGGCCTTGACGATGGTTGCTTCGTCAAACCCGGCCTTGACCATCTGGACGACATCGTCGTTTGTGAGGGGCTTTTTCGTCTGTCCCAGAGCTAACAATGTCGCGGACAGCACGCACAAAAGGAGAGAGGTCAAGAGGGCGGTTGCTTTCATGAGCCTCCTTACCCGCATCGGTGTCTTCCGCTTGGGTTCGTTCGGCCCGAAACCGAGGCTAAGAGTGATGGCGCACCCTTTTATCCGACCTGGACACGCGAATCGGTGACTGCTGTCACGGCACTCTGTGACCCCTTGTTGCTTCTAGCCAGGTTCGCGATGTGGGCGCGATTATGCTTCGGTCGAGGAGGCTGTCAACCAGAAAAACGTGTTTGTTCTGAAAATGGAACAAAGGCGGAGAGACTCTCCGGCGCCCGCCTTCGCCGACGGGATCAAGGTAGCCGCCATTGACGCGCCTTCCCGCCCCGCTTAACATCGTGTGCCACGCTGGAGCTCCCGCGCCATGATTGGCCAGACCATCTCGCACTATCGCGTCCTCAGCCGGGTGGGCGCCGGAGGCATGGGGCAGGTGTTCGAGGCCGAGGACCTCCGCCTGGGACGCCGTGTGGCGCTCAAGTTCCTTCCCGACGATCTCTGGCAGAACCCGCAGGCGCTGGAGCGGTTCCAGCGCGAGGCGCGCGCCGCTTCCGCCCTGAACCATCCCAACATCTGCACTATCTATGACATCGATCAGCACGAAGGCCGCCACTTCATCGCCATGGAGTTGCTGGAAGGCCACACGCTGAAGCAGTTGATCGAGCAGCGCCGCCTGGATATTGACGAACTGATCGACCTGGGTATCCAGATCGCCGACGCGCTCGACGCCGCACACCGCAAGGGCATCGTGCATCGCGACATCAAGCCCGGCAACATTTTCGTCACCGAGCGCGGGCAGGCGAAGGTGCTGGATTTCGGGCTGGCCAAGGTCAGCGTGCAGCCGCGCGTGGGAGCGGCCGCCCTGGCGAGCACAGCGGCCACCGTGGGCACGGTCTCCGATGAGCATCTCACTAGCCCTGGCAGCACCGTGGGCACTATCGCTTACATGTCGCCGGAGCAGGCGCGGGGCAAGGACTTGGACCCACGTACCGATCTGTTCAGCTTCGGAAGCGTGCTCTACGAG
>DATNHL010000117.1:0-31568 GCA_035604995.1 Occallatibacter sp. | reverse complement strand
ACGGAAATCAGCGGAACCAGAGTAAATTTATCCCGGAACCAAAGCACTCAAGTCGACGCGACCAACAGGGGGCGGCGACCCTCCTCGTAGCTCAACGGGATGAGGTAACTCTGGTTCCGCTCTTGTATCATTGCACTCGATGGGAATGCCGCAAACAATTCAGATGGCCAACCTGGGGATGGCCGATTCGCTGATCCTGATGGTGATGGCGCTGGTGGTCTTCGGTCCGCGCCGCCTGCCGCAGATTGGCCGCCAGATCGGCAAGCTCATGTACGAGTTCCGCAAGGCCTCCAACGACTTCAAATTCCAGATGGAAGAGGAGTTGCGCAACGCCGAAGAGGCCGACCGCCGCAAGCAGGATGAGGAGCGGATGAAAGCGCTGGCGGTTACGGCCACCGCGCCCAAGCTCACGGCGCCGGAGCCCGCCGACCCAGTGACCCTCGACGCAACCGTTCCCCCCGCCGCCATCGAGAGCCCCTACCCTGGCGAGGAAGTTTACCCTCCGGTGATTACGCCACCCACCGAGCCTCCGGCCGAAGAGACTTATCCCCGCATCCAGCCGCCCTCCACCGGCGAGCAGGTGGCAGCCGCCCGCCCCAACAGCCTCACCGCCCTCGCCCAGGCCGCAAAGGAGCTGGCCGCCACGGCTCCCGCGGAAGCCGCCCCTGAGGCGTCATCGGAGCCCGCTGCGACCGCCGCCGTTGCCGAACAAGCCCCCGAGGAGCAGGGCGCCCCCCAGGCCCAGCCCGTCCCCGCTCCAGAGCAGGCGGCCCACCATGCTTGATCCCGCGGACGCAATCGGCAAGGCCCGCGCGGCAGTCACAGAACGCGCCGAACTGCCCGGCATGAGCCTTATGGAGCACCTGGACGAGTTGCGCCGCCGCATCGTTCACTCGTTTCTGTATCTGGCTGCCGGTTTCGTCGTGGCCTGGATCTTTCGCGACCGCTTCGTCAGCTTCATCCAGGCGCCGCTCAATCACATCGGCAAGTCGCTCGTCTTCACCCACCCCATGGACCCCCTGAACCTGCAGCTCCAGGTCTCCCTGGTCTGCGGAGCCATCCTGGCCTCGCCTTTCATCCTCTTCCAGGTGTGGCTCTTCATTGCGCCCGGCCTCTACCAGAAGGAGCGCCGTTTCGTCGTTCCCTTCATGGCGGCCACGGTGGGCCTGTTCCTGGGCGGAGCCGCCTTCGGCTACTTTTACGTGCTCCCCGGCGCGCTCAAGATCCTCATCGTGGACTTCGGCCACAACTTCACCTCCATGGTCACCATCGAGGACTACTCGAGCTTCTTTCTGTCCATCATCCTCGGCCTCGGCATCAGCTTTGAGATGCCCATCCTCATCTTCTTCCTGGCGATGTTCGGCATCGTCAGCCCGAAGTTCCTGTGGAAGAACATCCGCTACGCCATTCTCGCGGTCTTTCTGGTGGCAGCCATCATCACCCCTAGCCCCGACCCATGGACCATGTGCATCTACGCCGTGCCCATGCTGGCGCTTTATCTCATCGGCATCGGCGTAGCCTGGTGGGTCCACCCCTCGCGCCGCAAGGCCAAGGAAGAAGCCAAAGCCGCCAAGGAGTCTGCGTAATGATTTTCTTCTCCTCGCTGAAGAGGATTGCAGCGACACTGCGGGGTGCCCCATCCTTGACGCGGGTCGCCGCGGCGACCGGCAAGGGTGGGAGACCACAAAACTCCACCGGCCGGGTGCCCCGGGTCTCGCTTTCGAGACCTGGGAAACAACAACTCTGGATGAGACTCGCGGCAAACCTGACGTTCCTCCTCGCCCCCCTCGCCCTCCCTGCCCAAACCCACTTCAACGGCGGCAAGGCACTCGACTACGCCCGCCAGTTTGTCGCCATCGGCCCGCGCTGGCCCACCAGCCAGGGACACCTCAAGGCCGAGGCTTTCCTCCGCGACCAGTTCAAGCACGACCAGGTGGAAGAGGACACCTTCACCGCCTCGACGCCCATCGGCCCGGTCCCCATGCGCAACTTCATCGTGCGCTTCCCCGGCAAAAAGAACGGCGTCATCGTCCTGGCCACGCACTACGAAACCAACTACCCGCTGCGCACCATCAACTTCGTCGGCGCTAACGACGGCGCCTCGACCACCGGCCTGCTGCTCGCCATCGCCGATCAGTTGCGTGGCAAGACCCTCGACGGCTACTCCATCTGGCTGGTCTTCTTCGACGGCGAAGAGGCCTTTCAAACCTGGTCCAGGTCCGACTCCACCTACGGCAGCCGCCACCTCGCCGCCAGATGGGGCCGCGACGGAACCCTGGGCAAGATCAAGGCCTTCATCCTGGCCGACATGATCGGCGACAAGGACCTCGACATCCAACGCGAATCCAACTCCACAGGCTGGCTGGTCGAGCTGGTGCGCCAGGCCGCCCACAAGTTCGGCTACGACCGCTACTTCTTCCAGACCGAGGAGCCGGTCGAAGACGATCATCTCGCCTTTGTCGACCGCGGCGTCCCCTCCATCGACGTTATCGACCTGGACTACGGCCCCAACAACAGCTACCACCACACCGCCCAGGACACGATGGACAAGATCAGCGCCAAGAGCCTGACCATCGACGGCGACGTCTTCATGGAGACGATTCGGCTGATCGATCTTCGATGAGGGAACAGGGATCAGGGAACAGAGGTAGAACATCGGCGAGTCGTACAAGGATCTCGTGGTCTGGCAGCTGGCAGTTCAGTTAGCGCTGGAGGTTTATAAGCTTACTTCCTCCTTTCCACCCTCTGAACGGTTCGGCCTAACCAACCAGTTGCGGAGAGCTTCCGTCTCCGTCGCCAGCAACATAGCCGAGGGCTATGGAAGGTCGACGAAAGGGGAATATGTTCAGTTCCTCGGTCATGCAAGAGGTTCGAACTTCGAAGTTCAGACGCAACTTGTCATTTCAGCCGGGCTGGGCTTCGGCGCCAAAGAATCGCGAGACCTTGCAGAAGGCCTCTCCGATGAGGTCAGTCGGATGATCGTCGCAATGATGAGCAAGTTGCGCAAGTGAGCACTGTTTTTCTGTTCCCTGTTCCCTGTTCCCTGTTCCCTAAGCCCTGATCCCTAACCCCTGCTTTGCGATACCATCCATAAATGATTGCCGGCGTCTCCTGGGTCTGGTGGGTAGGGTTTCATGCGGTGGTGGTTGCGCTGCTTGCGGTCGATTCCCTGCTGCCCGGCCACAAGCGCGAAACCAGAAATCAGCAGCTCTTCGCCTGGCTCTGGACAGCCGTCCTGGTGGTGTCCGCAACGGCCTTTGCCGGCTGGATCGCCGTCACGCAAGGCCGCCAGACGGCGCTCGAGTGGATCGGCGGCTACGCCATTGAAACCTCGCTCAGCGTCGATAATCTCTTCGTCTTCCTGGTCATCTTTCAAGGCTTCCGCATCAGCCGCCAGCGCCAGCACAACGCCCTGCTGTGGGGCATGGGCGGCGCGGTGGTGCTGCGCGCTCTTTTCATCGCCGCCGGCATAACGTTGCTCCAGCGCTTCGACTGGATTACCTGGATCTTCGGCCTGTTCCTGCTCTATGCGGCCTGGCGCCTACTGCGCGGCAGCTCGGCTCACGCCGCCATCCCCGAGTGGATTCGCAAACTCCAACCTGCCAAAGGCTCACTGCTGCCGGTGATTCTGGCCATCGAAGTGACGGATGTTGTGTTTGCCACCGACTCCATTCCCGCCGTGCTCGCCATCAGCCACAATCCCTTCGTGGTCTACACGTCCAACATCGCTGCCGTCCTCGGCCTGCGCTCGCTCTACTTCGCACTGGCTGCGCTGCTTGACCGCTTCCGCTACCTGCACTACGGGTTGGGAGCGCTGCTGGCCTTTGTGGCGCTCAAAATGCTCGCCGCGCGCTGGATAGAAGTGCCCATTACGCTCTCGCTGGCAATTATTGGCACGATGCTTTCGCTCTGCGCAATCGCCTCGTGGTTTGCGCCGGGCGCGTCCGAAGCAAGAAAGCGAGCCGGCGTCGGGTAACGGACCGCACGTGAAGCGGCTGGTTCGGGCAGTGCCTGCAGAATCCCTCTGGCGCGTGTGAACTCGCTGTATTTCCTGTCCGCGCAGTAAATGTGATTCGTGAGCCAGATATAAATGAGGTTCATCACGTCCACTGACAGATCGGCGTCCGTCCCGCTCTCGCGCCGCAGCTTCATCTTCGCAACCATCCGCCTCAACTCGTCGTGCTCCGCTGTGTGCGCCGCCGCATCGGGATAGCCGGTCTCAAAAAAAGCAACCTCTTCACAAGTGCAGTGGTGCCATGCGTAGTGCTCCAGATCGTCGAGAACGCTTTCGAGCATGTTCTTGCTGTTCCCCGTCTCAATGGCGCCGTGCAGCATGTTCACCAGGGCGATCAGTTTCTTGTGATCCTCGTCGAAGTCCTCGACGCCTACGCGCAGATTCTCCGTCCACAGCAGCAACATGAGTCGCGCCTCCCTTCCTGGACAAAGGTCCGGTTGCCCACGGCAAAGCTGAGCGATTCGTCGGCTCTCGGAAAGTCGAGCCAATCCGCGCAGAGGTGGGAATCTCTCAGAGAATGTTATCGGCGTGCGGGGTGGGAGGAATGAGATAAACCGGAAATTCCGGGAACGGAATGCTGGATCGGCGACAGCATTCCCTGGTTGGGAAACAGGACAAAAAACTACCAGGCCTCAAAGACGATCTGCTCACCGCCGTCGCCGCCACTAAGAACAGAGTGCTTGAGGAAGCGCTGGTCGTCGCGCCGCGGAAAGTCGTTGCGGAAGTGGGCGCCGCGGCTCTCGGTGCGTGCCAGTGCGGAGTGGAGAATTGCGTGGGCCACGCGGCTCAGAGCACGCGCCTCCATCAGGCGGCGGCTTGTCTTGCCTTGCTCAATAAAGCGCGCCAGGCCCGCCTCGCACTCGGCCTGCGCGGCCAGGCCCGCCCGCAGCGTGGATTCATGGCGCAGCAAGCCGGCATAGGCCCACATGGAAGCCTGAAGGCGCGCGATGACGGCCTCCACGCGGGTTTCTTCGGCAACGGACAAAGGAGTGTGGGCCGGCGGCGGCGCGTTGAACGCTGTGAAAGCCAGATTGTCGTTCAGCATCGCCCGCGCCGCCCGCGCGCCGAACACAAGCCCTTCCAGCAGCGAGTTCGACGCCAGCCGATTCGCCCCATGAACGCCGGTACACGCCGCCTCGCCCGCCGCGTACAAGCCCTTCAAACTTGTCCGTCCATCAAGATCGGTCCGTATGCCCCCCATCAGGTAATGCGCAGCCGGACGCACGGGGATCAAATCGCGCGCCATATCCAGCCCATGCCTTCCCAGGAACGCGCTGATCCCAGGAAACCGCCCGTGCAGATCGATGTCTTTCACGTGCCGCATATCCAGGTGCACGGCCCTTGTCTCGCCCGCCCCTTTTCCCATCCCCTCCCGCGCAATGGCCCGCGCCACCACATCGCGCGGAGCCAGTTCCAGCAGTGGATGATAGCGCTCCATGAAGCGCTCGCCGCTCTCATTGCGCAGGTACGCGCCTTCGCCGCGCAACGCCTCGGAAAGCAGGAACCGCGGGACGCCGGGCAGGGCCAGCGCCGTCGGGTGAAACTGGTAAAACTCCATGTCGGCCAGCGCCGCTCCGGCCTCAAGTGCCAGCGCGATGCCATCGCCCGTGGCCACGGCGGGATTGGTGGTGTCGGAGTAGACCTGCCCCGCGCCGCCGGAGGCGATCAGCACAGCGCGGGTGCTGACCCGCTGCGGCCCGGAGTCTTCGGCGAGCGGTCCCGCGCCGGCCAGATCGGCCCCCACAACGCGCCCATCGGCCACCGCCAGCCCGGTCACCATCGTCCACTCGGCAAATTGAATGCGCTTCTGTGCGCGCGCAAACGCCACCAGCGAGCGGCTGATCTCGGCCCCCGTTGCGTCGCCGTTGGCGTGCAGAATCCGCGGCAGCGAGTGCGCCCCTTCGCGGGTGCGCAGCAGCTCGCCGGCTTCCTTGTCGAACGCCGCGCCCCACTCGATCAGCTCGGCCACGCGCAGCGGACCCTCCGACACGAGCACCTCGGCCGCGGGCCGATGAACCAGGCCATCCCCGGCGTTTACCGTGTCTTCAAGGTGCAGCCGAACGTCCGCCTCGCCCTCTGTGGCCACGGCGATTCCGCCCTGTGCGTAGTGCGTATTCGACTCGCCCAGCGACTCCTTGGTGACCACCAGCACCTCGCCGTGGCGCGCCAGCTCCACCGCCGCGCGCAACCCGGCCACGCCCGCGCCCATCACCAGAAAATCCACCCCAGACGGAACTGCCATAACCTTCGAGGCTAACACTGCCAGACCAGAGCCGGACATCCCGCCGGCAAAATGACGCCTTGGCCCCCTCCAGGGTCGGGGCAGCGCTGAGGACCTCGGCCACGAATTGGGGAACACGAAACAGCCACCAGCGGACGCCCATCGCGGTTTGACTCGATGAAGGCCCGCTGGTTCGCTTCTCTGATAGGAGCGAGCCGTCAGCCAATCCGCGACAACAAGGTGTAAGCTGTCTAGCAGATTATCCTTTGACCTGCGTATTCACGGATGCTCTTGCCCGTCGCACGAGCACCTGTTTGCTCCCGAGAAAGCTGGTCCGTGAACCGGCCCAACCCTGAAGTTCCATGCAGACGCGTTCCGCGGAGAAAGAACATTCGGAGGCTCAACTCGGATGGAGATCTACCAGCAAATACCGCCGGACGTAGTGAAGCTCATACTGGTCCTTTTCCTGTCCTTCCTGATCGGACTGGAGCGGGAGGAGCGCAAGGCAGCGGCAGGATCCTATTCCTTCGGAGGAGTGCGCACCTTTCCGCTGATCGGCCTCATCGGCTATTCCGTTGCTCTGATTGCAGGCGCACAAGTGCTGCCGGTGGCCATCGGCTTTCTGGTGGTCGGCGGGTTTTTGCTTCTGTCTTACTGGCACAAGCTCTCCGCTGCCGAGCCTTCCGGAGTTACTACCGAGATGTCTGGCCTGGCCACGTTCCTGGTGGGAGCGCTCGTCTGCTACGGCCATCTCTGGGTTGCCACAGCTCTGTGTGTCGCCAGCCTTCTGCTGCTCGATCTCAAGGCAGCCCTGGAAAAGCTGGCGGTGCGCATCGCTCCCAACGAGATTCTTACCTTCGCCAAGTTTCTCCTTCTGAGCGGAGTGATTCTGCCCATCCTGCCCAACCGGGAGTTCAGCCAGTTCCACATCAACCCCTTCAAGACATGGCTGGTGGTGGTGGCCATCAGTGCCATCTCGTACGCCAGTTATGTATTGCAGAAGGCGTCCAAGGCACAGGGCGGGGTGGTGCTGGCGGCGTTGCTGGGCGGGGCTTATTCCTCCACGGCCACCACCCTGGTCATCGCGCGCCGCGCGGCGCGGGAACAACGTCCGCACCTGTTCGCGGGCGGCATCCTGATCGCCTCCGGCATGATGTACCTGCGCCTGGCCATCCTTGTATCGCTGTTCAACCGGCAATTGATGGCCCTCGTTGCCGGGCCCTTTCTGGTATTGGCCGTCCTGGCGGTGGGCCTGGGATGGCTCTGGAGTCGCCGGACCGATGAAGCCGCGGGGACAGTCCACCGGGAATTTGAAGCCAAGAACCCGCTCGAGCTCCTCACGGCCTTTCTGTTTGCCGCTCTGTTTCTGACCATGCTGGTCGCTACCCAGTTAGCCGTCACTTATCTGGGTAAAGGGGGAGTGAGTATTCTGGGCGCAATCATGGGTATCGCCGATGTGGACCCCTTCATCATGGGGATGACCCAGGCCGCGGGCACGCTCACGCCTCTGAAGGTCGCGGCCGGCGCAATTCTGATTGCCGCGGCGAGCAACAACATCGCCAAGGGCGTTTATGCATACAGCCTGGCGGACCGCAAGACCGGCCTGCAGAGCCTGGCCATGCTGCTGGCCCTCGCCGCCGGCGGCCTGGTCCCCTTGTTCTGGCTGGCGCGGTAAAGAAGCGGGTGGGTGCTGAATACTCTATTCAGAAAATGAAGACCTCGTGAATCACTCTCTGAAAGAGGCCGAGGCGTCGGATGGGACCGCTGGGCATCAGACGACGATCAACGAAGCGCTGCGGAGCAATGGCCAAGAAGAGATGCGGGGCACGGGTCAAGCCGCCGGTCAGCTGCAATTCTCAAAGTGGGTACGTGCGAACCCAGTGTCCACTCCCCCAGATCGGAGCTACCCGCCCGCAGGCGGGGGAATATAATCGGGCGTTCCCTTCGTATCTTCGTTTTTCAGCATTCTGCCTCTTTTGGCATGCTCCTCTGAAAGGAGTCGGACGGCGGTGACCCCACCTCGGTTTTCCCTGGTCAAGTGGTACATGGACTGCGTCACGGACGAAGGCGAGGCCGTGATACTGTACTGTGCGGAAATGCTCTGGCGAGGCATTCATGTGACCTATAGCAGCGTTCTTTCCACGAATGAACAGACAGCGACAACCCGGTCCTCGATGAGCAGCTATCGCCTTGTCCCCACAGACGAACTGATCCTGGTGGAGATTCCCCGGCTGAAGGTCTCGGGAAAATGGCAGGCCGCAGCCGCACCGCTGGAGCACACGGTGTATGAGAGCGCCGCTGGGTCGGTGGTGTGGAACTGCGTACAACCGCGTGCCTCGGCACGGGTCAGTGTGGGCGAGCGCGTGCTGATGGGACTGGGTTACGCTGAGCGCCTGACCTTGACGCTTCCACCGTGGCAATTGCCGATGCGCCAGTTGCGCTGGGGGCGCTTCGTTTCACCGGAGGAAAGCCTGGCGTGGATCGACTGGCAAGGGCCTTACTCCACCAGCCTTGCAGTCCACAACGGCAAGATACGCGAGATCGTGTCGGCCTCCGACTCTGAACTTAGACTCAACGACGGCGTCCTGCGCATGAAGGAGAGTCTTCCTCTTCGAGCCGGCCCCTTGGGCTCGACTGTGCTTCCTGGAGCACCCGCGCTCAAAAGGCTGCTTCCCACTTCCTTGACCAACATTGAAGAGCAGAAGTGGAGAAGCCGCGGAATTCTCGAGATCAATGACCGCCAGAGCCTCGGCTGGGTCATCCACGAGGTGGTTCATTGGAATCTCTGACTCGCGGTCATCTGCCCAAGGTGCTGTACGGATTGTTCTTCGTCGCAGTGGTTCCTGCGGCGCTTGTGCTGTGGGCACACGGCGCCAGCCCTATGGTGCGTCTGCATCGCTTGCAATCGGAGTTTTTTGGGGGGGCGCTGGCGGTCTCCGGCGTGACAGTGATGGCCGCGGGCATGTTGGCCCTCTGGCGTTCTGGCGGAGGGTTGCCCATGAACGCGTTTCCGCCGCCGCGCTTTGTTGAGAACGGTGTCTATAGCCTTGTTCCGCATCCGATTTATGGCGGCTTTGCCATTGCCTGCGCCGGTGTGGCAATTGTCGCGGGGTCAGCCAGTGGATTGTGGCTCGTAACTCCCATGGTGATTTTGGCAAGCGCGGCGCTGGTTCTTGGCTATGAGTTACCCGACCTGCGGAAGCGCTTCGGTGCGCGGGAGGCTTCGCCGTGGCTGCCGCGTGATCGGCCTCAAGCTCCGTCACTGCTGGAACGCCTGAGAGTTTATCTGGTGGTTCTTCTGCCGTGGCTCATCCTTTATGAATTAATCTGGCGACTCGGCCCGGCCGTTGGCGGTGTGGCCACGTACATGACGTTCGAGCGCCGCCTACCGGTCGTTGAATGGACGGAGCCGATCTATTGCAGCACCTATGCTGTAGTGTTGCTGGCGCCGCTGCTCGCCCGGACAGGACATTCGCTGCGACGCTTTGCGCTGCGCGGTCTGGGTGCAATGGCAGTGATTTTTCCGCTCTATCTGCTTTTGCCTGCCATTGTTCCCCCACGCCCCTTCCATCCCGCGACTTGGATGGGCCATCTGCTGCTATGGGAGAGATCACCGTATTCAGGCATCGCTGCATTTCCGTCCTTTCATGTTGCCTGGGCGTTGATTGCCGCTTCAGCATTGGGTGAAGGAGGGCGATGGTGGAAACGCGGTTGGTGGATCTGGGCCGTCCTGGTGGCAGCCAGTTGCGTGACAACGGGGATGCACTCAATCGCCGACGTGCTGGCTGGAGCCGCGGCTTTTCTGCTGGTAAGTCGGTTGCAGGATGTTTGGAGAGCCATTCTGCGTGTTGCAGAGCGCATCGCCAACTCGTGGAAGGAGTGGCGGATGGGACCGGTTCGAATCATCAACCACGGCGGGTATGCGGCGGCCGCGATCCTGGTCGGGATCGGTCTCATCGATGCGCTGCTCGGCCCTGGGCGCGAATGGATATCCGCCAGCATCTTTCTTTGTTCCACCGTTGGCGCGGCGCTCTGGGCTCAATGGGTGGAGGGATCGCCGGCGCTGCTGCGACCGATGGGCTTTTACGGAGGCATGTTGGGGGCTGCCGTTGGAGCCACACCCGCACTGTTGTTCCACGTGAATCTCTGGGTTGTCTTCGCGGCGGTTTGCGTAGCAGCGCCCTGGATTCAGGGGATAGGCAGGCTTCGCTGCCTGGTTCAAGGGTGCTGTCACGGGCGGGCAACGGAAACCACTCCTGGGATTCGCTATACCCATCCTCGCTCGCGAGTCTGCCGCCTCACTCAGCTCGGCGGTGTGCCGGTGCATGCGACGCCAGTCTATTCGATTCTTTGGAACGCACTGGTGGGCGCCACATTGCTGCGTCTGCTCCAATTGCATTCTCCCGCCACGCTTATTTGCGGCGTGTACTTCCTGCTGTCCGGGGTTGGGCGCTTCGTTGAGGAGGCCTATCGAGGCGAACCTCAGACTGTGGCCGTCGGCGGGCTCCGCTTGTACCAGTGGATCGCGATTGTGACCGTCGTAGTTGGAGCCGCCATCACCTGCGTCAACAGCTCTCCGATGCCGCAGGTGGTCCCTTGGCGCCTCGCTCCGGTTCTTCTTGCGTTAGGGTGCAGCGCCGTAGCTTGGTTCGTGACCGGAATCGACTTTCCCGAGTCGTCACGCCGTTTTGCGCGCCTGACTTGACGAGAGCGGAGATGCGGCGGGGAGTATCCGGTGTGGCAGGCATTTAAGATAAGAGCAGCGTGCAAACCATACGAGTAGAGACACCTTCGGCGAAATATGACGTGGTGACGGGCAGCGGGCTTATTCAGACGCTGGCGCCGCGCATTGAGCGGGTTGCGGGGCGGTTGCCGCGACGGGTCTTTGTGCTCACCTCCGGCCCCATCTGGGCGCTATGGGGCGAGGCCTTTCTGGCTTCCTTTGCCGAGCCGCCGGTGGTGCTGTTTCTCGAAACCGGCGAAAGCCACAAAACAATGGCCAGCGTGGAAAAGCTGCTCCGCCAGATGGCGCGGGCCGGCGGCGATCGCGGCTCCCTGCTCATCGCCTTTGGCGGCGGCATTGTGGGCGATGTGGGCGGCTTTCTTGCGGCGATTTTCATGCGCGGCATCCCCTATGTTCAGGTCCCCACGACGCTGCTGGCGCAGGTTGATTCGAGCGTCGGCGGCAAGACCGGCGTCAACCTGCCCGAAGGCAAGAACCTCGTCGGCAGCTTCAACCATCCCCTCGCGGTCTTTGCCGATATCGGCGTCCTGGGCACGCTGCCGGACCGCGAGCTGCGCGCCGGACTGATGGAGAGCGTGAAGGCGGGCATCATCCGCGACCGCGCGCTGGTTCGCTTTATGGAAGAGCACGCGGACGAGGTGCTGGGGCGCGACGCAAAGGCTCTGGAGAAAGTGATCGCCGCGTCGATCCGGATGAAGGCCGGCGTGGTCAACCGCGATGAGCGCGAAAACGGGCTGCGCATGATTCTCAACCTGGGCCATACGGCAGGCCACGCGCTGGAGCAGGCCACCGGCTACAAGACTCTGCTGCATGGCGAGGCGGTGGGCTGGGGCATGATCGCAGCCCTCTACCTCGCGCGCAAGCGTGGAACCATCGGCGCCCATCAATTTGACCGGCTGGAGCATCTGATCCACTTGTATGGCCCTCTGCCGCCTCTGAAGCTGAAAGCAAAGAAAGTGGTGGCGGCGACCGGCGGGGACAAAAAGAATCGGGGCGGTGTGCGCCGGTTTGTGCTGCCCGTGGGAATTGGCGACGCGGGCGTGGTCGAAGACGTGACTCCTGAAGAACTTGAAGCGGCTGTAGGCTACATGTTGGCGCGCGCCGGGGAGCTGAGCTAGCAGGCCCCAGTTGGTCTGTCCAATGTCTGCTAAAACAATTCTGGGTGCCCCACCCTCGCCGCGTTCTTGTTTTTGCGGCTAGGGTGGGAGCAGACGCTGATACCATTGTGTGAGGCGTATCCAAATCACCTATTCAATCGAATCACACGATGGGCGAACCTGTTTTCAAGTTTTCTCGATTTCCAAATGCTCCGATTTCGGAGGAAGAGTTGATTGCGGATTTGCGCCGGGTCGCACTGGAGTTGGGAAGTGACAAAGTGACCAAAGCGCAGTACCGTTCGATGGGGCGATACGGGCTAACTACTTTTGATAAACGGTATGGCACCTGGAATGAATCGCTACGTAGAGCGGGTCTCGCGATAACAAATCGGAAGAATATTCCTGACGAAGAGCTATTCGAGAACATTCTCACTCTTTGGCAGCATTATGGTCGGCAACCGCGACTAAGCGAACTGGCTTCCAATCCATCGTGTATTTCTGAATGTCCGTATAACCGGCGCTTTGGGTCATGGATGAACGCCCTGATAGCTTTCGTCGATTATGCCAACGGAACTGGCGCAGAACTTGCGGACAATCAAGTTGGAACCGGCGTTGAAAACAAGCACACAACGGGGCGCAAACCATCTCTTCGTCTTCGCTGGCGTGTGCTCCAGCGCGACAATTTCAAATGCTGTGGATGCGGCGCCAGCCCGGCGATCTCTTTGGGCGTGGACCTTCACGTAGATCATATTCGTCCGTGGAGCAAGGACGGCGATACTGTTCTTGAGAATCTGCAAACGCTTTGTTCCAAATGCAATCTTGGCAAATCGAATCTTCTTCCTTGAGAGTTCGTGGTATCCCACCCTAGCCGCAAAGACAAGAACGCGGCGAGGGTGGGGCACCCAGCACCGTCGTTCAGAACAGGAAAGACAATGACCACTACCGGAGCCAAGCCAGCAGGAGCGAGCGACGAAGCGGGCGCGGCGCGCGCCGTGCAGCAGATGTTCGACTCGATTGCGCCGCGCTACGACCTGCTGAATCACGTGCTCTCGGCCAGTGTGGACCGGCTGTGGTGGTGGCAGACGGCGCGCCGGTTCCGCGCCGTGCTCGCCGATCCCGATGCGGCGGTGCTCGACGTCTGCTGCGGCACCGGACACATGACGCGCGCGCTGCTCAAAGGCCGTCCACGCGGTGCGCGGCCCATTCTGGCCGCGGACTTTGCGCGCGAGATGCTCAGCCGCGGAGCACGCAGATTCAAGGCGCGCAGCGAAGACCAAACCGCGCCCTATGCCGTCGCGCTCGAAGCCGACGCCCTTCATCTGCCGCTCCGCTCCGCAGCGCTTGACCTCATCGTCACCGCCTTCGGCTTCCGCAATCTCGCCAACTACGAGGCCGGCCTGCGCGAGTTTGCGCGCGTCCTCAAGCCCGGCGCCCAGTTGGGTATTCTGGACTTCAGCGAGCCCGGCGGCCTCGTGGGCAAGGCTTATGCCGTCTACTTCCGGCGCGTGCTCCCCGCGATTGGCCGCATGATCTGCGGCAAGGACGGTCCTTACAGTTACCTGCCCGCTTCGGTGCAGAAGTTTCCCCCTCCCGCGGAGATGCTCGATCTGATGCGCGCGACCGGCTACACTCAATGCGCATGGCAACCCTACACCTTTGGAATTGCCGGGTTGTACACGGGCGTGCGCAGCCATGTAGCCTGAGAGCCGAATGACGACCGCCGCTCAAGACCCGTTGTTGACAGGCACGGCAGGCTTCTCCGCGCAGAAGCGCCGCGTAGCCCTGCACTCCATGGTGGCGGCCGCCGCCATGACCGTGCTCAAGCTCGTCGCTGGCCTCATGTCCGGCTCACTGGGCGTGCTGTCCGACGCGGCGCACTCCGCGCTCGACCTGGTCGGCGTCACACTCACCTTCTTCTCCGTGCGCGTAAGCGACAAGCCTGCCGACGAGGACCACACCTACGGCCACGGCAAATTCGAGAACCTCTCCGCGTTTGGCGAGGCTGGCCTCATGGCCGTCTCCTGCGCGTGGATCATCTGGGAAGCCATGCAGCGCATCGTGGTGCAAACGGTGGAGCTGCACCACTCGATTTGGCCGGTGCTGGTGCTGCTCACGTCCATTGCGGTGGACTATTGGCGCTCGCGGCGGCTGCGAGCGGTCGCGGAGCGGACAGGGTCCCCGGCTCTGGCCACCGATGCGTTCCACTTTGCCAGCGACATCTGGTCGACTCTGGCGGTCCTCGTCGGGCTCGCCGCCAGCTGGATCGGCATTCGGCTGGGAGTCGGCTGGCTGCGCTTTGCCGACCCCTTTGCGGCGGTGGTCGTCTCGCTCATGATTCTGCGCATGACGCTGCATCTCGGCCGCGAAACCGTCGCTGTGCTGATGGACGAAGTGCCCGCGGAGACGCGCCACCGCCTCATCGACGAAGTTGCCCGGGTAGAGGGCGTGCTCGCCGTCGAACAGGCACGCGTGCGGCGCGCGGGCGCCAGCTACTTTGCCGACCTCACGCTGGCCCTGCCGCGGAGCTATACGTTTGAGCACACAGGCGAGCTTGTGCGCGCGGCTACCGAGGCCGTGCATCGCGCATTGCCGACAGCGGATGTAGTCATCCATACCGTTCCCCGCGAGTCCCGTGCGGAGAGCATCTTCGACCGGGTGCGCGCGGTGGCGGCGCGCAACAACGTGAACGTGCATGAACTCAGCGTGCAGTCGCACCATGGACGGCTGCGCGTCGAGCAGCACGTGGAGCTCGACGAGAACATGCCTCTGCTGACGGCGCATGGGTTTGTCAGCGCCATGGAGGCAGAGATCTTGCGCGATACGCCTGAGATCGACTTCGTGCTGACGCATATCGAGAGCGAGCCCGCCACCATCGAGCAGCCCGAGGAGATGATCGAGGTGGACCGCAAGATTGAATACGCGCTACGGACGACGGCTGCCCTGTTCGAAGAGATTGTGGATGTGCATGAGATCATCGTGGGCCGCACCGTCGATCACATCTCGCTCAGCTGCCATTGCACGCTGCCCGATGCGCTGCCCATGCTGCGCGTGCATGAAGTGATCACCGGGCTCGAAGACCGCTTCAAGCTGGAGTGCCCGGAAGTCTACCGGGTGACGATTCATCCCGAGCCGGTGACGGATAATCTGCGCTGAGGGACTGGAGGGGAAAAAGCAATGATTGCGCACAGCGAATGGAAGCACGACAGTATCTTTGAAGGGATTGCGGAGAACGGCAACACCGTTCTCTTTGACGCGGACCCCCAGCACGCGCACGGACCCAGCCCCATGGAAGCGGTGCTGATGGCGCTGTGCGGGTGCACCAGCGTGGACGTGGTTTCGATTCTGAAGAAGAAGCGCCAGCCGCTCACTGGCCTGCGCGTCTCGGCCACCGCCGAGCAGTCGCCCACCGCGCCGCGCGTCTTCACCAGGATCAAGCTGACCTATACGGTGAGCGGCAAGCTGAGCCGCAAGGCGGTGGAGGACGCGGTGGCGCTGTCGAAGAACACCTACTGCTCGGTGTCGAAGATGCTGGAGAAAGCCGCGCCGGTGGACTACGAGATCGTGTTTGTGGATGGCGAGCCGGAGCCATGAAGACGCGGCCGGTGGTGAACTTCTTTCAGATTGCCTCGCTGGTGATGCTGCTCGTCGCCGTGGCGCTGCTGGCGGCCATCGCCACCATGCATTTCGCCATTCATGGCGCCGAAGTGCAGGTTCCTGCGTTGCAGGGCATGACCGTTGCCGATGCGCGCAGCCAGACAGCCGGGCTGGGCTTGAACCTCGAAGTCGACAACCGCTACTACTCGGGCGACGTGGCCGCGGGCCATATCCTCACGCAGTCCCCGGCTGCCGGAACCGTGGTGCGCCGCGAGTGGCGTGTGCGCGTTGCCGAGAGCCTGGGCCCGCAAAAGGTTGACGTGCCGGACGCGGTGGGCACAGACCAGCGCGTGGCGGCGCTGACGCTGCGCCGCGTTGGCCTGGAAGTGGGCGCAACCGCGCAACTGCCGTGGAGCAGAGCAGCGGAGGGCACTGTGCTGGCGCAGGACCCTCCTGCCCATGCGCAGGGCATTTCGCGACCCACTGTGAACCTGCTGGTAGCAGCGCCCGACGATGAAGCAGCCGACGGCTTTGTCATGCCCGACCTGGTTGGTTTGCCGGTAGTCACGGCGCAGGCGCAGTTGGCCAAGGTCGGCATCCAATCGGCGACGCCTACGTACGTGCCCGTTCCGGTGGCCCCGGTAGGCAGCGGGGATGCGCCGCCAAAGCCGCCTGTCAAGCTCGGATCGGTGATTGCGCAGACGCCCTACGCCGGAGCGCGCGTGTATCAGAACGCGGCCGTGACGCTGACGGTGGCGGAGTGAGAAACACAGGCAACGGGGATCGGTTTTCAGCCGTCAGTTGCTCCCGCCGGCTGAATCTTCGGTCCCGGGAGATGAGCACAAAATGGGATTGAGCGAAGATCTGGAATGTGTGGCGCAGCAGGAGCGTGAGCTGGTGCTGCCGCGCCTCGATGCGCAAGTAGCGTGGGACCTGGGCCTGCGCCTGCGGACCATGGCTGTTGAACGCGGGCTGGCGGTGGTGATCGACGTGCGCAGGTTCGGGCAGCCTCTGTTCTATGCGGCGCTGGAGAACACGACGCCGGACAATGCGGAATGGGTGCGGCGCAAGACCAACGTCGTCGCGCGCTTTCATCGCAGTTCCTATGCCATTGGGCTCAAGCTGCTGGCCAAGAACGAGACGCTTGCCGAACAGCAGGGCCTGCCGCTGGCCGACTACGCCACCCATGGCGGATCGTTTCCACTCACCGTGGCGGACGCGGGAGTGGTGGGCAGCGTCACCGTCTCCGGATTGCCGCAGCGCGCCGATCATGAACTCGTAGTGGAGGCATTGTGCAGCCTGTTGGGCCGTGACTACGATGAGCTGCGGCTGGGAGCAGAGTAAGGCTTTCCCGAAGCTGAAGTTGGATCAGGTCACATCGCGGGCATCGACAACAACTGCTCCTCAAGCCGGTTGTAACTCATCGCCATGCCCCGCTCCATTCCCGACTTACGCGCCGTGTCGCGGGCTTCCATCGACTCGTAGAGCACGGTAATCGTCATTCTTGTACCGTTGCCCTCCTCGACGAAGACCGTTGTATCGATTGCTTCTCCGGGGTACCAGGGCTCGTCGAATCTCTCCGTGGCGACGATCCGCTCCAGCGGTACAATCTCGCGGAAGACGCCGCCCATTCCCATCTCTCTTCCATCGCCGTCATGGCGCCACAAATAGCGATAGGCGCCGGCAACTTTCAGATCGATTTCGCATACGCGCATGCTCCACCCGGGCGGTCCCAGAAGCCAGCGTCTGACTAACTCCGGCTTGGTGAAGGCGTCGAATACCAGCGCGCGCGGGGCGTTGAAAACGCGCGTCACCCGGATTTCACGATCGCTGGGCGTAGAAACTTTGAAGCTGTCGGGATACATCGTTCCAACCTCCATCAATGCTTTTTGTGCTTGTGCTTCTGCTTCTTCCCTTTCTTCTTCTTCCCGGTCTTCGATTCGTTCAGCAGCTCATCCAGTCGAGAGAACGAAGACTTCCAGAACTCGCGATACTCCGCCAGCCATTGGTTGGCCTCTGCGAGCGGCCTGGCGTCTAGCCTGCTGGGGCGGCGCTGTGCGTCGCGGTCGCGAGTAATGAGGCCTGCGCCTTCCAGCACCTTCAGATGCTTTGAGATTGCGGGCTGACTCATGGCGAACGGAGCGGCCAACTCAGCCACCGATGCCTCGCCCGTTGCCAGCCGCGCGAGGATGGCGCGGCGCGTAGGATCCGACAGCGCCGCAAAAGTGGCGTCCAGGCGTTCGGAAGTCGTAAATGTATTACCACTTAGTTCCATAACTAAACGGTAATATAAATTGATTTTGCTGTCAAGCCCTCAGGCGCTGCGTTCGATCAGTGCGATGAAGAAACCGTCCGTATTGAATGTGCCGGGAAGGAGGCGTAGCGCCCCTTGGGGCGTGAGCGAAGCCTGCAGCCGTCCTGCGCAGTCCTTTGTGAGGATGGCCTCGCGCTGGAGAGTTTCGATGGAAGCCTGGAGCGGCACCTGGCGAGCCGTTGGAGTTGCTGCAAGCACCGCGCTGACCACCCCCTCGTTCTCTTCCGGCTCCAGCGAACAAGTGGAATAGACCACGCGCCCTCCAGGACGGACGGCGCGCAGGGCGGCGGCGAGGATTGCACGCTGGCGCTCAGCTTGTCGTGGCAGATCTTCGCATCGCAGCCGGTGACGGATTTCCGGGTTGCGGCCCAGTGTGCCCGTGCCGCTGCAGGGTACGTCGGCGAGCACAACGTCGAAGGCCGCGTTTTCACTGAGTTGCGTGGCGTCGGCCAGCCACCACTCGACGCGACCCGCATAAGGGGCCAACCGGTGGCGCAACTGCTCCAGACGCTGCGGGCTCGATTCACAAGCCAGAATGCGCGCCCGCGGATTGAGCTCGGCGAGGATGAGCGTTTTCCCTCCAGGCGCCGCGCAGGCATCGAGGATTCTTCCCTCGTTTTGATTGAGAATTGCGGCTGCGAATTCGGCGACCAACTGCGATCCTTCATCCTGAAAGCGGACGCGGCCCTCTTGAAATGCCGCCGTGGCCGTCACGTCTCCGGAAACAACGGTGCGAGCAGCGCTGAGCAATTGGCCGGGCTCAAGCACGACGCCGGCCCGGGCGAGTTCAGCTTCAGCCTCGGCGTCTGTGAGTCGAACCGTCAGCGAGGGTTGGCCCTGGCCGTGGCGGCAAATTGCGCGTGTTGCATCAGGGCCGTAGATGCTGATCCAGCGCTCGACCATCCAGGCGGGGTGGGCTTGGGCGAGCGCCAGTTCCGCGGCGCTCTCCTCACGAAAGTTAACTCTCGCGCCGCCGGCCAGTTTGCGCAGCACAGCGTTGACCATGCCGGACGCGAAGCGGTGGCCGGCCTGCTTGGCCAGTTCCACGCTCTCGTCGATAGCGGCTCGCGCAGGGACCCGATCCATGTGCAGAATCTGGAAAACGCCCAGCCGCAGGGCTATGCGAACTTCGGCGTCCAACTTGGCATTGGGCCGCTTGAGCAGGAACTGAAGCTGGTGGTCGAGCCGGATTTGCCAGCGCAGCACGCCGAGCACCAGCGCTGTGGCCAGGTTGCGATCCGTGGGCGAAAGAGCGTTCACCGCCTTGCCGCGCAGCAGATCGTCGGAGTGGGAAGCTCCGCGCTCGACGGAAATGAGAATGTTGAATGCCGCCTTGCGTGCAGGGGAAATCGCGGCCGCGCGATTCTTCGGCGCGGCCCTCCGCGTGCCGGGCTGGCCCGCAGCGCTCATGGCGTTGAATACCCGAGCCGGGCGTTGGCAGCAAGCTGCGTTCCGCGCATGAATTCTGCGGCGGGAAGGCGCTTTTTGCCTTCGAGCTGCACTTCGAGGAATTCGAACCAAGTGTTGCCTGCACAGGCGACAAAGAGACGATGGTTCTCTATGCGGATCTGCCCGGGCTCTGCTCCGCCGAAATGCACGGCGGCCACGGCCAGCCGATGAACAATAAGCTTCTTGCCCTCGAGGGTAGTGAACGCTCCCGGCCACGGCTGAAAACCGCGCCACCGGTTATAGAGTTCGTGCGCAGTCCGTGCGGCAAAATCCATGCGCCCGTCTTCCCGGTCGAGCAGCGGAGCGTACGTGGCTCCCTCATGGTTCTGCGGCTGAGGATGAATCGTTCCTGCCGCGAGCCCGGCAAGTGATTCAACCACCAGCGGTGCACCAGCACGCGCGAGCAGATCGAACAGCTCAACCGCAGTGTGCTCCGGTGCAATTTCAACAGTCTGTTGCAGCAAAATCGGGCCGGTGTCCAGGCCTTCTTCCAGCAGCATGGTCGTGTTCCCGGTAACCGCATCGCCCATGGCCACCGCCCACTGGATGGGCGCTGCGCCGCGGTACTTGGGCAGCAGCGACCCGTGCAGATTGATGCAGCCCAGCCGCGGCAGCGCCAGCATCCACGGCGGAACGATGCGCCCATACGCCACCACGACGATCGCATCCGCAGCAAGCGCCTCAAGCTGCGCGCGAAACTCCGCGTTGTTTCGAATCTTCTCCGGCTGCGTGACGGGAATGCCGGCTGGCAGTGCGGCTTGCTTTACGGGCGGCGCGGTCAGCTCTTGTGCGCGCCCCACCGGGCGGTCGGGCTGCGAAACCACCAGCGCGACTTCGTGGCCTGCGGCAAGCAGGGCTTCAAGCGTGGGCACCGCGAAGCTGGGAGTGCCGCAGAACACGAGTCTCATCGCGCGCCTCGCGGGTCTACCACGTTCCGTCGCGCTGCATCTTGCGAATCTTGCGCAAGTTGAGGTCGCGCTTCAGGCCGCTCATGCGAAAAATGAACAACATGCCGTTCAGGTGGTCGATCTCATGCTGCATGCAGCGGGCCAGCAGGTCGTCGCCGTCCATCTCGAGCCATTTTCCTTCCAGGTCCTGGGCGCGGATGCGCACCTTCGCGGCGCGCACAACCTTCTCCTTGATCTCCGGAAAGCTCAGGCAGCCTTCCTCTTCGTAGAGCCTGCCCTCGCTGAAGATGATCTCCGGGTTGACCAGCACCAGCTTTTCATTGGGGTCCTTCCCCATGCTCAGGTCAATGGTTGTCATGCGTTTCGACACACCCACCTGTGGAGCGGCCAGTCCGATGCCCTGCGAGGCATAGGTCGTCTCGAACATGTCGGCGGCCAGCTTTTTCAGCTCGGCGTTGAAGTCGGTCACCGGCTCGCCGGGCTGCGAAAGCACCGGCTCGGGATACTTGACGATCTTAAGAATCATTTCTGTTTCCCAACTGCTCCGTTTCTTCTCATTTCCTGCTAGGACCGCATTGGCTCAATGCTCAATAGTTCCGCATCTGTTCGATGTATCCCCGGAAATTCCGTTGCATTTCAACCACCGAGTCGCCGCCGAACTTCTGCTGCGCCAGGCCCGCGACGGTAATGGCGACCATGGCCTCTGCGGCCACGCCGGCAGCAGGAACCAC
Organism: Occallatibacter sp.; assembly: GCA_035604995.1. GTDB lineage: Bacteria > Acidobacteriota > Terriglobia > Terriglobales > Acidobacteriaceae > Telmatobacter. Next base: position 10,495 of record DATNHL010000117.1, on the reverse strand, counting down.
GCAGATGTCGCTGCGCTCGTAGCTCGCGCTGGTGGCCTCGCGCGTGTCGAAACTAACCGATTCGAGTGGCCGCCTCAGCGTGGAGATGGGCTTCAGGTAGCCGCGCACCACAATGTCCTCGCCGTTCGAAACGCCGCCCTCAATGCCGCCCGCGTTGTTCTGGTCGCGTGTAAAGCGGGTCGGGCGGCCTGTGTCTTCCGCCGCATAATGGATGGCATCGTGGACCTTCGAACCGAAGGACTCCGCCGCCGTCACGCCGCGGCCAATCTCGACCGCCTTCACGGCTTGCAGGCTCATCACCGACCACGCCAGCAGCCCGTCGAGCCGCTCATCCCAGTTGGCGTAGGTGCCCAGACCGGCGGGCGCCCCGTGCACCACCACCTCAAAGACTCCGCCCACTGTGTCGCCGGTGCGGGAAACCTCCTCAACTTCTTCTTTCATGCGGGCTTCGGTGGCAGGGTCCACGCAACTGAGCACCACCTCGTCCTTGGCGGCGACGGCAACAATCTCGTCCCACTTGGCCGCGCGTTCAAGTTCCACTCGTCCCACGCGGATCACGTGGCTGAGCACCTCGATCCCCAGCGTCCGCAGAAACAGCTTGGCCATTGCTCCGGCGGCCACGCGGCCGGTCGACTCGCGGGCCGAGGCGCGCTCCAGCACGTAGCGGGCGTCGGGAAAGTTGTACTTCAGAGCGCCCGCCAGGTCGGCATGGCCAGGCCGCGGCGAAGCAACGGCCTGGTGCTTGGCCGGGTCGCCGGCCTCCACCGGGAGCTTCTCTTCCCAATTCTTCCAGTCGCGGTTGACGATTTCAATGGCAATCGGCGACCCGATGGTCTTGCCGTGCCGCACGCCGCTCAGAATGTGGGCCTTGTCGGTTTCAATCTTCATGCGCCCGCCGCGCCCATAGCCCTGCTGCCGCCGCCAAAGCTCGCGGTTGACAAATTCCAGATCGACAGGCACGCCGGCCGGCAGCCCTGAGATGAGCGCCATGAGAGCTTCCCCGTGGGACTCGCCGGCAGTTGAGAAACGGATCATATCCTTTTGATTGTAACGGACAAGCAAAGAAGCAAGTCAGCGAGTCCTGCGCCGGTCGTGCGGGGTCAGTCCACCCAACTGTCAAATCGGCAATCTGTGCTTCTGCTTCGGCCACTCCGGCCTGCGCGTCGACTGCGGCGCATGGATGCCCCGCTTTCTCACCCCATGCTTGCGTTCCTTTGTCGTTGGGGCGAGTATGGAAGAGAGTCACCCATCTGGGGAAGAGTCGAAGACCATGGAAGAGCGGGAATTCTTCAACGAGACCACGGAGCAGCGCAGCCACACCCTCATCTGCCCCAAGTGCGGCCAGGCGGCCGAGTACAAAGTCACCTGGGTCGTCCGCCGCAAACGGGCGCAACTGCCTCGCAATGCCGACGAGCGCGACCGCGCCCGATTCGCCAAGGCGCAGTCTTACATGGTGCGCCGCGACGACAAGCTGGCCTGCGCCAACATCCGCTGCCGCAAGCCCTTTGAGATCACGCAGCTGCAGTCGCTGGCGTTTCTCACCGAGTAACCGGGCTCCGGTGCCAGGCTACGGCGGCGGCGCAAGCCAACAAGGCCCAAGCCGGCTGAGCGTCCTCCGCCCGCAACTCCGGCGCGCTGTTCGACCCGGTTCCCAGGCAGCATTTGGCCGGTGTTTCCTCCCGGCGATTGAATCGTTTCTTCCCCCATTCCGCACACCCTCGGAGGCAGGCGTGCCCAACGTCGTTCGAGGAGGAATCATGCACATTTCAGCCTGCTTCCGGGTCAAGGCCTCTTGCTCCGCCGCTTTGCTTTTCCTGGCGGCCCTGTTGTTTCCCCACTCCGTCCTTGGCCAGGAGTCCCCAATCCAGCTCCCCAGCCCACAGATTACGGCTGGAATGCCGCTGATGCAGGCTCTGGCCCATCGCCAGACCACGCGCGCCTTTGAGGACAAGCCGCTCCCCCTGCAAACGCTCTCCAACCTCTTGTGGGCGGCCTTCGGCGTCAACCGCCCGCGCCAGATCAAAGCCGGCCTGGGCCGCACCGCGCCCTCGGCCATGAACAGCCAGGACATCGAACTCGACGTGGTCACCCCGGACGGCGTCTACGTCTACGAGGCCGAGCGAAACCGCCTGCGTCCGGTCGTTGCCGGCGACCTGCGTGGCAAAATCGGCGCGGCTCCCGCCGCGCGGGCGGCCGTCACGCTGGTTTACGTGGCCCCGGTCAAGGACGACTGGGCCCAGGTCGATGTCGGCTTCATCGGGCAGAACGTTTACCTCTTTGCCGCCTCCGAGGGGCTGAACGCATGGTTTTATTCGATGCACGGGCCGCAGGAGGCTGCCTCGGTAGCTGCGGCCCTCAAGCTGCCCTCCGACAGGCAGCCGCTCTACGCCCAATCCGTCGGTTACCCGCCGAAATGACCGCGGCGCGCGAAAAACCCGTCCTCATTCCGTCCTCAAAGCCTGCACAGGGTCAATGGACGCCGCGCGCCGCGCAGGGATGAAGCCCGCCAGGCAAGCCGCCATCGCCAGCGTCACAATCGCGCCGGTCATCACGCCCGCGTCGACGCTCGTGATCTCATAAAGCTGCGCCTTGATGAATCGCACGCACACGAGCGCCACAGGAATCCCCAGCCCCAACCCAATCCCGGCCTGCAGCATCGCCCCCCGCATCACCATCCCGATCACGCTCGTCCGCGCCGCGCCCAGCGCCATTCTGATGCCGATCTCCGGAGTGCGCCGCACCACGCCATACGCCGTCACGCCGTAAAGGCCAATCGTCGACAGCAGCAGCGCCAGCGCGCCAAACAGCATGGTCAGCCGCGCAATCATCCGCTCTTCGGTAAAGCGGTCCGCAATCTGCTCGTCGAAGGTCTGGAACTTCACCACCGTCAGGTTCGGATTGATGCTTCCCAGCGTCGTCTCCGCCAGCTTTTCCATGTCGTTCATCGGCCGGTCGGTCTCCACCACAAGGGCTCCCGCATAGAGCGTCGTATCTTTGTCAATGGGATCCGGATCGCTCGCGAACCGCTGCGCGATGGGGATGAAATACATGCTGTGGTTCTTCCATTGCACCGCGGTGTAAACCGTATCCTCCACCACGCCCACAATCTCGAAATCGCCCGACGATTTGGGCCCCGGCGGACCGATGCGCCGCCCGACCGGATTGCTCCCATCCTTGAAGAATTCCCTCACAAACGCCTGGTTCACCACTGCCACCGCCGGAGCAGTCGACGTATCCTGCGCCGTGAATCCGCGCCCCATCACCACGTGCGTGCCCACCGAATCAAAGTACTCCGCATTCCCCTTCACAAACGACGCGCCGCCGTTCTGGTCCGTCTGGCCCTGCACCTGCACGGCGTTGCTCCAGTTGTTGTCCTCCATCGCCGTATACGTGGCGATGCCGACCTTCACCACGCCCGGCAGCGCATGGAATCGTTCCTCAATGGTCCGGTAGAGCGTCTCCACCTGCATCGGCGTGTATCCCGCCGCCTGCGGATTGATGTGCACAATGTACCGGTTCTTCGTGTCCAGCTTCAGGTCGCTGTCTTCCAGCTTGCCCAGGCTCTGCGAAAACAGTCCCGCGCCCACCAGCAGCACCAGCGACAGCGCCGCCTGCAGCACCACCAGCCCGCGCTGCAGCAGCGAGGCGCCAGTCGCCGTCGTCCGCGTCCCGCTCCGCAGCGTCTCCACCGGCTTGGCCTGCGCCGCCATCCATGCCGGAGCAACCCCGAACAGCATCCCTGTCAGCAGCGACAGCCCAAACGCAAACCCAACCACGGTCAACGAAGGGCTGGCATCGATCGGCACATCCTGTGCTCCCGGAAATGCCAGCATCAGCAGCATCCGCGCTCCGCCGTAGGCAACCGCAAGTCCAATCGCGCCGCCCAGCCCGGCCAGCAGCACGCTCTCCGTCAGCAGTTGCCGCACCACCCTTGCCCGCGTCGCTCCCAGCGCCGAGCGCACGCTCATCTCCAAGCGCCGTCCCATGCCCCGCACCAGTAGCAGGTTGGCAATGTTCGCGCAGGCAATCAGCAGCACCAGCCCGGCGATACCCATCAGCAGATGCAAATGGCTCGCATACTGCTCCTGCAGCGCCTGAATCCCCGCTCCGCCCGGCGTCAGCACCACATGCACCTTAGCCAGCTTCGCCTTGTTGTCCGCCGGCGAGAAGGTCCTGTACGCCGCAAACGCCTGACGCACCAGCCCGTTTACCTTCGCCTCCAGCGGACCCGTCGCCGCTCCAGGCTTGACGCGCCCAATCAGGTAAAGCCAGTTGGCGTCGTGGTCATCCAGATACGGAGCGTTCGTCAGCACATCCGTCGACTCGATCGGCAGATAGAAGTCCGGCGGCGTGCTCGTCAGCCGGTCGCCAAAGAAACCCTCCGGCGCAACCCCCACCACCGTCACCGGCTTCGTATTCACCCAGAACGTGCTGCCCACCACCGCCGCGTCGCCCGCGAACTCGTGCTTCCACGTCGTGTAGCTCATCACCGCGGTAAACGGCGCGCCCTTCACGTCGTCCCCATCCATCAGCAGCCGTCCGCTGGCCGCCCTCAGCCCGAAGGTGCGGAAGTAGTTGCCGGAAACGAACTCGCCCATCACCGAGCGCGCCACCGTCTGCGGTCCCTCGCGCCGCGCCGTGATCGGCCGGTAGCTGTACCCCGCCTGCATCGCCGCCAAGTCCTCGAACTCGGGCAGATTCTTCCTCAGTTGCTCATACGTGTCGGTAGAAAACAGCGAATAGTTGCCGTCATCCGGTATTCCGCTGTTCACGCAGCAATCGCTGCCGCTGCCCAGCCTGATCAGCGCCTTCGGATCGGCCACCGGCAGGTTCTTCAGCAGCAAGGAATTCACCAGCGTGAAGATCGCCGCATTGGCCCCGATCCCCAGCGCCAGCGTCAGCAGCACCGTCGCGGTGAATCCAGGCGTCCTCATCAACTGCCGCAGTGCATAACGCACATCCTGTATGAGCGTGATCATCGTCGCTCTCTCCCCTTGAAGGTCGGTCTGGCTCCCTTGAATGCGTTCTGCGCGCCCGGCAATCTCCGGGTCCCCGGAACCAGACTATCCGGAATTGCCAAATCCCAAAGACTCGCAGATCTCCGTCTCGTAAATGTGCACGTCATTGGCCAAATCCCTGCCAACGCTCTCCCTTGTTTTTCAAGCACTTGGCAGACGCAGCAACCGGATTCACTGTCCACCGGCGATTCCCACTGTCCAATTGCGGACACCCTTCAACACCGGCCCCGGCCGTTCTCGAAGCCGTTTCGGTCAGACGGCCTGCTTCTCTCCCCCTCCCACTGGCGCGCCCCGCGCAATCTATGATTGAATCGAAGAAGCACGAGACCGCGCCCGGAGGCCATGCAAAATCGGTCGCGGCCCGCCCAATGAACGGAGAGACACGATGGCTAATCCCCTGCTTCCCCCCGAAGAGCGCAATCTGACCCCCGACCAGGTGGAGGCTCTGGACAAACGGCGAGACCTCGGCCACACCTTCCTGGTCATAGCCGGGCAGTTCGCCGTCATTGCCGCCTTCCTGCTCCTGTGGATTGGCCAGGACCTGGCCTATTCGCCCGGCTGGGCCCATCCCATGTTCTATTACTTCCTCGTCGCGATTGGCATCATCGTGGTCTTCGGCGTCACCGGAATCGTTCTCCGCAAGGGCACTCCGCGCATCGACTGAAGCTGCTCGATAGCCCTCGCATCCCCGCCACCGAGAGGCAAGACTCGATAGATCGGCGTGCACAACGACCCGCAAACGGTATAGCCTGAAGGCTGCCGATGGCAACTGCTTCCCTCAATCCCACTCCCGTTTCGCCCGCAGCACGGCTCACCGACAGCCACGGCCGCGTCATCCACGATCTGCGCGTCTCCATCACCGATCGCTGCAACTACAAGTGCGTCTACTGCCGCACCGGCGAGGTCGGGGCACAGTATCCCGAGCTCACCATCGAAGAGTACCTCCGCCTCATCTGCCTCTTCGTCTCGCTCGGCGTCACCAAGGTGCGCCTCACCGGCGGCGAGCCCCTGCTGCGCCGAGGCCTGGTCGAGCTGGTCCAGGAACTGGCGCGCCTGCGCACCCTCGCTGGCGACCCGCTTGACCTCGCCCTCACCACCAACGGCCACCTCCTCGACTCCCTTGCTGGCCCGCTCAAGGCCGCCGGCCTCGATCGCGTCACCGTCAGCATGGACGCCGTCGACGCGCCCACCTTCGAGCGCATCACCCGCGTCCCCGGCAGCTTTGAAAAAGTCCTGGCCGGCATTCGCGCCGCGCGCGATGCGGGCCTCACCCCCCTCAAGATCAACTGCGTCCTGGTCCGCGGTTTCAACGACGGCCAGGTCGAGGGCTTTGCCCATTTTGCCCGCCGGGAAGACGTTGTGGTCCGCTTCATCGAGTTCATGCCGCTCGAAGAAGGCCGCCTCTGGTCCCCTGAGATCGTCGTCCCGCTCAAAGAGATCGTCTCCCGCATCGGCCGCGTACTCCCCCTCGTCGAGCTTCCCCCGCGCGAAGCCAGCGAAACAGCCCGCCGCTACGGCTTTCTGGACGGCGCCGGCGAAATCGGCATCATCGCCCCCGTCACCCAGGCCTTCTGCGGCGCCTGCAGCCGCGTGCGCCTCACCTCCGACGGCAAAATCCGCACCTGCCTCTTCTCCCAGGTCGAACACGACCTTTACGGCCGCATGCGCGAAGGCGAAACCGACAACGAACTCCGCGCCTACATCTTCCGCACGGTGCAAGGCAAGGAAGCCCGCCATCACATCGGTGAGCCCGGATTCCTCAAGCCCTCGCGCTCCATGGTGCACATCGGCGGCTGATGGCCAGACGCCAAGCTTGCGCCGGTTGAATGGCCCGTGAAAAGTCCGCGTCCGTCTGCTCTTTCCTATCGCTCCCTCCGCCGGATATGGCAGAATGCTGTCAAGCCTCCCCCCAAAGGCCAATGATGACGACCGAGACGGAAAACCGGATCCCGCTCGCAGATCTGCTTGTCTTTCACCAGTTGACGCGCTCGCTCACCTCGAGCTTCGACCTGGATACAATTCTGCGCACCATCCTCGAACACATGGAGCGAACCATCGAAGCGGACCTGTGGACGCTGCTCATGCTCGACGACGCCACACAGGAGCTCTACTACGCCATCGCCGCCGGCGGAGAACAGAAGGCCCTGCGCGGCCTGCGCGTCAAAGTCGGCGAGGGCGTAGCCGGATGGGTGGCCGAGCACGGCGAGTCGCTCATCGTCCCCGAGTCGGAGCACGATCCGCGCCTCACCAACGAACAAGCCGCCAGGCTGCCGCGCGTGCGTTCGGTCATCGCCATGCCCCTGCGCGGCCGCAAGGGAACCCACGGCGTCATCGAGATATTCAACCCCCGCGCCGAGCGCATGACCGACTACACCATCGCCTTCCTGCACATTCTCGCCGACCATGCGGCCATCGCCATCGAGAATGCCCGCGACGTCGCCCGCATCCAGCAACTGAGCATCACCGACGACTGCACCGGCCTCTACAATGCGCGCCACCTCTACGATGTGTTGGGACGCGAATTGGAACTCTGCGCCCGGCAAAGCATTCCGGTTAGCCTGGCCTTCCTCGACCTCGATTGCTTCAAGCTGGTCAACGATGAGCACGGCCACCTGGTGGGCAGCCAGTTGCTCGCCCACACCGGCCACCGTCTGCGCGAGCTGAGCGGCCCGCACGACCTCTGCTTCCGCTATGGCGGCGACGAATTCGTCGTGCTCATGCCGGCCACCCCCGCCGAAGCCGCGCAGGCCCGCTCCACGGAACTGCTTCGCACGCTGATGGACACGCGCTTCCCCATCCGCCCAGGACTGAAGTTGCGCGTCAGCGCCAGCGTGGGCCTAGCCACCGCCCCCGCCGACGGCCTCACCGTCCACGCCATCATCGGCGCCGCCGACACCCGCATGTACGCCGCAAAGACCGACGGCGGCGGCCACCTCCGCGGCGCATAACGAAAGTCCCGCCGCGCATCGTCATTTGCCTGCGTTATGCTCCCGTCGCAACCCTCACGCCTGAGGCTGCAGCTTCTCGCTCTTCCTGTGCGCCCCGCGTGCCGCAAAGTAAATCGACACAACCGTAATGTCGTCGGTCTGGCCGAAGTGTTTCGCCGTCTGCGCAATGTAGCGCGCCGATTCGTTGCTCACCTGCTGCGTCCGCTCGAAGCCGAACAGCTCCCCCTGCGCATCCGTCGCCTCCACCACTCCATCCGATAGGAAGATGAGCCGGTCTCCGACATTGAGCTGGAACTCCGCCTGCGCATACTGCATGTTGGCGACCACGCCCAGCGGCAAATCCGCTGCCAGGTCCATCTCGCGCCCATCGCGATACGGGTGCAGGTGCCCCGCATTCGCAATCGTCATCGACCCATCCGGATAGATCCGCGCGCACACGCAGGTAGCGAAACTGACCGCCGGCTTTTGTCCCGCGCCCGTCCCGGAGACTGCCCCCAGCAGCACGTTGTTCAGCCGGTTCAGCACCGTCGCCGGATCGTGCGACAATTCATTGCGCAGCGCGCCCACCAGCGTGCTCGCATTCATCGCCGCCTGCAGCCCCTTGCCGCTCACGTCCCCCACCACGATCACCATCGAGCCGTCCTCGAGCGGCAACACCTGGAAGAAATCCCCGCCCACTCCGTTCACCGGCAGGTATGCGCTCTCCAGCATGAAGTTGTGGTTCGACGGCAACTGCGTGGGAATCAGCAAAGCCTGCACGCTGCGCGCCGCCTCAATCTCCGCCGCCGACCGTTGCTCCTCCTGGCTCACATGAATGAAGCGGTAGAAAATCACCGCCAGCAGGCTGAAAAGGAACACCAAAAATGAAACAATGCTGATCGGGAATTCAACCGGCCCGATATGGAATCGATGAAATACAAATTGCGCGGCAATCCAGTGCTTGCTAGCCGCCCAATCCAAAACCGTCCCCAGGGAATCCGCCGAAACCGCCAGGAAGAACGGCAGCAGCATCACTCCCGCATCCGGCCGTCCGCGCCGCCACGCCCGGAATAGCAGCACCGTCACCAGTGCGCTGAAAACAATCTGCGCTGAGACCGCGGAATACTCGTACGCCTGCTGCAAATGAAGCAGCGCCAGAACCGGCAGCAGCAGCACGCAAATCTGCACCACGCGCACGATTCTGCGATATTCGCTCTCCGTAAAGCGAAGAACGAACTCCATCGTCACTGCCATGAACACGCGGCCAAACCAGAGACTCGTCACCCAAAACACGGCCTGCGGCATCAACTCCAGCCCCCAGGCGCATTCGTTCGCCCCCACCGCCGCCACCGTCAAGCTGAGCAGCGCCAGCCACAGATACTCCGAGTGCTTCCTCTGCGCCAGGTAAAGCGTCCCGCCTAGCCCCGCCACGCAAAAGAACACAAAGGTCACCAGAACCTTGGCCAGCAGTTGCTGATTCCACAAGCGGCCTGTGGCGGCCGCAAGACTGTCGGCAATGTCGTCCCGTGCGCCAAGCTCCACCTTGTCCACAAGCCCGCGTTGAATCGTCGTGCCGCTGCCCGCCCAGCTTCGGATCGCAATAACCATCGTGCCGTCGGCGCCCGGCTGCGGCAGGTGTACCTCCAACGGCGGCGACGCGTACATCGACGGATTCGCCGTCATCCCCTTCGTGTGGCCCGCTTCCACGCCTCCCACATAAACCGCAAGCTGTCCCACCGAGTTGGGCGCAACCAGAAGATCGAGCTGTCCATCCCCCGCAGCATTGTTCAACTGCGCCAACTGCTGCGCCTGCACCCTAAGCCGGTACCAGCCATACCCGGAGTAAGCGTCAAAGCCCTGTTCCGTCAGCGGGCTGCTCAACACGACCGTCGCCCACGCAGAATCGTCGAACCCCGGATCGGCCCATCGCGAATCATCGCCAACCTGAAACCGCCACGGCCCTTCCAACTCCATCGTCCCGTGAAACCTGGCAGGCGCAGCGCTTTTGATTGTGCCGGTTGCCGTCATAGGTGCGTTGGCCGTCGGGCCTTGCGCCGCGAGCGGAATGCCGGGGGCGCACACCACCGCAACCCAGCAGAGTGTCCCTCGCAAGTAAAGCTTTGCCGCTCGTTCAACCATCTTCATGCGCATTCCAAGTTAGAGCACAAACAACAAAGGTGTGACGAAACAAATGTGGATCTCTCCCGCCTCCGGCGTTCGAAGATAGCCATCGATGCGTGGAACGGGAAATTACTTTTCCTCTCCTGCCTCCGTCTCCGTGCTCCGATCTACGCCCAGCCGCTCCAATTGGTTCCGCCAGTCCAGCCCTTCCACAAAACTCTTCGACTCGCGCCAGTTCGGCTCGACAATTACATGCAGCTCGAGATAGACCCGCGTGCCCAGCAGCGACTCGATCTTCCTCCTCGCTCCAGTCCCGATCTCCTTCAGCTTCGCGCCGCCCTTGCCGATCAAGATCGCCTTCTGCCCGTCGCGCTCGCAATAGATGGCCGCGGCAATGCGCGTCAGCGGCGGCCGCGCCGGCACAGCGCC
>DATNHL010000116.1:0-4690 GCA_035604995.1 Occallatibacter sp. | reverse complement strand
GATCGCTTGTTCGAACATTGCGGGCTTGCTCCTGGCGCGCTCCGAAACCCGGTGGCGGGAATCGGCCGTCCGGGTCGCCTTGGGCGCCGGCCGATGGCAACTCCTTCGGCAATTCCTGGCTGAAGGCCTTCTACTTTCGGTCGCTGGGGGCGCCCTTGGCCTCACGCTCACCGCTTGGCTGATGAGCGTGCAGAGAGCTCTCATGCCGGCAGCGTATTCCTTTCTTGGGCCGGACATGCGGGTTGACTTGCGGGAACTTGGGTTCACCGCCGGCATCGCGCTTTTCGCCACTGTATTATTTACACTCACTCCCGCCTTCCGCGCCTGGAAAGTGGGCCTGGCGGGGGTCCTCAAAGGTGAAGAGGCGGTGCTCGTGCGGGGGAACCGCCGCCTTACGGCGCGGAATCTGCTCGTGGTAGGTCAAATGGCCCTTTCCGTCGTCGTGATGACCATCTCGCTGCTTTTTTTCCGCAGCCTCTCTACGGTCCGTGACCTGCCCGCCGGCTTCGATACGCACAGAAACCTTGTCGTCGTGAACGTCGCCGGACCACAAGGAGTGAAATTCCTGCCCGATCTCGCGCAACGCGCTGCCAGCCTGCCGGGAGTTAAGCGCGCAACCTACGCCATGCGCATGCTGCTGAGCGGCTCGGGTGGAGGAACGAACGCGGCGGTTTCCATTCCTGGCTTTCAGCTTCCCGAAGGCCAGTCGAGCATTCCCATTAATTTGAACGCCGTGGGCCCGAATTACTTTCAAACCATCGGGACCCATATCCTCGAGGGGCGCGACTTCAGCTTCGTGGACGGTCCCCAGTCACAAAAGGTTGTCATCGTCAGCCGGTTCATGGCGCGCCGCTTCTGGCCGCACGACGATGCGCTGGGTAAGTTCATTAAGATTGGTAAGGAGGATACGTTGATCGTCGGCGTCGCCGAGGACGCCAAAATCAACTGGCTGCGCGAAGATCCCACCCCATACATGTATCTCCCCTATGCGCAGTCGCAATTCAACGGGGGCGCGCTGATCGTGGAGTCCGCGCAGAAGCCTGACGCGATGATCTCCCTGCTGCGGCGGGAAATCCACAACTATCGTTCAACCCTGATCATCGTCGGCGTCGATACCGTCCGTAGTCTGCTTGACTTGTCCACCTTTGACCTGGTCTTCGAATCTCGCTTGATGGCCGTCCTAAGCCTGCTGGGTGTTTTTCTTGCCGCCATTGGTCTTTATGGGGTGGTCGGATTCATTGTGAAAAGCCACACGCGCGAAATCGGCATCCGCTTGGCCCTTGGCGCAGGTCTACGACAGATCAAGACGCACTTTTTGCTCCACGGACTCCGGCTTGCCTTGGCGGGAGTTCTGGTGGGCATGTTGGCCGCCGTGGGCGTCGGCCGCCTGGTGGCTGGCTTACTCTACGGTGTCAAGCCGTACGACCCAATTTGCCTGGGCACGGGCGCCGTAGCCGCGGCGGTCATTGCTCTGCTGGCGTGCTACCTCCCCGCCCGCCGAGCGACGCGGGTCGCTCCCATAGAAGTGTTGAGGCACGAATAGGTGTCGGGTGCCCGGCCTCGGCCCGTGGAACATCCGGCCGGGGGAGGCCAAGAACCAGAGCTTCAGTCTTTTTGCGCCGCTTCTGGCCATGAAGCGCTAGCTGCTTGCTCGAAGAAAGGACAAAGATGAACACTCTTCTCCGAGATCTGCGTTACGGCGTTCGTATGCTGGTGAAGAACCCCGGCTTCACGGCGGTGGCGGTGCTGACGCTGGCGCTGGGCATTGGCGCAACTACCGCCATCTTCAGCGTGGTTTACGGCGTGCTCCTGCGCAGCCTACCTTATCCCAAGCCCGAGCAGCTCGTGAGCATCCGAGAGGTAGCTGCCGACGGCCACCTGATGCAATTCACAGACCCCAACTTTGACGACTTGCGCGCCGCGAACCGCAGTTTCGTGGGTATGGCGAAGTTGTCTAGCTGGGAGGTGACGGTTTCCGGCGGCTCCGTATCGGCGCGGGTGGGTGTCGCCAGCGTTTCGCGCGACTTCTTCCACATCATGGGCGTGGCGCCGATGCTAGGCCGCACCTTCACCGACGAGGAACTGCACGAGGGGGGCAGGCCGGCTGCGATCGCGAGCTACGGTTATTGGCAGCAGCATCTGGGCAGCACGACTGACCTCTCCCAGATCGAGCTTAGAATGGAGAACCGGAGCGTTTCGGTAGTCGGTGTGATGCCGCCCGGCTTCGGCTTTCCCGCTCGCAGCGACCTCTGGACTCCGGCAGAGCTCTGGGGCGAGACGCCCAGCCGCACCTCGCACAATTGGGCCATGGCGGTGGCGCGGCTGCGCGACGGCGTGAGCCTCGCGCAGGCTCGCAGTGAGATGTCCGCCCTCGCGCGCGGCCTCTACCAGCAGTACAAGCCTGAGATCGATATGAGGGACGCCAGCGTAATGCCCCTGCGCGCCGCGCTCACCACCAATATCCGCCCCGCGCTGCTGATCCTCCTGGCGTCGGTCGGCTTTCTGCTGCTGGTGGCGTGCGCCAACGTGGCTAACCTGTCGCTGGCGCGGGCCGCGGAACGCCAGCGGGAGCTGGCTGTCCGCGCGGCGCTGGGGGCGGGGCGAGGACGCTTGGTCCGTCAATTCCTGGCGGAATCGCTCTTGCTGTCGCTCACGGGTAGCGCGCTGGGCGTACTGCTGGCGCTTTGGGGCGTAGACACCCTGCTGGCCCTCGCCCCGGCCAGCTTGCCGCGACTCGACGAAGTTTCGCTTAGTTTGCCCGTGTTGGCGTTCGCGCTGGGACTTTGCGTTCTGGTGGCGGCCGGATTGGGAGTGCTGACGGCGCGCCGCGCGACGGCAACCGATCCGCAAGCGGCGTTGGCTGAGGGAGGCCGCGGGGCTACCGGCTCGATCGCTTCACATCGACTGGCGCGCGGTCTGGTGGGAGGGCAAGTGGCAGTGACGTTGGTGCTGCTGGCCGGCGCCGGCTTGCTGGGTCGCAGCTTGCTCCGCGTGCTCTCCGTCGATCCCGGGTTCCGCACTGCGAACATAGTAACCATGGAACTTGAGGTGCCGGGCTCGCAGCCCACCACTACGGCTGACATGACGCAAATGATCAAAGATAGAAAGCCGGCAACCTTCATGAGCCACCTCTTCGACCGCTTGCGTTCGATGCCGGGCGTCGAGGAGGTCGGTGGAGTCTCGAATCTGCCTCTCGGAGAAGCAGGCGATTGCCCCGACGGAAAGTTTCTACTGCTTGACCGCCCGCCGGACATCGACCTCAGCAAGCCGGAAGCGCAAGCGCAGTTCGAGCACTTGTGGGTCACCGCGCCGGGTGGCACGGCGGATTACTGCTTATCGAGCGAAGGTTACTTCAAGGCGCTCGGTATTCCGCTGCTTCGCGGCCGCTTGTTTGACGAACGCGACGGCCCGGACGCGCCTCATGCGGCGGTAGTCAGCCAATCAATGGCCCGCGCCACTTGGCCCGGCCGAGACCCTCTGGGGCGGACCATCGAATTCGGCAACATGGATGGCGACCTGCGCCTGCTCACCGTGGTGGGTGTTGTCGGCGACGCGCACTACCGGAGCCTCGAGAAGCCTCCTGAGCCCACGGTGTACGTCAACTTCCGTCAACGCTTGCGCGGCGGGCGTGACTTTAACGTCGTGTTGCGCACCTCAGCACCGTCCGATGTGGTGCTAACGAACGCTCGTCGGGCCTTGCGCGACCTGGCGCCCGAGGTTGCTCCGCACTTCCAGACTTTCCAGGAGGTCTTCTCCGCTTCGCTCAAGACGCGGCGCTTCAACCTTACGCTCGTGGGCGTCTTCGCGGCCACTGCTCTGCTGCTTGCCGTCGCGGGCATCTACGGAGTGATGGCCTATTCCGTGGCAAGGCGGACCCACGAACTTGGGGTTCGAATGGCGCTGGGAGCGAGCGCGCCGCATGTGCTGCGCCTTGTACTCAGCCAGGGAATGCTGACCACCGTGGTTGGCCTTGCGATTGGGATTGCCGGCGCTCTCGTGCTGACTCGCACCATGCAGTCGATGCTGTTTGGCATAAGCGCAACCGATCCCATTGCGTTCCTCGCGGTCGCATTGCTGCTGGGTTTGGCGGCCCTTCTGGCCAGTTATCTTCCCGCCCGCCGGGCCACCAAGGTGGACCCGATGGTGGCACTGCGGCACGAATGAAGTTATCGGATAATCGGGTGAACCATTTGTGATTGGCGATTGGTGATGGGTGATTGGAAGGCCCAATCGCAAATCAGAAATCACAAATCACAAATAGATGGCCCGATCACCCGATGAGGAGAGAATGATGGCCACTCTGCTTCGCGATTTGCGCTATGGCTTCCGCATGCTGGCAAAGAACCTTGGCTTTACGACCGTGGCGGTGCTTTCGCTGGCGCTGGGGATCGGTGCCAACACGATCATATTCAGCTTGATCAACGGGCTATTCCTGCACCCATTGGGGATCAGCGATCCCGCGCACCTGTTTGCCGTCCGTGTGAAGTACGAGAAACTGAATCTCAAGAGCATCGTGATCTCCGCCCCCGATTTCAAAGACGTTCAGGACAGCAAGCAGGTGTTCTCTTCTGCCGCGGCCGAATACCAGGAGAACTTCAATTACCTCGCCGCGCAAGGCCCGGAGCGGCTCACCGTGGCCAAGGTTACCTGGCAATGGTTTGACACCTTCGGCGCGCGGGCCTTTCTGGGA
>DATNHL010000115.1:0-2378 GCA_035604995.1 Occallatibacter sp. | reverse complement strand
AGCAGAGCCAAAGCGGCGTAAACTTCCAAGGCCAGAACTGTCCCCAACTGCAGCGGCCGGACTAATGCAAGAGGCATGTGCCCGAGGGCTGCGACGGGATCCGCAACCTTGTTGACGGCGCCCAGGAGAAAAAGGGCGGCGACGAGGCCCGTTATCCAGCGGCCGGCTTGGGATGTCGTCCCGGGACGGTTCGGCTCCTTCATGCCAGTGCCTTTGTTTGTATAATGGAGTGGTGAAACTGAGAGTTTTTACCGATGGAAGCTGTCGCCCCAACCCGGGCCAGATGCGCATTGGCGTGGTGGCCCTGCGCGGCGAGGCGGTAGCGCACCGGGTTTCGCGGCCCATGGGTTACGGCACTTCCAACCAGGCCGAGTTGCTGGCCGTGCGCGAGGCGCTGCGCTGGGCCCCCCAGGACGAACCGGTCGAGCTCCACGTGGACAGTAAGTATGTCTGCGGTGTGATCAGCCGGGGCTGGAACGTTCTCAAAAACACCGAACTGGTGGCCGAAATACGGGAGCTGTACAGGTCGCGGCCCTGGATCAAAATGGTGAAGGTCCGGGGCCACGCCGGCGTTCTCGGCAACGAGCTGGCAGATCGCGCGGCGGCACAACCTTGACTTGGTTCCTCTTCTGACCGCCCTCATACCCTATCTGGTCTTGTTAAGGACTTGGGCCAGATTGAACAGAGGCAGGTACATGGCGATGACCATGGTGCCGATGATGGCCGCCAGGAAAATGATCATCACCGGCTCAATGATGGCCGTAAACCGCGTGACCGCGTCGTCGAGATCTTCGATGTAGTATTCGGTCAGGTTTCCCAGCACCTCGGGCAAACTGCCGGTGGCCTCCCCAGCCTGGATGTTTCCGGCGATGATGGGGGGAAAGGTCTTCTCCCGCCGGAACGCTTCCGACAGGCTCACACCGCTGGCCTGGATCGCGCTCTTGATGCGTTCGATCGCCTCGGTGAAGACAACATTGCCGGCGACCTTCTGGCAGAGATGGAGCTGCTTGGGCATGGGCACGTTGGCGGTGGAGAACTGCTGGAGCAATTGCAGGACGCGAAGGCAGGCGCCCTTGGCAACCAGTTCACGGATGATGAAAACCTTGAGCAGAAAACGCTGGAGCCGCTTGTTCGCCAGAATGACCTTCCGCTGCATGAACAGAAACACCGGGACGGAGAAGACCCCGATCACGACCAGCGGGCTGCTGCGCAGGATTTCGGAAACCTTTACGATGGCACGCGTAATCAAGGGGAGTTGAACTCCAGTGCCCTTGTAGAGGGTCGCCAGGGCCGGCACTGCCAGCAGCGAGAAAATCATCACGGCGATCAGGGCGATCACCAGCACGATGGCCGGATAAATGGACGCGTTCTTGACCTTGCGCAGCACCTTGTCGGTGCGCTTCAGGGCTTTGGCCCGCTCCCGGAGCGCAACCGGTAGCTGGCCGGAAGTCTCTGAAGCCTGCACGATCGCCACATAAACATCATCGAAGGCCTCCGGGTGGTTTGCCAGCGCCTGGGAGATGCTCTCGCCGTCAGTAATGCGGCGGCGCACGTCGGTGATGATTTTGCGAAACCGTTCCTTGGGCGTGGACTCAGCCAGAATCTGAAACGCGTTGGCGGTGTTGACCTTGGTGGCCACCATGAGGGCGAGGTTGTTGGAAAAGGTTGCGAGTTCGCGCTTGCTGGCCGGGTCCCCGATCTCCAGGCGCCCCTTCTTCAACGCCTCGAGAAACGGACTGGGGCGTTGCTCGATCGCAATGACCTTGCACTTTTCCCGCTGCATCTGGGCGTAGACCTTGGCCTGGCTGGTCGCCGACACCAGCCGCTTGGAAATCTGCTGGGCTTCGTCCCTAACAGTGACGAGATAGGAATTGAGAATCATGTGGTTCTGTTGCTTGCGGTTATTGGCGTGTGGACACAACTCGGCAGGTCAAGTCGTGCAGGAAGACCAGCCGGCAGCCGATGACGCTCTTTTCCATCAGGCTGCGTTCTGCGGCCGAGAGATCGCTGTAGAGCAAGTCGTCGCGCAGTTTGTCCCGCAGGTTCTGGCTCAGGATGTATTCCCGCACTGCGGAAAGTTCTTCCGGGCCGAATTCGGTGCGCCACAAGGACGACACTTGCGCCTGGGCCGCGGCCACTTCCTTGGCCGGGCGCGTCACGGCCTGGCTGGATTCTGGCTGGTTGCGCTTGCGCTCCGACGGCTTCGCTTGATCCTCCTTGGGACGGTGCGCGGTCGCGTAGTCGTTGACGAAGCTCTCGCCATAGAGCGCTTTGACAAAGGACAGGGATTCGGCGTCGCCGGGTTTGCGGAATGCCTGGATGGCGGCGAGGCGTTCGACCATGAGCTGCATCGTTTGAGGCGCGTATTCATCAAGCAA
>DATNHL010000114.1:0-2393 GCA_035604995.1 Occallatibacter sp. | reverse complement strand
AAGTGGTGGGCCGCGCCGCGACCGTCAAGGAACTGCTCGAGCTGTTCGCGCGCGTCGAACCCCAGGTTGCCCTGATTAGCGCCACCCTTCAGGATCGCTCGCTCAACGGACTCGCAGTGCTTCCGCAGATTCGCCTGAAGTATCCTGACGTCCGGCTCGTCCTCATGGTCGACCATGCGGACCCGGAATTGGTGGTGGCGGCGTTCCGGGCGGGGGCGCGGGGCATTTTCTCCCGCTCCGAGGCGCATTTCGACGCCCTGTGCAAGTGTGTCTCCTGCGTGCACCGAGGCCAGATCTGGGCCAATTCGCGGCAACTGGAGTATCTGCTGGAAGCGGTTGCGCAGACGCCTTCGCTGCGCCTGGTAAGCGCCGATGGCAGGAATTTGTTGAGCAAACGGGAAGAGGAGGTCGTGCACCTGGTGGCCGAAGGTCTGGTCAACCATGAGATCGCCGAGCAACTGCATCTGAGCGACCACACGGTGAAGAACCACCTCTTTCACATCTTCGACAAGCTGGGCATCTCCAGCCGCGTGGAGCTGGTGCTGTACGCGGTGAGCAGCTCCAGACGACCGCCCACGCCGGTTCCGGATGAAGATTCCCCTGCGCTGCTGCCGAGCGACCAAAGACCCTGAACCAGTGCTATAAGCTGGAGCGCCCGCCGGTGAGGCTGCGCTGGAGGGGAGATCCAGTCGGCGATGTCGAGGATGCGGCTTTTCCGGGCGCAACCCGCGACACGGTTGACTTGCCCACTCCCCGCGTGGAACTATTCGATTCCTCCCCGATTGGACGCCGCGCGGTGGCCTTGAACAAAATCGATAACAAGCTCGCCGAAGCCCGCGCCGCTTTCCGCGCCCAGTGCGAGGAGGCAGGCGTCAGGCGAGTGTGGGAAAAATTCTCCGGGCGCATTGCCCTGGTGCTGGCCGGAGGCGGGGCGCGGGGCGCCTACCAGGCTGGGGCGCTTGCGGCGTTCCAGGACGCCGGCGTGCCCACGCACATCATCGCCGCAGCCTCTATCGGCAGCATGAACGCCGCGGGTTACGCCGCGGGCTCCCATACGCTGGTGGGCAACGCCGACCCGCTGGTGAAATACTGGGCCCGGTTGACCGAACGCGACATGGGGGTGGAGTGGACGCGCTGGCTGTGGATGCTGCTGGGATTGCTCGCCGCCGGCGCCGGCTTCGGAAACCTGCTGTGGTATGCGGCCGGACTACGCGGTATCCGGATACATATCCAGCATCCCGGTCTCACCTGGCTGGCGCTGGGGCTGGCCGGCATCGTGGTGCTGTTCACCTGCGACAAACTGCCCTATCTCGGCTACGTGATCCGGAATCTGCTGCGCGGCCGGCCCTGGCAGCCTGATCCGCGCAAAGCCGCCCTCTCCATCGCCGGCAACCTGATCTTCTGGACCGCCGTTGCCGTGGTTTTTCACTCGATGCTGGCCGGCGTCAACCTGGGTGCGTTGCTGGCAGGTTACGGCCTCGCGTTGGCGGCGGGTCTGATGGTTTTGCTGCTGCTGGTCTTGCTTCGCAAGCGCTGGGCGCCGCGCCTCGGGTTTGTCGTGCAGCGTCTCTTGCGGATCACCCTGCACACCGGCCTGTTCACCAACTACGAGCGTGCCCGCATCCTGCGCGAGGCGATGACGAACCAGCAATTGAGCGCATCGCCCATCCGGCTGGTCATCACCGTGGCCGACCTGGAATCGGGCCGCCCGCGGTTTTTTTGCAACACGCCCGCGGCCCGGCTGGTCCACGAACCCGGCGCCGACCCCAGCTTCGTGCGCCGTGAGATCCTGGCTACCGACGACCTGATCGGCGCGGTGGTTGCGTCCTCGGCGCTACCGATTGCCTTCGAGCCCGTGCGCATCGCCGGGCGTGTCTGCGGCGACGGCGGCCTGTGCGCCAATGAGCCCATCCGCCCCGCCGTCCGCTTGGGCGCGGACGTGGTCTTCCTGGTGATGATGAGCCTGCCGGGCATGGCCCACTATCGGATTGACACCTTCATTGATGTCGGCTTGTGCGGGCTCGACATCCTCATGCAGCAGAACCTGCAGCAGGAGCTGGGCCTGCTCTCCACCATGAACTCGGTCTGCGAGCAGGCCGCGGCCTCGCTGGGCCTGCGCCCCGAAGAAGTGGAGATCGTACTGGGCGAGCGGCGCTTCCGCCACGTCCGCTGCTTCGCCATCTGCCCGCCGCAGCCCCTCGCCGGCACTACGCTCCACAGCGACCCGCGGATTGCGGCTCCCAACATGTTGCGCGGTTATCTGGATGCCCAGGCTCAGATTCTGAATTTTCTTGAGGACGCGCGTGTCGCGCGCTACGTATGGCCGCGGCGCGTGCTGAGCTGGACCCCGGCAACGGAGGACAAGCTGGAGGCCGCCGGGGACTAGCGGCGGG
>DATNHL010000113.1:0-3701 GCA_035604995.1 Occallatibacter sp. | reverse complement strand
TTCAGCAGTTTCTCGTTACGTACGAGCCGGCGCGGCCCGGCGGCGGGAAGGACTACGAAGCGCGCAGCCTGCCGCACTTCAACCGTGCAGTGGAAATAGCCCATGGACAAATGGCCGGGCCTTATGTTTCGTATGCGGAGTCGATCTCGATTGCGAGCCAGAATCGCGCGCAGTTTGAGACCATGCTGCACCGGGCGTTGGCCGTCGACCTCGATGCAAGGCCGGAATGGCGTCTGGCAAACCTAGTGATGCAGCGAAGGGCGCGTTGGCTGCTTGCGCGCGAAGACGATTTGTTTCTCGATCCTGTCGATCCAACTGCCGTCGTGGGATCTGTAGCCGCACCGGCGAAGCCGTGAAGCTTTATAAGGAGGGTGCCGTGCTATCACTTTGTCGCAGAATCTCATTCGTCTCTTGCATCCTGGCTGCATTGGCCGGCGCCACCGGAGCCCAGCCGCCACGCATTCGCCTGGCTACGCTCGCGCCCAAAGGCACATCGTTGGATCGTCTGTTGAGGACCATGGGCGAGCAATGGAGCAAGGCGCCTGAAGGTGGAGTGTCGCTTGTCGTCTATACGGACGGCACCATGGGAAGTGAACATCAAATTGTCCAGCGCATGCGCGTAGGCCAGCTTCAAGCGGGATTGTTGACTACCGATGGACTCGCGGCGATCGATCCTTCGGTCAGGGCTTTGCAGCAGATTCCCCTGATGTACCGGTCCTCCGCCGAAGAGGATTATGTGCGCAGCCACATGGTGGCCAACATCGAGAAGCGCATGGAAGAGCACGGCTTTGTGATGATCTCATGGGGGACTGTGGGCTTCTCGCGGTTTTTCTCCAAGCAGCCGGCGCTGCTTCCGCAGGATTTTCTGCGGATGAAAGTGTCTGTCGCCGCCGCCGACGCTCAGGAGATTCAGTTGCTCAACTCCATCGGCGGCCACCCTGTAGGGCTGGATTGGACCAACGCGCTGACGGCTCTGCAAACCGGCATGGTGGACAGCGTGGTGACGCTGCCAGTTCATGCCCTGGGCGCTCAATTCAACACCGCCGTGTCACACATGCTGGACTTGAAATGGGTGCCGGTTACCGGGGGCATAGTCGTCACGAAGAAAAGTTGGGATGCGCTGCCGACGTCCACGCGCGCAGCCATGAAGCAGGCGGCGGAGACCGCGGGAGCCGCCATGGAATCGGCAGGCGCGTCCGAAGAATCCGCGGCGATTGCCGCAATGCAAAGCCGTGGTCTGCAGATCCAACCCGTGACACCGGAGATGCGGCGCGAATGGGAACAGTTTGCCAAGGACGTTCTGTGGCCAAGGATGCGCGGCACGATGGTGCCCGCCGACGAGTTCGATGAAGTGCAGCGCCTCGTACTCGAGTACCGCAATCAAGCCGGAGGTGGGCAATGAGCGCCACGGGAGTCGTTATGGAACCGCTCCTTGACTTGCGGTGGCAACAACGGGTCTGGCGTGGTCTTAAACCGGGTCGGATGGAGAACGGCGCCATGGCGCTGACGATGGCGGGCTTGGTCATTCTGCCTTTGACGGGAATTATCCTTAGGCCACTGATCCACTCCGGCCTGGATGGCGGAGGCGCCATCGTTCAGCATCTGGTGCTGATCGTCGGCATGCTGGGCGCCGTCATGGCGGCTCGCGAAGGCCGGCTGATCACGCTCTCGAATCTTGAAGAGATGCTCCTACGCGGACGCGCCCGGGATGTGTCGCGAATTGTCTGCGCCGCCGCCTCCGCTTCCATCAGCGTCCTGCTGGGATTTGCGGGACTCCAATTCGTGCTATCGGAGCGCGAGTTTCCCACCATTCTGGCCTACGGAGTGCCGACCTGGTGGATCGAGCTGGCGCTGCCGCTGGGCTTCTTCCTGGTCGCGTGGCGCCTGGTCCTGCGCTCTTCCACCCAGTGGGCCAACCGCGTGGCGGCACTGGCACTGGCGAGCGCCATCGTTGCCGTTTTTGTGTGGTCTCCGCTTCCGCATACACAGATGCTCTGGATTGCCCTGGCCGCGTTGGCCATCGTTACCGGCCTTGGAATTCCCGCTTTCACAACTCTCGGCGGCATGGCGCTGATCCTCTTCTGGGCCATTGACCAGCCCATCGCCTCCATCCCCATCGGGCACTATTCATTGGTTACGAACCCAACCTTGCCCACCTTGCCTCTGTTCACTCTTGCCGGGTTTGTGGTTGCCGAGGGGCAAGCTCCGCAGCGATTGATCGAAGTGTTTCGCGCGCTCTTCGGCAGGATGATTGGTGGGTCTGCCATTGTGACCGTGCTGGTGTGCACCTTATTCACCTCCTTTACCGGAGCCTCCGGCGTAACCATTCTTGCCCTGGGCGGCCTGCTGATGCCGATGCTGCTGGCCGGCGGTCTGAGGGAAAAGGATGCCCTGGGTCTCATCACTGGATCGGGCTCGCTCGGCCTGTTATTGCCTCCGTGCCTGCCGCTGATCCTGTATGCCATCGTGGCTAAGGTCCCGATGGGTCAAATGTTTCTCGCGGGGTTGCTGCCGACAGTCGTCATGGTTCTCGCAATCTCCTGCTGGGGAGTGTGGCGTTCGCGCGGAAGCGCTCAAACGGCCGAACCGTTCCAGGCGCGCAGGCTGGTGAAGGCTGTGTGGCTCGCCAAATGGGAGCTGATGCTTCCGGTAGTAGCCATCGTGGCGCTGTTCTCAGGCTGGGCCACTCCGGTCGAGGCCGCCGCCGTCACGGCGCTTTATGCGATCGTTGTGGAAGCTTTTATCCATCGGGAATTGAGTGTTTTTCGCGACCTGCCGCGGGCCATGGCCCACGCCGGCCTGGTCATCGGAGGCGTGCTGCTGATCCTTGGGGTGGCGCTGGGTTTCACGAACTACCTCGTGGATGCCGAGGTGCCTGCGCGCGCCGTGGAATGGACAACGCACACAATTCATTCACGCATCATCTTTCTGCTGGCCCTCAACGCCTTCCTGCTGCTGGTCGGTTGCATGATGGATATCTTCTCGGCAATCGTTATTCAGGTTCCCCTGCTGCTTCCGCTGGCGCTCGCCTTCGGCGTTGACCCGATGCATCTTGGCATCATCTTTCTTGCCAACCTGGAAGTTGGTTACCTGACGCCGCCCATCGGCCTGAATCTGCTGCTGTCTTCTTATCGCTTCGGCAAGCCAATTCCACAGGTGTTGCGTTCCGTACTGCCCATCGTCGCCGTCATGTCGATTGGCGTTCTATTGATTACCTATCTTCCATTTCTGACTACTGCATTGCCCCATTGGCTGAGTCACCAGCAGGTGATTCCATGACCGAGGTTCGAGGGCTTAGACACTGGGGTGCCGCGCCATCATCCTGCACATTTGTAGCTGTGCGCAGGATCAACCGTCGGGAAAAGCAAGATGCGATTCCCGGCCTGACTTCCAAACGAACGAGACTTGCATGTGACCCACATCACATCTTGTATGTGAGAGATGGCCTAGGTTCTAGGCGTCAGTATGTGAACCACATCACATCTTGTATGTGAGAGACGACCTAGTTCTAGGCCTCAGGGTGAGGAGACGTTATGACCAGCAATTGCGTCGACCGGGCCTGTCGTGAGAAGGAAAACAAACAGATTGGGCCGGGGCCCAGGTTTCTTGGAGTGGACGCGGGAACAGATACGCTCAAGCTGGTTGAACTGGCGCAGGTGGACGGCCGTTGGCAACTTCAGCGACGTTGCCGGCTGGAACAT
>DATNHL010000112.1:0-9073 GCA_035604995.1 Occallatibacter sp. | reverse complement strand
TCCGCAAGCGCACTTTGCGAGCCTTTGCCCGCCCCGTGCGCCGCCAATACCTTGCGTCGCAAATCGTTGTCGTAGGGTCGCGGCATCTTCTCCGCGGAGATCGCTTGAGCTACCTTATAGTAACATTAAAAATGCTCTAACCCTGCCGTGGCCATCTCCCGCCCATCGGGGAAGGAAAGACGCACTCCCCTGTCTCCTCAATCGGCCAAAGCCGGGTAGAACGTGAGAACGCAGGACCTTGCTCCGCGGCGGAAGACCCGCGAACCATGCCCGCGGCGCCTCGGGAGGCGTGAGACCCAACGGACCTCCGGGAACGAAAGCGCCGTCCGCCCACCGCGGTGGCCCTCAGAAGCGCATCCTCAATCCCACCTGGATTTGCCGCTCGCGGTAGAAGTTGGTCGCGTTGATGTTGAGCGGCTGGCCGAACGCGGTCGTGTTCGCCTTGAGTCCGGTAAGGAAGTTCAGGGTAGGCAAGCCGCCGGTTGCGGTTCCGGGCTCGAGATAGTAGCCGGTGGTCTCCAGCTCCGTCACGTTCTGGTGGTTGAACAGGTTGAAGCTCTCCACCAGCAGTTGCAACTCGCGCATCTGCCCCAGGTTGAACTTCTTGCCCAGGCGCAGGTCGGCCTTCCACGTGGCGGGATAGCGATAGGTGTTGCGCCCCACGCCGTAGACGCGGTTGTCGCCGCCCGAGCCGTTCATGCCCGGCCCCAGCGCCACAATGGCAGCTCCGTTGGCCTGGTCGAACTCTTCCGCCAGCGAGCCCGTGGTCCGCATGGTGTAGGGCAGCCCGCTGCGGAACTGTCCAATGCCGGAGACCATCCAGCCGTTGACCAGCCTTCCCGCCGTGCCGCCGAGCTTCCACGGCGCCTCAACCACGGCCATCACTGCGGCCGAGTGGCGCACATCGAGATTGCTGGTTCCATACTCCTGGCTGAAGCCGGCCGGGTCCAGCACGTCGCTGCCCGCCACGGTCGTGCTCTCGTTGGGGTTCCAGTCCATGGCGTGGGCGTAGGTGTAGTGCGCGTGCAGGCTCAGACCCCGCCGTCCGTAACGAACCACCTTGAGCATGGCCGCTTCATAGGTGGAGTTGGCCCGGCTCATAATCTGGGTGATCTGCTGGTACTCCGGATTCAGCCGCCCGGCAAACCCGGTAGCCGCGGTTGCAGACGGCCAGGACGCATAGAACGGAACCGCAATCTGCGGAGTCTTGATGGGCCCCGCGCCAGCGCCGTCCACGACCGCATAGGTAATGGTCTGCGGATTCACGGCCGGGTCGAAGTTGGTGTCGATGGAGACGGGCAGCCGGCGCCCCAGGCTCATGAGCGCGGCCGCAGTGACCTGCACGTGACCGGGCAGGGCCTTTTCCACGGCGGCCACGGCCTGGTGCACCTCGGGACTGTGGAAGGTGGGCGCAAACTCGACCGCCCCCGGCTTTACAAAGCTGCCCGGCTCGCCCCTCAGCACATAGGGAAACGGCGGCGCCCCACCGGCGTTCAGATTGTCCGTGGGCCGCAGGAAAAAGTTCAGGTCGCCGTTGGGGCTGCCGGTCTGCGTCATCGCCGTCTCGAGGGTAGCGTTCTCGGTGCGGCCAAAGTACATGCCAAAGCCCAGGCGCAGCACCGGCCAGTGGCTCTCCAGGCTGCCCAGCGCCAGGCTCAAGCGCGGTCCCCAATCGTTGCCCAGGCTGGGCAGCTTTCCGGCCAGCGGAAGATCGGGGTTGGTCAGGCTGGCAAGCGCCGGCGGCATCTGCGCCCGCTCCCAGCGCAAGCCGCCGCTGACCACCAGCAGCTTCCGCGGCTGCCACTGCACCGTGCCGAACCCGGCCCAGTCGTTCGTGCTCAGGTTCCAGTTGCTGGGGCCCATCACCTGCGAGTAGTAGGAGTAACAGGGCAGGTAGCCCAGTCCGCGCAGGTTGCCGCCGGTATCGCGCCACACCTTGCCCGTCTGATCGCAGTTGTGCTGGTCATTGCGGTTCAGTTCCCCAGCCAGCCCATAGTTGGCAAACACCAGCGCGTCGGAGGCAAAATTCTCCGCATTCGCGTAGTGGTAGGTGCCCGTCTGGTTGCGCAGGAGGCTGATCGCGTCGCCGTTGTGGCTCAGGTCAAACCCGGCCTTCACCAGCAGGCTGCCGCGCACCCAGTCCACCGTCTCCTGCGCCTGGACTGCGCGCTCGTCTGGAGAGCTCCCTGTGCCGAACCGCGACGGGTTGCCGATCATAAAGCCGTAGCGCGAGTCCACCACCATCTGCGGCAACTGACCCCATGTATTCGCGCTCAGGAATGTCTGCTCGTAGGCCGAAGGCGTCTCCGCGTGCGCGCTCAGAATGGTGCGGCCTGCCGAGCCCTGGAACACGGCCAGCAGATTGGGCGTGATGAATGCCTCCCAGCGCCCCAGCAGCAGCTCCTCGCTGGCCCGGCTGGCTCCAAAGCTGTTGGTCCCGTAGGTCTCCGAAACCCGCGTCAGCCCGCCCCCGGGCGAGTTCCAACGCGCGCCGATCCCTTCCAGCGTGAAGCGGTGACGTTCGGCCGCCTGCCAATCGATGCGGCCAAACCCCACCCACTGCGCCGCCGTCCGCGGAGCTGGTCCCAACAACCCGTCGAGCGTGGTCAACAGCTGCGAGTAAGCCTTCAGCCCTTCGGCGACCGGATTCGCGCTGCTCAGCCCCAGCCGCGCGCTCAGCACCTGCATCTCGTCATTCGAGGGTTGCGCGAAGAACTCGTCGGGATGCTTGACCGTGGCGAGGCCCGGATCGTTGCGCTGGTAGTTGTCCAGCGCACCAAACCAGAACAGCTTGTCGCGCCGGATTTGGCTGCCCAGCCCCACCCCCCACACCGTCTCGTGGTCCGGCGGCGTATACGGCACGGCCGTAAACACCGGGGCAGTGGTCAGCGTCGCGGGCGCGGTTTCCTTCACCCACTGGGTAAACGGGTTCTGCGCCCCCCACGCATTCTCCCGGTCGAAGAGAAATCCCTGTCCGTGCAGCCCGTTCGTGCCGCGCGCGGTCTCCACATCAACCCGCCCGCCGGCCGTCCGTGCGCCTTCCGCCTCGGCGTTTCCAGCCGCCGTTTGCACCTCGCGGACGGCCGCCTCGGCCACGGGCGACGAGTGTCCCCCGGCCCAGGCCTGCCCCATCCCGTTCTGGCTGCCGCCGCCCTGCCCATTCAACCCTGGTCCTTGCGATCCGGGCCCGGAGCTGCCCTGCCCGCCGAAGGCCATGCGGGTGCTCACGCCGTCGATTGTGGTCTCCGCCGGCTCCTGCCCAGCTCCGCGCAGCGAAGTCGCGGGCGTCCCACCCGCAGCGGTTGAGGCCGCTGGCGTGTCCAGCACAAAATCCTGCCACCGCCTGCCCGCAGCCGGCAGCGACTGCAACTCCGCCGCCGCAATCGTGGTCGTCACGGCAGCCGTTGCGGGATCGGCCTGCTGAGCAGCTGCCTGTACGCGCCCGGCCGGAGGTTGGACAAACTCAAGTGCCGCCCGCGCAGCAGAGGCCGCCGCCGCGCTCACAGCCAATCCGCCGCCCGCAGCCAGACCATGCTGCGAACCGGCGCTTGCAGTCGCCAGGCTGTCTGCTTCGACCTCCCGATGCCCGCTCAGACTCAGCGTCAGCAAAGGCTCACTCGCCACAGCGGAGATCAACATCGGGGCTGCGGTCGCCGGCATTGTTCGCGCCTCGCTCTTCAAGGCTTTCCCGCTCAACGGCAGGCCGCGTGGCATCTCTGCGGCCAAAGTCTCGGCCACCAACGCAGTCAGCGTTGCCGGCTTCTCCTGCGTCCTTTCCTCCGCGCGCCACACCAACTGCGCCAGTTCCTGCAACGGATTGGCCGCCGGAGGGGCGTACTCCACCGCCATCGACGAAGGATTGGAGCCCGTCGACGGCGAGATGCGGACAACCTGTGCCGGCGGGCTTTGCATTACTGGAGCTGTGGCCACGGCAGTCGGTGCGGGCAGGCTCGCCGGCGTGGTTGGCAGGGTTGTCTCATGCGTCGCGACCTCGACCGGCTGTGACGCGGCCGGCTCGAACGCCATGGCCGCCTGCACGCGTGCCTCGTGCCCGCCGGAGACGTAAATCCCCTCAAGCCGCCCATGGCCCAGCTGAGGGCTTTCCGCATCCAGCGTATACTCGCCCGCTGCAAGGCCGGGAAAGCGGTAGCTCCCGTTTTTGGCCGTAGTGCTGCGCACCTCCGCGCCGGTGGCCGCATTACGCACCACCACCGTCGCGCCCGCCAGCGGTGCCGAGTGCAGGTCCGTCAGCCGACCGGCGATCGATCCAACTGCGCCGATTGTTCCATTTGGCCCATTGGCCATGGCCAGCAGCGGCGATTGCGCCCCAGCCGCGGCGCCCGCACTAACGAGCAGCACGGCCAGCAACCCCGGCTTCATCCAATGTCGCCCTGCCCAAGCCATGGAAAGACTCGCTCGCGGCAGACCGGAGGAACAAGCGCAAATCCTCACTTCCAATCCTGCTCTTGGCGGCAGGTGCGGACAGGACACAAGCGCCCGGCCGGAGCAGAACCCCGGTTGCAGCGCGCAAATAGCCCACAGTGATCTTGACAGTGATTGTAGGCCTGATTCGGTAAACTGAAAAGACGGCATAGTGAAGTTGGGGCCGCTCGTACATCCACGGTCAAACTAACCCCTAACCCCTAACCCCTGATCCCTGGTCTTTCAATGTTCATCGATGAAGCAAAAATTCGCGTCAAGGCCGGCGACGGCGGCAACGGCTGCATGGCCTTCCGGCGCGAGAAGTTCGTGCCCCGCGGTGGTCCCTCTGGCGGTGACGGCGGGCGCGGCGGCGACGTCGTCATGGCCAGCTCGCAGCGCCACAACACCCTCATCCACTTCCGCTACAACCCGGAACACAAGGGCCAGCGCGGCCAGCACGGCATGGGCTCCAACTGCACCGGCCTCGACGGCAACTCCATCATCCTGCAAGTCCCTGTCGGCACATCCCTTTACGACCAGGACACAGGCGAGCTGATCCATGATTTTGAGACCCCCGACGAGCGAGTGGTCATCGCCAAGGGCGGGCGCGGAGGCCGCGGCAACCAGCACTTCGCCACCAGCACCCACCAGGCGCCCCG
This sequence comes from Occallatibacter sp., assembly GCA_035604995.1. Taxonomy (GTDB): domain Bacteria; phylum Acidobacteriota; class Terriglobia; order Terriglobales; family Acidobacteriaceae; genus Telmatobacter. Next base: position 3,992 of record DATNHL010000112.1, on the reverse strand, counting down.
CGAACATGAACTGGGACGGCCCGGCGAAGAGCGCAACTATCGACTGGTTCTGAAGCTGCTCGCCGACGTAGGCCTGGTCGGTTACCCCAACGCCGGCAAGTCCACCCTCATCTCCCGCATCTCCGCCGCCAGGCCCAAAATTGCCGACTACCCCTTCACCACCCTCGAGCCGAACCTGGGCGTCGTCACCGTGGGCGAAGAGCCCGATCAGGAGTCCTACGTCGTCGCCGACATGCCCGGCCTCATCGAAGGCGCCCACCTCGGTTCCGGCCTCGGCACCCAGTTCCTGCGCCACATCGAGCGCACCCGCCTGCTGCTTCACTTGGTCGATGTCAGCGACGCCAGCGGCCGTCCCGACCCTGTCGAAGACTTCAAAGTCATCAACAAGGAGCTGGCCAGCTTCTCCGTCACCCGCCCCGAGCAGCCCATGGACGACAATCCCGGTCCCTCGGTCGAGCACCCACTAGCGAAGAAAACCATGATCGTCTGCGCCACCAAGATCGATTCCGCCAATCCCGACAAGCTGAAGAAGTTAGCCGCCCACATCAAGCGCCGCAAGCTGGAGTTCCACGCCATCTCCGCCGTAACCGGCCAAGGCATCGAGGAACTGAAATGGTCGCTGGCGCGACATTTCTGGTCCACTTCAGACGTGGAATAGAGCAGAATTGACCAAGCAAAACACATTGGCATCCAGGCGGTGTTTTCGCTCCCAGTTGCATTGCCAAAACGCTACACTGAGAGAACCGAGAGGAAACGGACGGCAAGATCACCACGGATTCAATCACAGCAGCCGGTACAGCGGTTATCGCTGGCACAGGGGTGTGGGCACTCATTTATGCTCATAGGCAATTGAAACAGGCGCTGAATCTGAAAAGGTGAAACATCTCGTCGAATTTATTGAGGAATTCGAGCGTGAGCCGATGGCACATTACCGCAGGACAGTTGCGGAGAAGCGGCTGAGGGGAACCGCCTATCCTCCCGAGGCACAAAAGATTCTTGATTTCTTCGAGACCATTGGCCTGCTTGTACGGCGTGGTGATCTGGACGCGGAAGATGTGTGGAGCAGCTTTGGGTTTTGGATGTTCAACATCTACGCCGATTTCAGGGATGACATAGAACAAGAACAGCGTCTGGATAAGAACTATTATGGGGACTCCTGCGATTTACTTAAGCCTCCTCAGCAGAATTTGTGGGCGGACTCGGGTTCGGGGAGTCGTCCAAGCGTGTGAAACAGGGCCATTTCCATGGCTTTATAGGTCCGAAATCCGAAGGATCGTCTGGTTACCACTCGTATTTTGTTGTTGAGACCCTCGACGGCGCCGCTTGAGATCTCTCCTTTAACCCAAGTTCGTCACGAACGAGATCGAAGATGGCCTAAGTGGTTCAGAATCAGTTCAGGCTACCGCCGAGTCTGCACTACATTTGCGTTGAAATCTGCGATGTTCAGGCAGGCTGATTCCGAGCTGCCGGAGCAAGGATTTCTGCTCTGTTGTTGGCTCGGTGATCCGCCGCAGTCTGATTTCGTGACCGTCCGTTGTGGGAAGAACGATGTCGGCGCTCTGGAGGGTGGAGAGGAGGGCGATTGCTCTCATTGGCGTCATTGGCTGTGCATTATCGACCCCACTTGCCGATGGCGTTGGCACAACCGGAGGCCGGCACTTGAGCAGATGTTTCAGGGTGACCCATAAGGCGTAGCCGAGGAACGCGACCATGACGTGAGCTTTTACGCGCGGTTCCAGGTGATGAAACAAAGGCCTGATGGAAAGCTCGCTCTTCAGTGCGCGGAATGACGCTTCGGCCTCGGTCAGCTGCATGTATTTGGACCACAACTCCTCGGCCGTCTCCGCAGTGAGATTGGTGCGCAGCAGATAAGCGCCCTGGCGCGCTTCGCGCCAGTTTCTGCGATCTTCCTTGATTTGCCAGAACAACCGAACGCCATCGGCCGTTTCTCGCAGATCGAGGCCGTACAGATGGCTTACCTGCGGATGCCGGGCCTGGATCTTTCCCAGCCGCCGTTCCATTTTGTTGCGGTCTTTCAGCCGTCCCGTAACGATGGCTCTCTCCAGTTCATGGAGCGCGGTTTCCATGCGGTTGGAAAAACGACTGCGGATCGCCTTCTCTTTCTCCTTGCGGCCCGCCGTCCGGCACAGAATGTACGTCTCCTCGCCCTGCGGGATAGCCACCTTCTTCACTTCCACCTCGGGCCGCACCCTGGTCCAGTCATCCTTGAGCAGTTCTTCTTCAAACCGCTTCATCTGGCTGCGGGGCGTACCCGTCAGATACTGGCCGCCAGGTTTCCGTATCGCCGCCAGATTTTCCTCGCTCACAATGCCGCGATCGAACACCCAGATCCTTCGCGCCTTGCCATATTTGCGCTCTACCAAGCGCAGCATCGCTTCTATGGTCGAGACGTCGCTGCGGTTGCCGTCAAATGTTTGGTAACTGAACGGGAAGCCCTCGTGGTTGACGATCAGCGCCATCGCCAACTGCTCGCAGTCCGGCCGATGATCCCGGGAGTAGCCGCGGCGAACCATCGGATTCTTTTCCGCCGCGCCCTCCACATACGTGCTCGTCAGATCGTAAAGAAGCACGTCGAACTCGGCACCGAATAACTCACCGTAGCGCTCTTTCAGATGCCGCTCCAGTTTCGTCTTGTGCGGCAGGATCCGGTCCAGGCAGCGATACAGACGCGTGTCGTTGATCTTGCCTTCTTCGACTTCCAGAAGATCGTCCAGCGCGGTCGACGGATACCAGCGTTGCTCGATGGCCAGCTCGCTGCCTGGCGCGCAGAGACGGTTGATGGCCAGCAACGCCGCAACCCGCGACCAGGGCACATCGGCCGATTCGCGATCGACGTTTTGCTCAAAGAAACAATCCAGTTCAAGACGCTTCCACAACTCCAGGCCGAGAAAACAGGAGCCGAACCACCGCGTTCTTTCCAGGCGCACCTTGTTCACCAGAACCCGCGCCACCTGCGGATCATCATCCGCCACCGCTACATGCGACGGAAACAGCTTCAGCTGATGCGCATCGCCCCGATCGTTGAAAACCTCAACCGTCTTCACCCAGCGCGCCTGCGCCCAACTGTTCAACTCACCCAGATAGCAGATCGTCTTCTGACGAGGACCATCCGGCGTGCCCACTGTTTCCACTAGCGACCAGTACCCGTGAGACTTGCCGTCCTTACTCCGGCTGTGCGGACGCACATACATTCTGCGATGATCCTGCCATCATCTCAGGCCGCTTTCAAGAGGGTAGGTCTGCACTACATCGCGCCTTCAGATGCCACTGTTGAGCAAAAAAGGCTTGCCTCCCTCCAACACCGCAAAATACCCTGAAAACTCATTATCGTGACGAACTTCGGTTAGCGCGGAACCAGTTCATCAGCAGATCCTCATGAGTTCGCAGCATGCGTGCGACCTTCTTGATCGGCTCCAGGCGGCTGCGCATGGCTCGTTGGCACCAGTAATCCAAGAAAGCGGAGGCCCAAAGGGGCGACGTGTACTTCCAGAAGTGCTGGAAAACCTCTTTCAGCTCCCATGCCCTGGCCGTCGCCAGCTTGCTGGCCAGCAGGGCGTTGAGCTTCTCGCGGGCATGACCACGTACCCGGCTTCCCTTGCGCAATAAAGACCAGCGCATATTCTTCAGTCGCTTGGCTTGGTCTTTGCTCTTGGCTCTGAGACGCGTGCTCTCAGCCCGGCGTACTTCATCCACGGCCTGGTTCATGTGCATGGTAATGTGGAACCGGTCCAGCGCTTGGTCGGCTTGGCCGGCGATGACCTTCAAATAGGGCCTCCACATGTCGCTGCAAACAAAACGAAGTCCCTTGACGAACTCCGGACCCAGTTCCTTGACAGCCTGTGGTGCAAGTCCCGATACCTTCCCGAGAAAATCGAGCGGTATCCACAGGAGTCCTTCGTAAAATCAAGATATGGCGATGGGAACGCGCAAGGATCGAGAGCGGCAAGAGGATCTGTGGGTGGCATATACGG
>DATNHL010000111.1:0-10621 GCA_035604995.1 Occallatibacter sp. | reverse complement strand
TGGTAGTTCCCGGTTTCGTGGTTTTCGGTCAGCAATCCGGTGAACGGCCGCTCCGTGCCTTTCTCGCGCAGTACACGATACTGCTCGGGAGTCAGCGTGGCGCGCCACTCCGCCTCGCTGCGCACAACCTTCTCGGGCGCTTCGCTCATGGGGACCTCCTGCAATCGCGTCAAGGGGAACGCCTTGTTTCTATTGGATGCTCGACGGTCTGGCCAGGTCGCGGCGGGCCGCCTTCAGACCTCTGCGACCAGCTCGATCTCCACCAGAACGTCCTTGGGCAGACGGCTGACTTCTACCGTGGTGCGCGCAGGCGGAGTAACACCCGCCGGGGCCAGGTACGCGCCATAGACTGCGTTCATGGCAGCGAAGTCGTTGAAGTCCTTCAGGAACACGGTCGCCTTGACGACCTGCGCCAGGCTCGACCCTGCTGCTTCGAGGATGGCCTTCAGGTTTTCGAGCACGCGGGTGGTCTGCTCGGTGATGCCGCCCGCGACCACCTGCTGAGTCGCCGGGTCAAGCGCGATTTGCCCGGCGGTGAAGACAAGGTTGCCCGTGCGGACGCCCTGCGAGTAAGGCCCGATGGCCGCTGGAGCGGCGCCGGTGGCGATGACTGCTTTGCTCATGCCTCGATTGTAATCGGCAAGCGCGTACCTATCGCCAGACCGCAAACAGGACGCCGCAGGCAATCAGCCCAACCAGCCAGTAACCCGCGTTGATGGCGAACAGCTTGAACGGCCGCCCCTCGTAGATGCCCTGCGGAAAGTTCGGCGCCGCAAAGAACCCGAGCCAAACGATAAAGCCAATAAAGGCCCCCGATCTATAGCTGCCCGCCCCCGACCAGAGCACCACGTGCGCCAGCACCAGCGACAGAAGCAGATCGCCGATGAACGATGAGACCATGCCGAAGATCAGGCTCTTGTTCTTGTTTTTGGGGTCGGGCTTGATCCCGAGCAACGCCATCCATGGCTTGGCGAACAGAGCAGGCGAGTACCAGGCGGCGCCAAGGAACCACAGAATCAGCGCTGAAACCAGGATGGCCCAGTGGTTGAAGTGAAGATGATGCATTGAGAAACCTCCATTGCGGATTGGAAATCCGCCTCCGAGGGACCGGGAATCTGGAGAGATTGGGGGGAATCGTCTTTCGGCCGGCAAGGAGTCGTGCTGATGACTTTGCGGCACCCAGGAGCGCCGTGTCAAGCGAAAATGCGGCGCAGATTTGCGGCCGAGTTCAGCGCCGCTTCAGCGCTTCCAGCTCCTCCAGTGTGCGTGGCCAATCCGAGCCCAGCAGGCGCGAGAGGCTACGGTCGGCTAGCACCTTGCTGCCGGTCTGGCAGCGGGCGCAGTAGTTGGTCTCGTTGTCGGCGTAGCGGATGCGCTGCACCTTTTCGCCGCAGCGCGGGCAGGGCTGGCCAAAACGCCCATGCACCGCCATCTCCGGGCGGAACGCGGTCACTCCCTCAGGGAACGACTTCTCTGCCTCTTTCTGAAGCCGCTCCATCCAGATGGTCAGCGTGGAGCGTGTGGCGGCAAACAGGCGCTCCCACTCCTCGGGTTTGAGTTTGTGGGTGAGCGTGATGGGAGAGAGCCTGGCGGCGTGCAGAATCTCGTCGGAGTAAGCGTTGCCCACACCGCTGATGAGACGCGGATCGGTAAGCGCCCGCTTGAGTGTGCGGTTCTCTTCGGTCAGCGCCGCGCGGAAACCGTCCAAGTCCGTGGCAAAAATCTCGATCCCACCGGGATCTGCCGACCCCAACCCCTCCTCGCCGCGCACCACGTAGAGCGATGCGCGCCGCTTGCTGCCGGCCTCGGTCAAAGTCAGCGAACCGTTCGGAAAATCAAAGGCGGCCAGTGCGTTTCGCCCCGCCAGCTTGGCCAGCGGTCCCTTCCAGTGCAGCCGCCCGGCAATCATCAGGTGCAGCACCAGCCACACCAACCCGGGGTCCCCAACGACCGGTCTTGGCCGTTGGGGTGGCAATCCGGGGTCCCCAATGACAGGTCTTTGTCGTTGGGGTGGGAGTTCGCCTTCCACGCCGATGGCGATCCGCTTGCCGATGCGTCGCAGAGCCACCACCGTCCGTCCCTCGACGCTCGCCAGCGGCGGGTCCACCGTGCGCAGCAGAAACACGCTTGCGAGACGGACCCGTTCCAGTGGCTGGCCAAGAATGCGACCCTCCAATGCGGTGATGTAAGCGGCGATGTCGGGAAGTTCCGGCATAGCCTACAGAGTGCATCCGGGGCAGGCGCCCGCGCAACGGAGAATTTGGTGCGTCCCGTTTATGGGGTTTGCTTTTTATCCATACCAGGCTTGCTCAACTGCTCTATCAAGCCGTGCACATCCGGCATGCCCCACTGCTCGACAATCTTCCCGCCAGCCACCCGATAGATATGAAACTCTTCGATCCTTATCTTTCTTCCGGTAGGCGCGAAGCCCGCGAACTCACCCAGTTGTGTGCCCGTAGAGCTAATCCGTATGACGACCCTGTCGCCCTCGGCTACGATGTCATCAACTCTCTCATGCCAGTCGGGGAACGAAGCCCGATGGCTCATGACCGCGCCCTTGATCCCCTTCAATCCCCTCCACTCGACTCCACCGACGAAGTGGCACACAAAGTCAGGGGAATACAGCTCATCTGCCACGGCAAGATTACCTTTGCTCCACAGTTCGGCCTCAGAGCGAAGAACGACCGCCTTGTTCTCCGACAAGGTCTGCGCTTGCATGGCGGAGCAGCCGGCGAGGCCGACGGCGAAGAGGGCGATGGGGAACAAAATGCGTGTCTTCATTGAGAATTGGGCTTGAGAAGGATTCTCCCTTTCAGGACTGCTGTTTACCAACTGTACACCCTCCACCGAGGATGGTGTTGTCGATGAGGCGAGTATGGCCGACGTGTGCCGCGACGGCGAAGAGGGACCCGGAGTTAGCGATCTCAACGGGTTCCAGCGTGGCCCAGTCCACCAGCGCGATATAGTCCACGCGAACCTCCGGGACTGCGGCAAAGGTATCGCGCGCAGCTTCAATGAACCTGGAAGGACAGCGTTCGCCGGAAGCGAAAAGAGCCTCGGCCTGGCGGACGGCGCGGCTGAGGGTGAGGGCCTCGGTGCGTTCTTGCGCACTGAGATAGACGTTGCGCGAGCTCAACGCCAGCCCGTCCGCCTCGCGCACGATGGGGCAAACCACAATCTCCGTCCCCAGCCGCAAATCGCTCACCATCCGCCGCAGCACGGCCACCTGCGCAGCATCCTTCTGCCCAAAGAAAGCCCTGTCCGGCTCCGCCGCAACCAGCAGCTTCGCCACCACCGTAGCCACGCCGCGAAAGTGCCCCGGCCGGGACTTGCCGTCCAGGCGTTCGCTGAGGCCCGAGACCTCGACAAAGGTGGCCGCGCCCGCCGGGTAGAGTTCCTCCACAGCCGGCGCGAACACCACGTTTGCGCCTTCCGCCTCCGCAAGCGCGCAGTCGGCGTCAAAGGTACGCGGATAACGGGCGAAGTCTTCGTTCGGCCCGAACTGCGTGGGGTTGACAAAGATGCTGACGGCGACCCGCTCGCAGGACGAGGCGGCCGCTCGAATCAGTGACGCATGGCCGGCGTGCAGCGCACCCATGGTCGGCACCAGGCCAATGGTGTTTCCCCCATCGTTCCTTTCCCAACTCGACCACTCCCGCAGTTCCGCCACGGTGCGAAGAATCTCCATCAGGCCTTCCTTAGCACGCCTGTCTTGTGCGCCGCACTCATGCTTTTGCGCGCCGTCTCAGGCAGGTGATAGCTCTCGTCGTCCGAGGGAAAGGCGCGATGCTCTACATCCTCGCGATAGTGCTCGATGGCCGAGCGAATCAGCCCGCCGGCATCCGCGTACCGGCGCACAAACTTGGCCGGCGGCGCGAAAGTCAGGTTGAGCAGGTCGTGGAAGACCAGAATCTGCCCGTCGCAATCCGGCCCTGCGCCAATTCCAATTGTCGGAACCGGCAGCTCGGCGGTAATCTCCTGTGCCACCTCGCGCGGAACGCCTTCCAGCACCACTGCCCCCGCTCCCGCGTCGGCCAGCGCCAGCGCATCGTCCTTTAGCCGGCGTGCGGTCTCAGCGGTGCGCGCCTGTACGCGATAGCCGCCCATGCGGTGAACGCTCTGCGGGGTCAGGCCCAGGTGGCCCACCACGGGAATCTCCGCCTCGGTGAGAGCGCGCACCAGTTCCACGCGCGGCCCCTCGATCTTGACCGCCTCGGCGCCCGCCTCTTTGACGAAGCGAACGGCGTTGGCCAGCCCCTCACCCACCGCGCCGTGGTAGCTGCCGAAGGGCATATCGGCCACTACCAAAGCGCGGCGCACAGCGCGGCGAACAGCACGGGTGTGGTGCAGCATCTCGTCCACCGTGACGGCCAGCGTGTTCTCATGACCCAGCACCACCATGGCCAGCGAATCGCCCACCAGCAGCAGGTCGATGCCGGCTTCATCGGCCAATCGGGAAGAGGAGTAGTCGTACGCGGTGAGCGCGGAGATGGGCTTGCCCTGCCGCTTCATCTCGGCAAGTGCAGGAATAGTCACTTTTGTGATGGGGTGCCCGGTGGAGGCGGAGCTTGAACCTCCGGGGAAGTTGGTAACGCTCATGGTTGTCTCCAGTGCCGCTCCGTCCACTCAGGATGCGACCCGAACAAGCCGAGTATACGCCCGAAGCCCGGCCCGGATGCAACGCAGCCGTCCCATTTTCTGCCCCGGTCCGCGGAGTATCCACGTTGCGCGGCGTGAGGCATCGATGCGCCCACGAGAATGCGGTGCCCCCGCCCTGCGCGAATTGCCGCGTCGTTGCCCTCGTTTATCTGCCCCAAAAGTAGCCTGCCTGGGATAGAATTCGCACTACCCAACACCCGGAGCCCGGGTAAGAAGCGAGGTCGAAACCATGCCTAAATTTGTGATCGAAAGAGAGATTCCTGGAGCCGGCAAGCTGACTCCGGAACAGCTCAAAGCCATCTCGCAGACGTCATGCAGCGTTCTGCGGGACATGGGACCCCAGATTCAGTGGATCCAGAGCTATGTCACAGACGACAAAATCTACTGCGTCTACATCGCCCCGGATGAAGACACTGTGCGGAAGCATGCACAGACGGGTGGTTTTCCCGCCAACCGGATTTCGCAGGTTCGTGCGGTCATTGATCCGACAACCTCCGAATAACAGTCAGCGCTTGCCATCGGTCGGGACCGGTCTTGCTGTTCCATCGGGTCAAGCTGCACACTGGAAGGCATCATGCTGACCCCATTGGCCACAGAGATCTCGGCTGGACTGGGCGCGGTGGGCATACTCGGCCTGGCCGCGGGTGGCTGCGCCTATGCGGCCATGTGGCCCGCTTCGCAGCTGTTCGGCCGCACCATGATTGCCCCGCGTCGCCCCGGCGAACTGGCTCTCACCTTCGACGACGGCCCCAACCCCGTCTGGACTCCACAACTGCTCGATATCCTGGCCAGCCTCGATGTGCATGCCACCTTCTTTTTGGTGGGCCGCTACGCCCAGGCAGCGCCCGATCTGGTGCGTCGCATTCACGCCGCCGGACACCTGATCGGCAATCACTCCTGGTCCCATCCCAACCTGGCCGTCACAGCAGCCCGCCGCGTGGAAGAGGAGCTGACCCGAACCCGCGATGCCCTTCAACAGATCACCGGCGTTCCCATCCGTTGGTTTCGTCCGCCCTTCGGCGCCCGTCGCCCGGTCGTCCTCAAAATCGCCCGCTCGCTGGGGATGACGCCCGTTCTTTGGAACGCCATCACGACCGACTGGAGCGAACCCTCGCCCGACCGGATTGCCCAGCGCCTGATGAGCAAAATCGAGCGCAACCACCAGCGCGGATGGGCGACGAATATCGTTCTCCACGACGGCGGGCACCTCGCACCGGGTGCAAACCGCGGACCGTCTGTCGCCGCCGCTGGCCAAATCCTCGCGCACTACAAAGCGACCCACCGGTTCGTCACACTGGACGCATGGAGCGAGCTTCCCCCTGCGCAGGTCTAGCCGGCGATTACCGCCTGAAACGCCCCCCGCGCCGCCGCAATCGTAGCGGCAACCTCCGCCTCCCCATGCGCCGTCCCCAAAAACGCCGCCTCAAACTGCGAGGGAGGAAGCCACACGCCCGCATCCAGCATGGCGCGATGAAAGCGCCCGAAGGCCGCCGTGTCGCTCTGGGCGGCCTGTGCGTAGTCGGTCACCGGACCCGGGGTAAAGAACCACGTCCACATGGCCCCCACGCGGTTCAGCGTCAGCGGAACCCCCGCGCGCGCAGCCTCCGCGGCGACACCTTCTGCCACAGCCTTTGCCGTCGCTTCCAATTTTGGATACACCTCGCCCGCGTGCTCCTGCAGATAGCCCACCGTCGCAATTCCCGCCGCCATGGCCAGCGGATTCCCGCTCAGAGTCCCCGCCTGATAAACCGGCCCGAGAGGCGCGAGGAGATCCATGAAACGGAGTTTCCCGCCAAAGACGCCCACCGGCAGCCCTCCGCCCACAATCTTGCCCAGAGTCACCAGGTCGGCGTCGATCCCATACAACTCCAGCGCCCCGCCCAGGGCCACGCGAAACCCGCTCATCACCTCGTCGGCAATCAGCAGCGCCCCTTCGCGCGCCGTGATCGCGCGCAGGCCGGCCAAGTAGCCCGGAGCCGGCACAATGCAGCCCGCGTTGCCGACCACTGGCTCCAGAATCACCGCCGCGATGGCGCCGGGGTGAGCGGCAAAGGCCGCTTCCACCACGGCGAGATCGTTGTAGGGCAAAGCCAGCGTCAGGCCTGCGATCTCCTCCGGCACGCCCGCCGAGCCGGGAATGCCAAACGTCGCCACACCCGAGCCGGCCTTCACCAGCAGCCCGTCGGCGTGGCCGTGGTAACAGCCCTCGAATTTCACAACGATCTTGCGCCCCGTGGCGGCCCGTGCCAGCCGGATGGCCGACATGGTTGCCTCGGTGCCCGAGCTGACGAAGCGCAGCTTCTCAATGGCCGGATAGCAGGCAACCACACGCTCCGCCAGGTCAGCCTCGGCAGCCGTGGAAGCGCCAAAGCTGGCCGAGTTTCGCGCCGCACGCTCAATCGCCTCCACCACTGGCGGGAATGCGTGCCCCAGAATCATCGGCCCCCACGAGCCGAAGTAGTCGATATAGCGGTTGCCGTCGGCGTCAGTGAGCCAGGCGCCCTCGGCGCGCTCCACAAACGGCGGTGCCCCGCCCACCGCGCGAAATGCTCGAACCGGCGAGTTCACCCCGCCGGGAAAGAAGCGCTCTGCGCGCTGTTGAAGAACCTGGGAGCGGGTGCGGGTTGTTGCTGCAACGGGAGAGCTCATGGTGCCCTCAGTATAGAAGGCAGACGGCAGCACCCCGGCCGAATCGAATCGGGCCGAATTGAATCGCGCCGCTCTGTGTCTTCATCTCGATAGGTGTGAGTGAACTGGACAACCTCGGCGACCGCCTGCTGGTCATCTTCGACGGCCGCTGCGGCCTGTGCAACCGCGCCGTCCGCTGGTTCCTCGCCCGCGACCGCCGGGACCGGCTCCGCTTCGTGCCCTCCGAATCGCCGAAGGTGGCCGCTTTGCTGGCGCGGCATGGACTCGATGCCCAAGCGGCGACAGACGGCCCCGGCTCCATCCTCGTCGTCCGCGATGCCGGCCGCCCAACAGAGCGCCTGCTCAATCGCTCGGACGCCGTGTTGGCCCTCCTCGCCCAACTTCCATCCCCCTGGCCGGCAGTGGCAACCCTTCTCCGCTGGGTCCCGCGTCCGTTGCGCGACCTCGCCTACCGCCTCGTCGCCCGCTGGCGCTACCGCATATGGGGACGCCTCGAAAGCTGCCCGATTCCCACAGCCAAAGAGCGCAGCCGCTTCCTCTAATGCACCGCCGGCCGGCGCAAATCCTGCTAGAATCGTCCTTTCCGGACTGACATTCCGGCCTGACGGTCCGCCGCAGGATCCATCCGCAGAAAGCCCTCACCGTGCCAGACGAATCCAAATCCAAATCCGTGACCTACGCCGATGCGGGCGTCGACATCTCCAGCGGCGACCGCGCCAAGGAACGCATCAAGTACCTGGCGCAGAAGACCTTCAATCGCAACGTGTTGGGCGGCATCGGAGGCTTCGGCGCGCTCTTCCGGCTGGACCTGCAGCGCTGGAAGGCCCCCATCCTGGTCAGCTCGGCCGACGGCGTGGGCACCAAGCTGAAAGTGGCCTTCGAACTGGGCATGCACCACACCGTGGGCGCGGACCTGGTCAACCACTGCGTCAACGACATCGCCGTGCAGGGAGCCGTCCCCCTCTTCTTCCTCGACTACCTGGCCACCGGCCGCCTCGACCCCGAAGTGACCGAATCTGTGGTCACCGGCCTGGCCGAAGCCTGCAAGGCCAACGGCTGCGCACTCATCGGCGGCGAGACCGCGCAGATGCCCGGCTTTTATGCCGATGGCGAGTACGACCTGGCCGGCTTCATCGTAGGCGCCGTCGACCGCGAAAAGTTGGTCACCGGCGCCGCCATCAAGCCGGGCGACGTGCTCATCGGCCTGCCCTCCACCGGCCTCCACACCAATGGCTACTCCCTCGCCCGCAAGCTCCTCTTCGAAGTAGCCGGCTACAAGCCCACCCAATACGTCTCCGCCATCAAGGACAAAACGGGCGCAGCACTCATGAAGACCCACCGCAGCTATCTCTCGGTGATTCAGAAGCTTGTCACGGCAGGCGTGACCGCCGGCATGGCCCACATCACCGGCGGCGGGATTACCGGGAATCTGCCCCGCATCCTGCCCAAGAGCACCGGCGCCCAGGTCGAGATCGGATCCTGGCCGGTGCCGCCCATCTTCGAGCATCTGCGCACCCTGGGCCAGGTCTCTCAGGACGAGATGATGCGCACCTTCAACATGGGCATCGGCCTCATTGCCGTCATTCCCGCCGCCAAATTCGCGCGCGCCAAAACCCTGCTCGACCGCGCCGAAGAGAAGTTCCACGTCATCGGCCGCATCGTCAAAGGCGACCGCCGCGTGCAGTACACATGACGCAACTGGACGAGAACCTGGCAGGACAGGGATTTACAGCCGACAGACGACCCCGTCGGCCAAGCACGAAGTGTTAGGGCGCGACTTCACAGGCTGAGGAAAAACTCAACGGGAGGGGCACGAAGTGTCAGGGCACGACTTCAGTCGTGCCGCAAGCTGCTGAAAATAAATGATGGGCTTCAGCCCCTGCGATGTGCTTTTCGGGCATTTTGCAGGACGGCCGACCTTTTCCGCAGCCTGCTCAGTCGTGCCGAAAATGCCTCATTAGCATCGTGGGCCTCAGCCCCGGAGGGCAAATGTCGGAACTCAGCGCGAAATACCGGCCCCAACGCCTGGGCATCCTCCTCTCCGGCCGCGGCTCCAACTTTCTGGCCATCGCCCAGTCCATCCGCGAAGGCCGCCTCCGGGGCGTAGAGATCGCGGTCGTCATCTCGAACGTCGACGGCGCTCCCGGAATCGGCGCTGCTCAGCACATGGGTCTGCCGCACGCAGTGCTCGTCTCCAAAGGCCGCAGCCGCGCCGAGCACGACGCCGATTTGATCGCCTGCCTCGAAAGCCACAGAGTCGATCTGGTCTGCCTGGCCGGCTACATGCGCCTCCTGTCCTCCGAGTTCATCGCCGCCTTTCCCAATCGAATCATCAACATACACCCATCGCTGCTGCCGGCCTTCCCCGGCCTCGAAGCGCAGCAGCAGGCCTTCGACTATGGCGTCAAGGTGGCCGGCTGCACCGTGCATTTTGTCGATGAGCACCTGGATCACGGCGTCATCGTCCTCCAGCGCGCCATCCCCGTGCTCGAGTCCGACGACGCCCACTCGCTCGCGGAACGCATTCTGGCCGAGGAACACATCGCCTATTCTGAAGCCATCGCCCGGGTGACGAGCGGCGCCTATGAGGTTCGCGGCCGGCGCTTTGAGTTGCGATGGATTTAAGCCGCCGCCCGAACTGCCTCTCCCCACTGTCAGTTCCGCCCAAAACCTGGTGTTGGGTCTGGGAGTGCCTCCCAAGCGATGGACGCGTTGTGGTTTTGCATCTGGGCACGGCTTCAAGAACCTGCCCTGAGCGAAGTCGTAGGGTGCCGCAAGTGCCGCAAAATAAACGAGCTCTTTAGCCCCTGAGGGATGCTCTTGGGAAAATCGGCACGAAGGCAAAACTTTCTCCTGCACATTTGCAGATCATTACGTTCCCAACGCGCACAATAGGTCTTGTGAGGATGAGCCATGGAGACCTTTTCGCCCCACCGGCTTGCCGCATTTTCGCCCTTCATTCTCCCCTCACGTTTTTCCCAGCTTTCGTCCCATCCCTATGAAAACAAGCATGTTACGTAAAAAATGACCCCCAAATCGCTCCTATATTCAAGAAAATACATGACTTATTTGCAAAAAATTCTGGTCCTATTGAAAAAACAAAGGACTTACGGGCTGCACCGCCTGGGAGTTCTGACGGTTTTCGGGACGACTAGAGAATGACCTCTTCTACCTTAGAGCATTTTTAATGTTACTATAAGGTAGCTCAAGCGATCTCCGCGGAGAAGATGCCGCGACCCTACGACAACGATTTGCGACGCAAGGTATTGGCGGCGCACGGGGCGGGCAAAGGCTCGCAAAGTGCGCTTGCGGA
>DATNHL010000110.1:0-2104 GCA_035604995.1 Occallatibacter sp. | reverse complement strand
AGTGCAGCGAACTGGCCCCCCTGCACAATCCCCACAACCTGCGCGGATATCTTGTAGCGCGAAAAGTCTTCCCCCAGGTCCCGCAAGTTGCAGTGTTTGACACGGCGTTTCATCACACCATGCCTCCCAAAGCTTATCTCTACGGCCTGCCCTATTCCTATTACCGGCGTTACAGAATCCGGCGCTACGGCTTCCACAGCACCTCGCATCGCTATGTGGCGTTCTATTGCCGGCAGATGCTCGGCAAGCGCAAAGAAGAGGCCAACCTGATTACGGCTCACCTGGGCAACGGCTGTTCGATTACCGCCATCGAGAAAGGCCAGTCGATTGACACCTCGATGGGTTTCACGCCGCTCGAGGGGTTGTTGATGGGCACGCGCTGCGGCGACATCGACCCGGCCATCATTCTCTATCTAATGTCAAAAGATGAATTAACCATTCACGATGTATCTACGCTGTTAAATAGGTTCAGCGGCCTGTACGGCATTTCGGGAGACTCGAACGATATGCGGGAGCTGATCGAGGCGGCGGCAAAAGGCGACACGCAGGCGGAAACGGCGATCGACTCGTTCTGCTATCGCCTGCGGAAGTACATTGGCGCCTACACGGCCGTGCTGGGCCACGTCGACGGCCTGGTTTTCACGGGAGGCATCGGTGAGAACTCGCCTCTGGTGCGCGAGAAAACCTGTCAGGGGTTGGCGGAACTGGGTTATGAGATCGACTCAGGCCGGAATCAGGAGGCCATTGGCAAGTCGAGCGAAATCTCCGCCGCCTCCAGCCGCATCCGAATCTTCGTCATTCCGACCAATGAGGAGTTACTGATCGCCCGCGACACCTTCCGGGTGATCAAGGGATTGCCGATTCCGTCGTAGTCGTAATGGGCAGAACCGCCTTGATGGACGTGCCGTCGTCGCCGGAGTTGATTTCCAGTCGTCCTCCCAACTGGGTGACGCGTTCCCGCATGCTCAGCAGGCCCAATCCCTTCACATGATCCGGCGGAATACCGCTGCCTTCATCGGCCACCTCGAGGGCCAGCTCGCCGTCACCCTGCGCCACCACCACCTTGGCTGTCTTGCTCCCGGAATGGCGGTGGGCGTTGGTAAGGGCTTCTTGGACCAAACGAAATGCCGTCAGGCGAGCGGGCTCCGGCAAATGAGGCAGGCGTTTAGGCAAAACCAGATCGACTTCGAGCCCGGTTCGCTTCACAAAGTTATCCACATACCAGCGCAAGGCGCCGTCCAGGCCCATCTCGTCGAGCGCCGGGGGATGCAGGAAGTACGACATATTCCGCAACTCCTCGGAGACCTGGCTGGCCAGATCCAGACTGTCGCTCAGGGCGGCCCGGCCCCGGTCGTCAAGGCAATCGGCTTTCCCATCCAGTACGCTGAGGTTCAAGGTCAGCGCGGCCATGGTCTGCCCCGTGCTGTCATGCAACTCGCGGGCGATGCGCCGGCGCTCCTCTTCCTGTGAATCCACCAGTTGCGCCGGCAAGGCCCGCAGGGCCGCCTCAGCCTTCTTGCGCTCCGTGATATCCTCGATCGCCAGCAGGATGAGAGGCGCGCCGCCCTTGCGCGTGCGAATTTGCCCGCCATTCAGCAGCATGGTCCGTTCCCCGACGTCGGGAAACTTGTGTTGCACTTCGAATCCCTCGAAAGCGGCCTGCGCGGGCAGAACTCGTTCCAGGAGTTCTCGCAGCGCCGGAATATTCCACTGGCCGTCTCCAAGAGAGTAGATGAATCGACCTTCGGTTTCCGCCTTGGACACCTTGAACGTCTCGTAAAAGGCCGCATTGGTGGCCACCACGCGCAGGTTGCTGTCCAGCACGATCAGGGGTTCGCGCACCGTCTCGACGATGGCCTCGGCGTAGAGGTGCAATTCCTTCACCTCCGCTTTCAGCGCGTCGATGTCCATCAGGGTCAACACCGCTCCCTCAACGACGTTCTCCGCCGTTTTGTAAGGGCGTATGCGCAGCGAATACCAATGGCCGTACCGGTCCTGCACCTCCAATTCCTTGAGGCTCATGGTATCAACCGATTGGGCCACCAAGCTCTCCAGGTTGGGGATGTCAATGTTGGGCTTCAGGTCCGTAATCGGCCGGCCGATA
>DATNHL010000109.1:0-4280 GCA_035604995.1 Occallatibacter sp. | reverse complement strand
AGTGCTACCCCATGCGGGCCTATAATGGGGTAAAATGCGAGTTGCGATGCCAACCGAGACCAGCAAGTCATTTCGTCGATTCAAGGGGTTCTATCGGCTGGAAGAGGAAGCCAAACAGCAGCTTTACGACCTGCTGGCGGGCTGCAAGCCGGAATTCTCGATGCTCTCGGAAGCGGCGCAGGCCGGCGCGGTGCAACAGATGCGGCCCCTGGCCCAGCGCGCCCTATTGAATGCCCTGGAAGGCCGGACGCAGGAAGAGGAGGAACAGTTCGGCTATGATTGGGAGGACGCGCTGCCCCGGATGCAGGCCGGGCCGCTGCGGGTGGCCGTCGCCCAATATCTGCTGGCAAACCTGCCCGGCTCCATTGCCGAGGCGCTCAGCCAGCCGGACCTGCTCCGGCGCGACAAGATCGAATGGCTCTATGGAGAGACCGTGGATCGCATTGGCAAATTCACCCCCTACCTTCCCTCCGAGGAGCGAGCACTGGGGGAATGGAAGGAGCAGTGTCCCCAGGCTTACACGCTGGCCGAGCAAGCGGCGCGCAAGGCGGCGCAAACCTATCAAGATCGGAGCCGGAGGGACAGGCCGGCTCCGGCAACGATTTCCGATGAAGCCCGCCAGCTTTCTTTGACCGCTCACTTGATCGCCGCGCGCAAGCTCTACCAGCACGTGCTGGGCTTGCCCGAATACTACGAGGGCAACCCGACCGTGGTGGGCCTGAAAGTGCCCCCGGAGATGCAGGCCGACTACGGAACGCGAATCTACGTGCGGCTGGGCATCGCCGGAAAGGCGGCCAGCTACCGGGAAGCCTCGCCCCGGCAGATGGCGGAGTTTGCGGCCATGCTCGAGAGCAACCTGCTGCGCAACCTCCAGGAAAAGGTTTGCCCCTGGACCACCGAGACCGCCGGAGCACAAAAGATTGACGCCAATTTACTGGCCGGCGCGTATTACCAAATCGTCAAGCCGCTGGACGGTCAGGAGCCAAAGGAGTGCCTGGACAGCGGGACGCTCGAACGCCTTGAACGCAATCCGAGCTATTACCGGCTGCTGGGCTTCCGCGACGACATCGCGCCGGAGCACGCCCAGATGTTCGGGCAGTTCCTGGACTCCAACCCTGGACTGCAGGAATTCCTTGAGCGGCCCAGCGTCCAGGAAGCCTTCAAGGCGCACCGGCTGGATCGAAGCCTCGTGGAGCTTGCGCTGCGCGCGGCCGCCGCCCACGAGCTTGCGCAAGTGGCGCGCCAGTGGAAGCCCGAGAGCGTGGCCTCACAGACCAGCGTGACGACCCAGGCGCAGAACGCCATACCCCAAATCATCCAGGATCTTGCCGCCTACCACGACGCGCTGATGCAGAGCGATTACCTCAGCGTGCGCAAAGCCGGTTTCTTCAAGGAACGGCTCATCGCCGAGCACCTGAACTGCCTCAGCGCAAAGGAACGGGCGAAGATCGAGAGCTACTACCGGCCGATCGCGGTCGCCCTGATCGCGCGGGACGACCACAGCCATGATCCCGTGCCGGCTGATTGGAAGGTTCTGCGTTCGTACACCGACCCGGTGACCAGAAGAGAGTTTACCGATTACCAGGCTGAGCTGGCAGAAGGCCGGGCCATCCTTTGCCTGCGGAAAGGCGCGTCCCCCAAGGCCGCCCAGGATGCCGCCAGGCGATTGCTGGATTTCAACCAGGCGCCCCGCATCAACGATTGCGCTGTCCGAGTAAAGGGGGTGCGCATCTCCGAGTTGAGCTACAACGAGCTCGCCTCCTCGTGCCTGCGGCCCATCAGCATCGCCCGCATGCAGTTCTACACCTCGTTCTCGCCGTCCGAGACGCTCGACATTCTGCGGGGAACGGCCGAAGAGCCGACCACCGAAAACCTCGTCGAGGCCTTGAAGCCCTGCTTTGTGCTGCGCTACAGCGACGCCTATTGCCGGATCAAACCGGCGGAAATGGTGCGGGTCAAATATCGCACCCCGACCGGGGAGAAAAAGAACCCCTGCTGGGACGCCAGCCAGGTGCTGTCCGGCCTGCGCGAGCCTGGCAAGGACCCCAACATGCTCGACCGTTTGGAGAACACGAAATGCGGGCTCATCATCATCGAGGGAGAGAAGAAGGCGGCCATGCTGGCCCAGATGTGTCTGGAACGGGAGCTGCCTTACCACGTCGTTTCGCTGCCCGGGGTTTGGATGGGCCTCATGCGGGGCAAACTGGTGCCGGAGCTGGAGCAGTTCAAGATGCAGGACGCGAGCGGGAACAAACGCAGCTGCTACATTTTCTTCGACAACGACAAGGCGTTCAAGGCCGGCGTGACCCACGCCTTGGTCGAAACGGCCGCCGCCCTGCAACGGGCCGGGGCCCGGGTGTTCGTCCCGAACCTGCCTTTTGGAAAGAACATCAAAGGCGCCGACGATTTTGCCCTGGCCCACTGCCATAAAGGCAACGAAATCGATTACCAGCCACTCATCGACATCCTCGAGAAAGCGGTTTACATCTCGGAACGGCCGCGCAAGGTGAAATATCCCAGTTCCGAACAGGAGCGCGAAATCAACCGCAAGCTCAACCAGGCCGAAAAGATCCATGAGCTGCAAACTCTGCTGCGGCAAAAGGAAAATCCTGCCCAAGCGCCGGAGATGGTACAGATGTTCATGCTCCAGGCCCCCTACCTGTTGAAGAGCTCAAATGAACGCCTCAATGCAGCCTTGTGGGACAGTTTGAACGAGCGAGGCCGGGCCGCGTTCATCGGCTCCCTCCTCAAGGACAACCCGGCTTTGAAGTTGCTCCGGCAGGCTTGCGGCAGCATTCCCAGCTTTGAGGAAGGGCAGACCGCCCGGGATTTCAGCGAGGGGTCGCACCCGGTGGAGGAGAGAAGAACGGTTCTCACGCCGGAACTGTTCGCCGTCAGCTAAAACCAAATGCGCTTGCAGGAACTTATACTGGAGAATGGCGTCCATATGGTTTCTGCACAGAAAAGGTTTCCCCGTCCGGCTTGGCGTATTCGCCCGGCTCAGCCTCATGGTTCTCGCCCCCCTCTCCGGCTTCTCACAGGGATCCGACCTGGGATTTGAGACTCCCGTCATGGGCTACGGCGGGTACCAATACAACCCCGGCGGAGCCCCCTGGACATTCTCCGGCAACAGCGGCCTCACGGGAAACGCGAGCGGTTTGACCGGCAGCAATCCAAACGCGCCGGAGGGTTCCCAGGTCGCCTTCGTCCAGACCACCGGCAGCATGTCCCAGCCGATGACGTTCGCCTCCTCCTTCTACAAGCTGGTGTTCTCGGCCGCGCAGCGCAATTACGGTTCGGCGTGGCAGACCTTCAATGTCACCCTCGACGGGGTCGTCCTGACGAACCTGGCGCCAGCCCAGGGGGCCACCAGCTACCAGGACTACACCGTCGGCCCGTTCCCGGTCACGGCCGGCACCCACACGCTCGCGTTCGTCGGCACCGACTTGAACGGCGGGGACAACACCATCTTCATCGACAACTTGCGATTCACGCAGATGGTCCTGTCGGCGGCCATCTCCCCCGCGAGTTTCACGACCAACCACCCGTTCCCGGTTATGATCACGACTTGGCCCACGACGGCCACCGCATACTACCGGCTGAACGGCGGCGCCTGGCTCGCCTACACCAACCCCTTCACCATCGGCGACGGCCAAAACGCTGCCACCGTCCAGGTCGATTCCTACGCCACCGACGGGGTCTCGTTCAGCCCGACCAATTCGGCCACCTACGTGTATCAGCCGCCGGCGGTGGTGAACGATTTCTTTGTGGACCGGACCACGCTTACGCCACCGCCCGTCGTTTACCCCGACACGGTGAACGGAACGACCTTCCAGCACCCCGGCTTCTGGACCAACTTGAGCGTGACGCTGACCGGAGCCACGATGGAGAACAACGAGCCCAACCACGCCAACACCAGCCCTTCGGCGAGCGTCTGGTACACCTACACCACCGCAACCAGCGGCGAGATGCGTCTCCTGGTCCCCAGCAACAACTCCAGCGTGATTGCGGTTTATACCGGGGGCTCGGACACCTACTACTTCCCGTTTGAGGGATCCGCGGTTAACGCGCTCAACGCCAACTTCAACTTCAGCATCAACGGCGCGGGGGCCACCTTCATCCCGGACGCCGCTCCGATCCCGGGAAGCGCCCAGTCATTGAACCTCAACGGGACCGGGAGTTACGTCCAGCTGGTCGACGCGAACCTCAACGCCTTCACTTGCAGCCTGTGGGTGAAGGTCGGGACGGTGCAACCCGGGGCCGTCATCTACCGGACCAGC
>DATNHL010000108.1:0-12444 GCA_035604995.1 Occallatibacter sp. | reverse complement strand
GCGCGTTCCAGACCAAACTCAGGAACGGTCTCACTTCACCCAGAGCGAATACGGCCTTCTCCGTTCCACACCCACGAAGCCTATCCGATTTTCATCCACTTGGGTGGGCAACGATGCCCATGGACACTCAGGATGACGGCTCCTTTTCGCTCCTGATGAACGATTGGGCAGAGTTGCGGCGGGGATTTGGACAGAGGCAGCAAGTTAGCCCCCGCTTCGCGGGGATAGCAAGTTTGCAAGTTAGCGGGTCCCTGTGGCAACCGTGACCTCCGTGCGCCATTCATTGAAGCCGTAACTGGCTGTGGCGAGTCCGGCTAGTCAGGATGACAGGTTTGATGATTGGGGTGGCACTTGTGGTCCGGCGTTGAGCTGGTCTTGCCAGCCGGGGAGGCGCTGGTCGCCGATGATCAACCTTGCGCCGCGGGTGAATGTGAAGTAGGTCCAGATCCAGGCGGCGAAGACGGCGATGCGGTTGCGGAAGCCGATGAGGAAGAAGATGTGCACCGTGAGCCAGGTGACCCAGGCGGGAAAGCCGCTCATGTGGGCTTTGAAGGGCCACTCGACCTTGGCCACGGCGTCCATGCGGCCGATGGTGGCCATGTCGCCCTTGTCGAAGTAGCGGAAGGCTGGCCGCTCGGTTCCCTTGAGGTCGGCGGCGATGATTTTGGCGATGTGGTCGCCCATCTGCATGGCGGGCTGGGCCACGCCGGGGACCTGGTGGCCGTCCTGCTCGAAGTGGGCCAGGTCGCCGAGGACAAAGACGCTGGGCAGGCTGGCGGGGTTGAGGCGATCATCGACGAGGACGCAGCTGCGGCGGTCGAGTTCGACGCCTGGGATTGCGCAGAGGAGTTTGCCGAGCGGCGAGGCCTGGACGCCCGCGGCCCAGAGGGTGACCACAGCGTCCATCCGCTTGCCGGCGGCTTCGATCCAGCCGGGGCCGATGCCGGTGACGTGGGTGTTGGTGTGGACTTCGACGCCGAGGCGGGTGAGAGCGGCTTCGGCTTTGGCGGAGAGGTCTTCAGGATAGGCGGCCAGGATGCGCGGCGAGCCTTCGAGAAGCAGGACGCGGGATTTGGCGGGATCGATGTGGCGGAAGTCGCGGCGCATGTAGAGCTGGGCGATGTCGCTGATGGCGCCGGCGAGTTCCACTCCGGTGGGCCCGCCTCCGATGACGACGAAGTTGAGGGGCGGGTGCCAGCCGTGCTCGACCATCTGGCGCTCGGCGAGCTCAAAGGCCAGTAACACGCGGCGGCGAATCTCGGTGGCGTCTTCGATGGTTTTGAGGCCGGGGGCGAGGGGCGCCCACTCGTCCTTGCCGAAGTAGGAGTGGGTTGCGCCGGTGGCCAGGACCAGGTAGTCGAAAGGGAGCTGCGCGCCGGAGCCGAGGGTGACGGTGCGGGCGGCGGCGTCGAGGCCGGTGACCTCGTCCATGAGGACTTCGGCGTTGGGCTGGTTGCGCAGGATGGTGCGGATGGGCTGGGCGATGTCGGCCGGGGAGAGGACGGCGAGGGCCACCTGGTAGAGCAGGGGCTGAAAGGTGTGGTGGTTGCGGCGGTCGATGAGGGTTACGTCGACGGGCAGGCGGGCCAGACCCTTGGCCGCGTGAATGCCGGCAAAGCCGCCTCCAACGATTGCGACGCGGGGGCGGGAGGGCGGCTGGGGAGTTCCGGTGGGGTCGGCCACGGTTCGCGGTTCCTCAATATCCATGATGCTGGATCGAGGCCGGAAGTGGCAGAAGAGTGGTTTCCGGGTGGCCCAGGGCCGGCGGACCGCTTAGTTGCTTGCCAGTTCCATCTTCACCAGCTGGGGGCGCCGTTCGGTGTTGGCGGCGGCCAGGATTTCTGCGACTCTTTGGGTTTCCGGGTCAAAGACGGACTCTTCGGTTCCAATGGGAACCGGTTTGTAGGGCAGGAAGACGCGGAAGGTTGAGCCGCGGACGGGATTGCGTTCCGCCCAGATGCGGCCCGAATGCTGGTGGACGATGGTGCGGCAGATGGCCAGCCCCAGGCCGGTTCCGCCCTTTTGACGGGAGTCCGAGGCGTCGACCTGTTGGAATCGGCCGAAGACGGTCTCGAGCTTGTCGGCGGGAATGCCGCGGCCGGGATCGATGACGGAAACGGTGACGCCGTTGAGATCGGGGCGCATGAGGACCGAGACGGCGGAGTTGCGCGGGGAGAACTTGACGGCGTTGGAGAGCAGGTTGGTGATGACCTGGGCGAGGCGGTCGGGGTCGGCCGCGATCTCGACCTGGGTGGTGTCCTGGATAAGCTGAACGCCGGCAGCATCGGCAACAGGGGCCATGCAGTCGATAGCCTGGCGCACGATCTGGGCCAACTGCACCTTGCGGAAGACGAGGCGGTCGCGGCCGCTCTGCATACGTTCCAGGTCGAGGATGTCGTTGATCAGGCGGAGCAGGCGGTCGGAGTTTGCCACGGCGATGCGGAGCAGGTTTGCGGACTTGTCGTTGAGCTCGACCAGGCTGCCGTGGGAGAGGAGGCCGAGCGACCCGCGAATGGCGGTAAGCGGGGTGCGCAGCTCGTGGCTGACGGTGGAGATGAACTCATCCTTGAGGCGGTCCAGGGCATAGCGCTGGCTGATGTCGCGGAAGCTGAGGACGGAGCCGGAAAGGCGGCCATGATCGAGGATGGGGGTCAAGGCGTAGTCGACGCGGAAGGGGCTGCCGTCGATGCGGTAGATGGTGTCTTCGCCGGAGGTGGCCATGAGTTGGAGGCGCCCGGTGGCGCGCAGCAGGGGGCAATCGGAGCTGCACTGGCTGCCCACAGGCGCAGAACCATGCAGCAGCTCATGCACCGGCTTGCCGGTGAGGCTGGAGGAGGCTGCGCCCAACATGCTGACGGCGGCTGGGTTGGCAAAGCTGACCAGGCCGCTTGGATCGAGGCCGCAGATACCGTCGGCGACCGAGTTGAGCAGGATCTCCTGCTGGCGGTAGAGCTTTTCGGCCCAGCTGCGATCATGGGTGCGGGCCAGCATCTGGCCGAGCGAGGCGGCAACTGTTTCGACCGAAGCCATGGCCTCGCGGTTTTCGCGGAGGCAGAAATGGCAATAGAACTCGAGGACGCCGAGCACCCGGTTTCCGGCGCGGACGGGAACCGCGCAGCCGGAGACCATTCCGCGGCGGAGGGCGGCTTTGGTGTGGGGGCTGGCGGGTTCGGAGGCCAGGTCGGCGATCCAGACCGGGCGGGCGTCCTGCCAGGCCCGTCCAGGCAAACCTACGCCAGGGGCCAGCGTGTATTCCGTGCTTTCCTTGATGAGAGATTCGGTGTGGCGGCCAGGAGAGCTCCAACCCGAGCAGAATTCCAGGCGGTTCTGTTCGGCGTTGACCTCCCACTTGAGAGCGACATCCCAGCCCTGCGAGACACAGAGCGCCTCGAGGATGCGCATGGCCGCGACTTCGGGTGAGGTGTTTTCGCCTACGATCTCGCTGACCACCCGCTGCAGGGCCACGCGCCGCTCACGCTGAACGAGCAGGCGAAGAACAAGCACCGCGGCGGCGGCGCCGGCGGCAAAGAACAGCACCTGGTTGAAGCGCGGGTCGATTCTCACGTCATGGGTGAATAGCCCGATGACCACGGCCAGCGCCAGACCCAGCAGCACAGCCGAAAGAAGGGAGAATCCGCGCTGCACGATCTCTGCGCGCCGCTTTGTTCCAGTTGCCCTGATCCCGATGGACGCGTCCGCCATTCTACCCCCAGAGAGCCAGCCGATGGGGTTCGGCTGCTCTTCCGGCTGCCAGCCCACCTAGTCTACCGGCCGCCAATCGACAAGAACCCAATAAACTGATGCAAGCGATGGGCCATTCTCGGATAATCGAAGAAGTATATCTTACAACAATTTGTGGACCATAGGCAGGAAGAGCTGTGAACATCCGTTTACAGGCTGCGCCGGGCGGTTACAGGTGGGACCGGTGCAGGGTCGCCGCCGCTGGTCTGCGGGGAGGCGGGGGAGCATGGAAGAGGCGACCGGGTCTAGGGGTGCTGTTCCACGGCGATGGAGAGGGTTGAGGTGTTGCCGGAGGCGGCCAGGGCGAGCAGATCGGTGGCGACGCCGGGCAGGGTTGCGGGGGTGAAGGTGACGGTGCCGTCGAGGGCGGAGGTGGCCGCGGCGGTTTGCGTTGCCAACAGGTTTGACGGCGGGCAGAGGCTGTGCGCTCCGCAGGGCGGCGCCCAGGCGTAGAGGGCCTGGTAGAGGGTGACGGAGCCGGCAGCCATGGGGTTGCCATCCATGTCGAGCAGACGGAGGGTGATCTGGGCCGGGGTTCCCTGGACGGAGAGAACCTGGCTGGTGCCGGAGACGGCCTCCAGCGTGGCGTACTCGGGGCGGGCGCCGATGGCCGAGAAGGCGACGCACTGGCTGGTGCCGTTAAGGCAGGCGTTGATGGTGACCAGCTGGCCATCGGCGAGCGGGCCCACGGTGAGGGCCTGGGTAGCCAGGCCGGCGGCGTTGGTGAGGTCGAGGGTTGCGCCCTGGGCGGCGATGCCGGTCGTGGTGGATTGCCAAGCGACTGCCTGGCCGGCCACGGGAAGGCCGTTTTTAAGGACCAGCGCCTGGACGGTCCAGGTGACGGTGGCTGTGGCGGCGAGCGAGAGGCGGGGTGTAAGGGCAGCCAGAACCGGGGGCGTTCCGCCGGCGCACTGGGCCTGGAGGCTGGAGCCGTTGGTGAGCGAGGCGGTGACGATGGACCAGGTGGAGTCGACGGCGGTGACGTTCATGGTGGCGCGGCCGTCGCCGGTGGCGGTGACGGAGCAGACGGGCTGGCCACAGGCGAGAGTGGCGGCGCCGCTGGTGACGGTGTAGATGACGGTGACGCCGCCGGCGGGGGTGAGATCGGAGCCCAGGGCGGTGACGGTGAATGGGATGGGCACGCCGGTGGGGACGGTGTTCATGGGGGCGGTGAGCAGGGTGAGCGCGTCGCCGGAGCCCGAGTCGTAACTGACGCCGCCGGAGACGATGGCCGCGGCGTAGAAGGCGGGCAGGTCGTCCACTTCGACGTCGACGGAGCCGGTAACGCCGGCAGCGGCGGGCGGGGCGATGGCGGTGATTTCGTTGGGAGAGATGCTGACGACGAGAGCTGGCTGGCCTCCGACAAGAACCGTGTCGGCAAGGCGGAAGCCCATGCCGTGGATGACGATGGCGCCGCCAGAGGCGGGCAGGCGCTGGGGCGAAACGGTGTCGGCGTAGAGAACCCAGCCGTTGTAGGGGTAGTCGGGGCGCCCATCGCCGCGCTGGTCGGCGATGCCGATGCGGACCAGGTCGTCGCCCATGGTGGTGACGCGCAGCCAGGTTTCGCCGGTGGCCAGGCCGTTCATGCCGGGAGCGGCGCCGATGGCGGTGGCGCCGACGGAGTCGAAGGCGTCCCAGATGCCGATGGAGGGCATGGCCTTGGACTCGGTGGGCGTGCCGGTTTGATCGAGGGCCTGGGTAACGATGGTGAAGGTGCGGTTGCCGCGGACGGGGAAGGTGAACCAGTCCGTCTGGCCGACCTGGCTCAGGCGGCCAGCCCACATTCCGCTGGGGGGCAGGCTGCGCGGCGAGGCCTGGGCGCCGATGGCGTCGTCATTGCCGCCGACTGCCGAGTCCGAGACGTTGACGGTGAGGGTCTGGGAACTGCCTGCGCCGAGGTTGGGGACGGAGATGGGCGCAAGCGTGCCGGAGGGCGTGACCTGGCCGTCGAAATAGGGGCCGACCGAGTCGGTGAGGATGTAGAGGGGGTTGATGGGCTCAAACGTTACTTGATAGTTGGCCGTGGTGACGCCCGGGGGCAGGGGCATGTCGCTGAGGTCGAAGAAACCCTGGAGGGTTGGGTCATTGGAGCCCCACTCCGTGAGCGGGTTGCCGTTCGAGTCGGTGAAGCCGCCGATCGGGTTGCCGTGGTTGCCATTGAAGTAGCCGCCGGAGACGAAGGTGACGGTGTACTGGCAGAGCGGGTTGCCGCTGGCGTCGAGCGGGCGGGCAACGACATTGACGCCCTGCATGCCGAGGCCGGTGCGGAAGCGGATGGTTCCCTGGATGGAGACGGTGCTGGCGGCGGTGAGCTGCTTGCCTGGGAAGTTGGCGAGATTCTGCGCGGTGACGGGATAGATGCGGTTGAGGGCGGCGATGTCGTCGTAGCGGAGGACGGTAGGGTCGGGGATGCATTCGCCGCCGGCGGAGCCGCAGACGCCACCCAGGGGCTGCATGACCGGCCAGCCTGCCGTGCCGCCGGGGAGCTCGCCGGTGAGGGCGGTGGGGTTGACCTGCGCATAGTCTAGGCCGAGGACTCGGCCGAAGGCGCGCTCCAGCTGGAAGCTCATCATCTCGATGAGGTCGGGGGTGGTGGCGCAGAGGCCGTTGAGCAGGACGCCGCCGTGGGCGATGGTGGCGTCGGGGTTGATGTTGTCGAGCCAGGTGAAGACGCCGTTGTTCTGGCAGCTGGTTGGCTGGCTTGCGCCGGCGCCAAAGATCGCGTCGATGACGGAGCCGTCGGCGTCGTAGATTACGGCGAGGGGATAGGTGGTGGCGTCGGGGGTTACATCGGCGGGCGCGGTGATCTGGCCGTTGGTGACGGCGATGGTGGAGCCGTTGACGTCTTCGTTGAGCGGGCCCTTGTCGGTGAGGGTGACGGCAGCGGTGGGGACGGCGGACCAGAGCGCGGCGGCGGCGTCGACTATGGCGGTGGCCTGCTGGTTGGAGACCGAAGCGCTGAGCGGACCCTGATCGACGAAGTAATTGACCTGGCCTTTGGACCAGTGAACGGGCTGGCCGAGGGCGGCGGGATTGAAGAACCTGGCGCCGGCCACGTATTTGGGTCCGCCTGCGTGGGCGGCTGTGGGGATAAGGGTGGGGATAAGGGTGGGGAGCAGGAGGGCGGGAAGAAGTACTGCGCGGCGGCGCGTATGAAAGGAAGCCAAGGCCAGCACGGGAGGCGCTCCAGGTTAGGAACTTCTGCTCCGCCCTGGAGGACGGCTCATGAACGGCGAAGAGGAGCTTCTCAGGCGGACACGCTTGATTCATCGGCTCACGCGCCTGAAGACTGGAAATTCCTAGGTAATGAGGAAATTGGTCGCGACAATTAGAGTCGTTCATGAGAAAACGGTGATTTGTGTCCCGGGAATCGCAAAATGCAGGCAGATGCGATGGGCAGGACTCTGAGGAGTGTTCTGTTTTGCGAAAGACTCATGAGAAGCGCCCACGCACGGTGTCTTGCAGGAATCCAACGTCTGTGCAAAACAATGCGGTGCAGGGGCCGGCGCGCCGCGGGCGTTGTCGCGAATTGGTGCGCAGACGTGGGGATTTCGATGAGAAGGGCGCAGTGAGCGGTCCCGGAGGGCGATGGGTGCGCGGTCAGATCTCGGGGTAGAAGTCGAAGAAAGCGTCGAGGCTGCGCTTGAGCTGGGCCTCGATCTCCTCCCTTGAGCCCTCGATCATGTGCATGGTGACGTGCGCCTGGTGGCCGTTGGCCAGTTTCAGGGTCGCGTCCTGGATTTCGGTTACTTCGCCTTCGGGCAGGAGCCGCAGTCCGTAAATGAGCGTCAGGTTGGCCATAGATGCCATCATAAAAGAAGGACGCGATGAGAGAGTCTGAAAGGGAAGCGGGCGATGGGGGAGATAAGCCGGCGGGAGTGGTTGAAGGGAGCAGCGGCTGCGTGGGCGCTGGCGCAAGGGGCCTGGGGCGGCGCTGTTGCGTCGGCGGCGGAGTTGCCGCATGCACGGCCCGCCAAGGGGGATCGGCATTTCACCAGCGCGGCGGTGGAGGCGTTGATTCCGCGCCTGCAGCAGCGGATGGGCGACCCGGCCCTCGCCACGATCTTCGAGAACTGCTTTCCCAACACGCTGGACACGACGGTGTTTCCGGGCAGGTACGAGGGCAAGCCGGACACGTACGTTGTGACCGGGGACATCGACGCAATGTGGCTGCGCGACTCTTCGGCTCAGGTGTGGCCCTATCTTTCGCTGGCCAAAGAAGACGCAAAGCTGCGCGAGCTGATCGAGGGCTTGATTCGCAGGCAGGCGCGCATGATTCTGCTCGACCCGTATGCCAATGCCTTCATGCGGGATGAGAAGGCCGCGCCGCTCAGTTGGGCGGCGAACGACAAGACCGAGCACCGCGCCGGGGTGGGGGAACGCAAGTGGGAAGCGGACTCGCTGTGCTACACGATCCGGCTGGCGCAGGGATACTGGCGGGCGACGGGGGATACGCGGCCATTTGACGCGGGATGGAAGGAGGCGGCGTGGACCATTGTGCGCACCTTTCGCGCCCAGCAGCGGAAAGATGGGCCGGGGCCGTACTCATTTCAGCGCGAGGCGGAGGCGCCGAGCGAGACCCTGGCGCTGGGCGGCTTTGGGAATCCAGCGCGGCCGGTGGGGATGATTTTCTCCATGTTTCGCCCCTCGGACGACGCGTGCATCTATCCGCTGTTTGTGCCGGCCAATCTGTTTGCTGTGGTGAGTTTGCGGCAGTTGGCGGCTCTGGCAACGCATGCGGTGAACGACGCGAAACTGGCGCCGGAGGCTGAGGCGCTGGCCGCGGAGGTGGAGCGCGCGCTGGTGCAGTACGGCAAGATGCGGCACGCACAGTTTGGCGAGATTTGGGCGTACGAGGTGGATGGCTACGGCAACGCGCTGATGATGGACGACGCGGGTGCGCCGGGGCTGCTGAGTTTGCCGTATCTGGATTGCTGCGGAATGGCGGACGCGCTTTACCGGCGGACGCGGCAGTTTGTGCTGAGCGAAGCGGATCCGTATTTCTTCCGCGGCAACGCGGGCGAGGGCGTGGGCAGCCCGCACGAGGGCCTGAACATGATCTGGCCCATGGCCATCGTCTACCGGGCGCTGACGACCAGCGACGAGCAGGAGATTCGCCAATGCCTGCGCTGGCTGCGCGATACGACGGCGGGGACCGGGTTCATCCACGAGTCGTTCCAGAAGGATGATGCGAGCAACTTCACGCGTCCGTGGTTTGCCTGGGCCAACACGCTGTTTGGCGAACTGATAGTGAGGCTGGCGGCGGAGCGGCCGGCGCTGCTGGCTTCATCGCTGGGCTGAGCCGGTTGTGGGTGGCGCGAGAAACGTCAAGAATCCGGGCGGCGACTCGAGCATCTAGAATCAAGACAGGAAGATACTCAATGACGGACATTCGCGACACGGTAATTCTTGGCTCGGGCTGCGCCGGGCTTACGGCGGCCATCTACACGGCCCGGGCTGGATTGAACCCGCTGGTTCTGGAGGGTCACGAGCCCGGAGGACAGCTTTCAATCACCACGCTGGTGGAGAACTTTCCCGGCTGGCCGGACGGCATTCAGGGGCCGGAGCTGATCGACAACATGAAGAAGCAGGCGGAGCGGTTTGGGGCGACGTTTCAGCTGGCGCATCTGAATAAAGTCGAGCTGGGCGCGCACCCGATCAAGCTGCACACGTCGGCGGGCGAGATTCATGCGCGCACGCTGATTGTGGCCTCCGGCGCAAGCGCGCGATGGCTGGGATTGCCCAGCGAACAGGCGCTGATAGGGCACGGAGTTTCAAGCTGCGCCACGTGCGATGGATTCTTCTTCCGCGGCAAGGAGATTGCGGTGGTGGGCGGAGGCGACTCGGCGATGGAAGAGGCGCTGTTTCTTACGCGTTTCGCCACGAAGGTGACACTGCTGCACCGGCGGGAGGGTTTCCGTGCTTCGAAGATCATGTTGGACCGGGCCATGGCTCATCCCAACATCGAGCTGCGGACGAACACAACCGTGCAAGAAGTGCTGGGCGTGGATGAGAAGGAAGTGCGCGGGCTCAGACTCAAGGACGTGAAGACGGGCGTGGAGTGCGAACTGGCCATCAGCGGGCTGTTTTTGGGAATTGGTCACGAGCCGAACGCGAAGATGTTTGCCGGGCAGATGGATCTGGACGAGGACGGCTATATCAAAACCAGCGGCAACGTGCTGACGACGCACCACGGAGTTGTGATTCCCGGCGTCTTTGCCTGCGGCGATGTGCAGGACCGGCGCTACCGCCAGGCAGTTACGGCGGCCGGTTCGGGCTGCATGGCGGCGCTGGAGGCGGAGAAGTATCTGGAAGAGCGCGGGCATTGAGCGGAGAAGCCATGACGGCGCTCGAGGAGAAACTGGAGCGGCTGGAAGAGGCGATCAAGGCCGCTTGCCGGAGGGCTGGACGCGGGCGCGGCGAGGTGGAACTGATGGCCGTGTCAAAGACCTATCCGGCGGCCACGATTGCCGAGGCTGCTCGGCTGGGGCTGCGGTTGTTTGGGGAGAATCGCGTGCAGGAGTTTGCCGCCAAGGCGCCGGATTTGGAAGCTCTGCGGGGGGACGCGGCTGCGCCGGTGCGCGTGCATCTGATCGGGCACCTGCAGACCAACAAGGCGGCGCGCGCGGCGGAGTTGTTTGACGCAGTGGATTCGGTGGACTCGGTGCGGCTGGCGGAAAAGTTGAATGAGGCTGCTGGGCGTCTGGGCAAGCGGCTGCCTGTGCTGATTGAAGTGAAGGTGAGTCCGGAGGTGACGAAGGCGGGGCTGAAGCCTGAGTCGGCTGAGGCTTCGCAACTGCTGGAGGCCCTCCCGGGCTTTCCATTTCTTCAAGTACAGGGGCTTATGACCATTGCCCCGTGGGGCGTGGCCGAGGATTTGACGCGGGCTTGCTTCCGCAGCTTGCGCGTGTGGCGCGACAAGTGGGCGGCGCAGCATCCGCGGCTGGAGTTGGATGTGCTTTCGATGGGGATGAGCGGGGATTTTCCGCTGGCCATTGAAGAGGGCGCGACGCGCATCCGTGTGGGGACGGCGTTGTTCGGCAAGCGCCAGCCGTGGACTGGGGCGGAGTGATGCTGCGCGCCGTGGCGGACGGAGTGACCTTGGCCGTTAGGGCGCAGCCGGGCGCGAAGAAGACTGCAATCACTGGAGTGTATGGCGAGGGGGCGGCGGCGCAGTTGAAGATTGCGGTGCATGCGCAGCCCATCGAAGGCCGCGCCAACGAAGCGCTGATTGCCTTCCTCGCAATGACGTTCAGCCTTCCTAAGTCGTCGGTCGTGATCATGAGTGGCGAACTCAACCGCAGCAAGGTCTTCCTGTTTCGCGGGGTCCGGATCGTCGACGTACGCAGGCGCATCGGCCTGCCAGAGCAAGAATTACCACCCTAATTTGCACCTCGCGTTATACTCGGTTAATTTCTGTTCAGGGTATTCTCATGTGCCGAGTTGCCGCTTCGACTCGCTTCATTGTTCTTTGGTCGATTGCACTCACCGTTTGTGCAGAGATAATGGGCGCGTCTACCAAGGAATCGGATCGGACAGTTTCGGGCCTGGGCATTATCGATCGAGTGATCGCGTCCGGATCGGAGCCGGTATTTCGAGCAGACGGCTACACGTTCCGAGTCAGCGCCGCGACCGAGGTGCGGTTCCGCGAGGGGTTGAAGGCGCTGTCCGAGGTGGGCACAAACACGCTGGCGAAGTTTGACGGCGAGCGCAACAGCTCCGGAGAAGTCGTCGCTACCAAGGTGGAATTCGCCAGACTCAAGCTTCCGAAGCACAAGAACGAACCAACTGATCTGCAGGTGACTACGTTTCCGCCGGGAAGCAAGATCGATGCCTACAAAGGCTTCGGGACCGCTGCCACGAACTTCCCAGAGGAGGACCAAGGCGGGTGGTGCGGTTGGTATCCCGTGCCGCCGGACGCCGCACTGCAGGAACGTATCCGGCAGATAGGGATGCGAGTCGTGCCGAAGTATCAGCGCGACCTTCCTGTCGATGATCGCGCGAAGATTCCGTTCCGGTTCTACGTGGTGGAAGGGACCTACCGGCGGACCGCTATCTTCTGCGACCACGGTCTGGTGCTTGTGCCGGTGATCGCCGTTGAACGGCTCCCGAGCGACGACCTGCTTGCCGCCGTGCTGGCCGAAGGGGTTGCCGGAGTGCTGCAGCAGCAGGCGGAGGACGGGCGCCCCTACACGCTCATAGATGCGGCGAAGCTGGCCGCGGGAGCCGCCGGACCGATTCCTTTCGCAGCCGTTGGGACGGGCGGGTTGATTGAACAGCTAAGGACTGGGCGCAGTATGGAGCACGCTCGGGGCCGAATGGCGCTGGCGCTGATGGCCGACGCGGGCTACGATCCGCACCAGGCGCCGGAGGCTTGGCGGCTTCTGGCCCCGGAGCGCCTGCCCAAGGACCTCGCAAAATTGAAGGATCCGGAGCGGAGCCTGTATCTTTTGAACTTCCTGAAAGTGCAATACAACCCGGCGGCAGTGCCCAGCATTTCCGCTCCGCAGGCTAAGGATAAGGCAACAGCAACGCCGGGCTCGCCGGATGCTGCGCCGCGGCCCTAGAGCATTTTTAATGTTACTATAAGGTAGCTCAAGCGATCTCCGCGGAGAAGATGCCGCGACCCTACGACAACGATTTGCGACGCAAGGTATTGGCGGCGCACGGGGCGGGCAAAGGCTCGCAAAGTGCGCTTGCGGA
>DATNHL010000107.1:0-13637 GCA_035604995.1 Occallatibacter sp. | reverse complement strand
GCGCGTTCCAGACCAAACTCAGGAACGGTCTCACTTCACCCAGAGCGAATACGGCCTTCTCCGTTCCACACCCACGAAGCCTATCCGATTTTCATCCACTTGGGTGGGCAACGATGCCCATGGACACTCAGGATGACGGCTTCTTAGGGAGGGGGAGAGAAGAGC
The DNA here is from genome assembly GCA_035604995.1 of Occallatibacter sp. Taxonomy (GTDB): domain Bacteria; phylum Acidobacteriota; class Terriglobia; order Terriglobales; family Acidobacteriaceae; genus Telmatobacter. The sequence goes on along the minus strand of DATNHL010000107.1, from coordinate 13,472 downwards.
AAAAGCAAGTGCAACTACAAAAGCAAATGCAGGTGCAAGAGCAAGTGCAACTGCAAGAGCAAGCCGCAGGTCCTTCGACTGCGCCCCTCGCGATAAGGCTGCGAGAGACTCCGCTCAGGATGACAAGTCTTATATTTATCTTGCGTTTACAGGAAAACCGAGATCCGATGCGACCTATTCAGATCGAGGCGGCGACAGGCTCGGCAGCTACGGCGGCTACCATCTCGCGGATCGACTGGATGACCAGGTCGGGCTCGTCGAGATGAATCCAATGCGCGCTGTCCGCGGCAATCACCTGCTGCACGTTGTCGCCGATTCGCAGCACGTCTTCGTCGGAGAGCGGGGTGGATTTGCCGGGCGTGAGTAGCAGGACGGGAATGTCGCGGATGGGCTCGGCGTCCTGCATCTCGCGGACGGTGTCGGGCACGGCCTCGACGTGGTCGCGCATGCCGACGTAATAGCCGGGGCGGGACCAGTGGGCGGCGATGATGGGCCAGACTTCGCGGGGCATCTTGCCGACTTCTTCGGTGACGCGGTCGAGCACGTGGCGTCCGCCTTTGCCGGCGGCACCGGCGAGCTGGCCGGAGATCTTTCCCGAGCGGCAGAGCAGCGACGTGACCGCCAGCCGGGCCAGCCCGAAGCGCGCAATGGGAACTGCGAAGCCGGTAAGCCTTTTGCCGCGGTCGACTTCGCGCTGGCGGCCTGGGTTCAGGGGCGGCCATTCTTCACAGCGCATGGGGTCGACGAGGACGATGCCGGTCACCTCTTCCGGGTAGCAGAGGGCGTAGCGGCGCATGACCAGGCCGCCGAAGGAGTGGCCGACGAGGACGAAGGGGGGGGTGATGTTGGCGCGCTGCAACAGATCGTGCAGCTCGGAGGCGCAGTTGCCGGGGGTGCGCGCGCTGCGGCTTGGGCCGCTCCAGCCGAGCCCGCCGCGATCGTAGGAGACGGTGTGGGTGAAGCGGGCGACGATTTCCTGGATGTGGAACCAGTTGAGGTTGGTGGCGGCGATGCCGGCCTCAAAGAGAACCGTGGGGCCCCCGGAGCCTTTCTCCAGCATGTAGAGGCGGTGACCCTGCCCAATCTCGACCCAGCGTCCGGCCGAGGCAAAGCGGCGGCGGTCGCGATGCGACCCGATCACTTGATAGAGGAATCCAGCGCCGATGAGCGCTGCGGCCACTGCGATGATCGAGAGAACGATATACATAGGCGATCCTGGCAACCAATGATCTGGTCAGAAATGGGTAATTCTAAAAACTTCCGAAGCCTGCCCCAAAGAATGCATGCCGGTCAGAAATGCGTCAGCCGTTCGGGGTTGAAGTCAGCGGGGCCCAGATTTGCCTTTGCGCTCCCGCGGTCGATGATAAGGAGTGTAGAGCCCGGCTGGCCATGATTTTTTTCTTCGATTTGGCTGGCCGACCAGACGCCGCCCTCGCGGCGAAGCCCGAAGTAGGTGTATTGCTTGACGGTGGAACTTGCTTTGACGGTCTTTTCCACGTAGACGGAGAAGGCAATGCCGCGGTCGAGCCAGGTGCGGACTTCGGCGTAGTGGGACTTATCGACCGGGCCGGGCGTGCTCATCACCAGGTCGCAGTCACGGGCGCCGTATTTGACGTGCTCGGTGACGGACTGGCCGGCCCAGAAGAGCTGCCCTTCCAGGAAGTCCTCGTAGCTGAAGCCGGTCGAGGCCACCCCGTCAGACCATTTGTCAACGGGGAGAACGGTGGGAGCTGCGTCGCCGGGATGAGCGATGCGGATGGAACTCGCGCCCCCGGGTCGCAGTTCGAGGAGTGCGTGCAGGGCCTGGGAGCGGCTTGCGGCGGAGTCCGAGGCAGGGGCGAGCTCGACAAAGACGCGCAGGACGCCGGGGAACCAATGGGCCTTGACGATGATGGGATAGCTCGAGCGGGCGCCGGAGGGATCGACGCGGACCAGATGGCCGGAGGCGCGGAAATCGGCTTTGCGGACCGCCAGGCGAGCCTGGTCGAGGGCGCCGTGCGCGTCCATCGCGAATGCCGGGGCCAGGGCCGCGCCGGCAGAGAGAAGGACCGCAAGCACGGCGGCGGCGGGAAGCCTCATGGTTCGATTCTCCCGTCGCGGATGCGAATGTGGCGCGGCGCCGCGTTGGCAATGTCGTTTTCGTGTGTGACGATGATCAGCGTCATGCCATGCGTTTTCTGAATTCCGGTGAGTATTTCCATGATACGCGCAGAATTGACGCTGTCCAGATTGCCGGTGGGCTCGTCGGCCAGCAGGATGGACGGCTGGTTGGCGAGAGCGCGGGCGATGGCGACGCGCTGACGTTCGCCGGCCGAGAGCTCATTCGGATACTGATAGAGCCGGTGCTCGAGTCCCAATTCGTGCAGCAGGGCCTTGGCGCGTTCGACCCGGTGATTCGCGTTTCCGGTGACTACGAGCATGGGTACCTGGACGTTTTCAATGGCGCGCAGGGTGGGAAGCAGGTAGAAGGCCTGGAAGATGAATCCGACGCGGTGGGCTCTGTATTCATCCAGGTGAATGGCGGTGCCGAGGGCTGCATTCTCGAACAGGACCTCACCCGACGTGGGCACGTCGAGGCCGCCGAGGAGTTGCAGCAGGGTGGATTTTCCGCTGCCGCTGGCGCCGCTGATGGCGATGAACTCGCCTGCTTCGATGGAGAGGCTGACCCCGCGCAGGGCTTCGATGCGGCCGCCGTCATAGCTCTTGCGCAGGTTTCTCACTTCAAGCTGGGGGCTAGTCATAGTGAAGCGCCTCCACCGGAGAAAGATGCGAGCCGCGCCAGGCAGGGTAGGCGCCGGCGATGAGCCCGGAGATGACGGAGATGACGAGGGCCTCAACCAGGTGAATCCAGGAAAAGGAACTGGAGACGACGCTGGCGGTCTGGGGCAGCGTGGCGAGCAGATGCAGTGCGCCGACCCCAATGCCGATGCCAAGGATGCCGCCGACCAAGCCGAGCACGGAGGCTTCTATCTGGATGAGCATCATCACGCGCCAGGTCTTCCAGCCGATGGCGCGCAGGATGCCGATCTCGCGGGTGCGCTCGAAGACGGACATGGCCATGGTGTTGGCGATGCCCAGAATGCCCATGAGCAAGGCGATGCAGGAGGTGCCCCAGGCCACCGCGTGGGCCAGGTCAACGAACTGATTGTTGGAGGCGCGGTCGGCGGCTGCCTGGGCATTCAGGCCGGGCAGGGCGGCTTCAATCTGGGCCTGGGCGCGTTTCATGTAGTGCTGCGGGGATTCGCCGGCCGGCGCGGGACGAAGCCGCACATGGAAGCCTGAGACCTTGCCCTGCAGGCTGGAAAGCTGCTGAAGTTGATCGATGGGCATGATCAGGGCGCCCGCTACCAGAGCCGTGCCGCCGTGGAAGATTCCAGCGATGGTGAAGGAGCTGCCCTGGAGCTCGACCGTGTCGCCAACCTTCTTGTTCAGGTTGCGGGCCAGCACTTCGCCGACGATGATCTCGGCCTTGCCGTCGTGGAAGCGGCCGCCGGAGTTGAAGGTGAGGGAATCGAACTCGAATGAATCCTGATGCCAGCCGAAGATGAGCGCGTTGACCTCGGGGGTAATGTCCATGATGTTGAAGATCATGGGATGAGCCTGGGCGACAGCCGGGACGGCGCGGAGTTTGTCAATGAGCGACTCATTGACGGAGGTGTTCATGAAGTTCTTGTCGACGACGGCGATGTCGATGCCGGAGGAGGAGTAGAGCCGTTGCCATTCGCGCTCAAAAGAGCGGGAAAAACCAACCAGCGTCACAAATGCACCGATAGCCATGCCGATGCCACAGAGCGTAAGCAGGGTCCTGAGGCGTCTACGCAATAGATTCTTGCAGGCAAATCGTGCGAAGGACAGTTGATGAACCATGATCCTGGAATAAGTCCTTAGGGGTTGAGCGCTGGAGTTAGCGCCAGTTTATCGGGCTGCGCCGTCCATGTCCATGGACGATCTGGAAACTGGAGAGAGTGCCTGCATTGGCAAACCAGCGCACAGGGCAGGACGGGCACAGCATAAAGGGCAGCCGCTACTGCGGTGGCTGCCCTTTTTGAGCGATCCCACAATTCACGTGCCATTTGTAGCCCTGAGACAGGCGGCTTTTTCTTAAGGAAAAACCACTTGATAGCAGAGGTTTCGGGGTACAGCAATTGTGGAACCGCTGGGAGGTCTCGTAAACACAGCTTGCATTTGCGGGAGATCGAAACGGGCCGACGCGCCACAGGAAATCTTCGGCGCAGAACCGATTCACTCGCCCGAGCGTTTTGCCTGAGGTCGCCTTGTAAGGCTCGAATCCGGTGCTTGAAGCGGGGATCGAACCCAGACAAATCCTAGAAACGGCCGCGGCCGCGCGAACTTCCTGCGCCGCTACCGCCGCTGCCTTTACGCGCCTGGTAGCAGTCCCGGCAAAAGACGGGGCGATCGCCACGCGGTTCAAAAGGCACTGTTGTAGGCTGGCCGCAACCCGAACAAATCACAGGTGTTCCCTGTGCCGGAGCAGAACGGTAGCCGGAGCCCCCCTGGTCGTTCTTCTTTGCCTGACGGCAAGTCTTGCAACGCTTCGGGGTCGAATAACCGCGTTCCTGAAAGAACGCCTGATCAGCAGCGGTGAAGGTGAAGTCCTGCCCGCAATCGCTGCACGTAAGTGAAATATCTCCGGCCATGGGTCTCCTCGTGGAGATTGTACAGCCCAATCTGTGTTTTTCGTACAAGGAATCTTTATGAATAAAAGAAACTTGCCAACTGGCCTGGAGATTGCATGCGCCTGGCGGGGGCCGGTTGGGCAGGACGCGGTATAGTTCTGAGGAGATAAGCTGGGGGGACCGGATAGGCGATGGCGGCCGCTCAAGGGCCGGTTTTTTCAAAGCGATGACAGCTCCCAATCCTCAATTCGAGGCAGATTGTATCCGCCGCATCCTGGCGGGCGAGAGGCACTTGTTTCACTCGCTCATCCGCCCCTGTGAGCGCGCCATCTACTTTCTGCTGCTGTCGCTGCTGCGCAATGAAACGGAGGCTGAGGACGCGGCGCAGGAGACGGCGATCAAGGTTTATTTAAATTTGAAGAATTTTCGCGGCGACGCGCAGTTTCGCACCTGGGTGCTGTCGATTGCGCGGAATGAGGGGCTGGGCCGGCTGCGGAAAGCGGGAACGCGGCGGGAGGATTCGCTGGATGCGGAGACGGATGAGCAGACCGGGGACTACACCCCGGCCGTGCTGACCTGCTGGCGCGAGGTGCCCTCGGAGGCCCTGGAACGGCAGGAACTGGGAGCGATGCTGCGCAAGGCGGTGGAAGGGCTGCCGGAGATTTACCGTAACGTTGTGCTGCTGAGAGACATCGAAGAGATGGACGTGCGTGAGACGGCCGCCGCGCTGGGGATTACCGAGGGGGCCGTCAAAGTGAGGCTGCACCGGGCGCGTGCCCTGTTGCAGGGGGAACTGGCGCCACGCCTGGAGGGGTTCGCGCCCAAACGGAAAGGGGTGTTTGGGTGGTTGCGATGAGGATTGACTGCAAACACGTGTGGGAGCACATCTCGGCCTATATCGACGGCGAGGTGGACGTTGGGTTGCGCGCCGAGATCGACAAGCATCTCGAGACCTGCGAGATCTGCTCGGCGGTTCTGGACTCCACGCGCAACCTGGTGGTTCTGGTGGCCGACGACCGGGTGTTTGAGCTGCCGGCGGGCTTCAGCCAGCGGCTGCACGCCCGCCTGGAAAAAGAGATGGAGACTGCCGGGCCGTAGAACGGTCGGAGTGCGTGCTCTGTTGCCTTTCCGGTTTCTTACCACCTTGCATTGCCGCGGTCGCGCGTTCAGAGAGGCGAGTGTCGTCCTGGCAGCCCATTGACACTTCCGGTGCTTCAGGGCGATGCTTTTGGAAGGCTGGTTCCGGACTTTCGACCGTGAATTGCAGCCTCGGGATGAAACGGAAGCCCCATCAGGATCACCATCCAGCCAAGACCGTAACTCACTTGCAGTCACACCCGGACCGGAATCAGATCAAGGAGCCAAATCATGCAGCGCCACACCCTCTCCCTGGCGATTGCGATCACGCTCGCCTGCCCGCTTGTTCACGCACAGGACTTCAAGAAACAGGTCATCTACCAGGTGGTCACCGACCGCTTCTACGACGGCGACACAAGCAACGACAACCCGGCTGAAAGCCCGGGCCTCTTTGACGGGACCCACACCAATTGGCAGGCTTACTGGGGCGGCGACCTGGCCGGCGTCCAGAAGAAGCTCTCCTACATCAAGGGCATGGGAGCCACGGCCATCTGGGTCTCGCCGGTGGTCAGCAACGAGAACCTGAACTGTGCATCGTCGAGCGTGTCGGCGCCCTATCACAGCTATTGGGCGCGCGATTTCATGAACGTCGAGGAGCACTTCGGCGATAACTCGAATTCCTTCACTGCCCTCAACAGCCTGATCTCCGCCATGCACGCGAAGGGGATGAAGATCATTGTGGACGAGGCCAACAACCACTCCAACCCCGATAACTGCGGCGAGATGGGATCGCTGTATAACAACGGGGTTTTCATGGCCGCGGCCAACAACGATCCCAACGGCTACTTTCACCACAACCCGGACATTGCCGACTTCAACGACCGCTACCAACTGCAGTACTACACGCTGAGCGACCTGGCGGACTTGAACCAGGAAAACCCGGCCATCGACGCCTATCTCAAAGGCGCGGCCCAGCAACTGCAGGCGCACAACGTGGATGCTTTTCGTCTGGATGCTATAAAGCATGTGACATGGGGCTGGGAGTACTCCTTCGCCAACGTGGTCTTCAACAATGCGCCCAGCTTTCTTTATGGTGAATGGATGCAGTCGAGCACCAGCGACCCGCTCTACGCGGACTCCTACAAGTTCGCCAACAATAGCGGCATCTCGCTGCTGGACTTCCCGCTCAACAACGCCATCCGCGATGTGTTCGCCCGCGACAATGCCTTCTCCGAGATCGACTCGACCATCAATACAGAGGATGCCAACTTCACCTATCCCAACGATCTGGTCACCTTCTTCGACAGCCAGGACGAGTCGCGCTTCCTGAGTGTGAACAATAACCAGAATCGCCTGCAGGAGGCCATGGCTTTCCTGATCACCGGGCGCGGCATTCCCATCGTCTTCTACGGCGACGAGCAATACCTGTTCAACAACACCCCGGGCGGAGACGGCGGCGCGGGCGACGACCCCTACAACCGCGTATGGATGTCTTCGTTCTCAACCACCACCAACGCCTACAAGATCATTGCCAAGCTGGCCGCGCTGCGCCAGGCCAACGATGCTATCGGCTATGGCACGTGGAAGCAGCGCTGGATTTCCAACGACGCTTATATCTACGAGCGGCAGTTTTTCAACGACGTGGTACTGGTTGCCATTAACAAGAACGACACCGCAAGCTATCCCATCAGCGGCCTCTTCACAGCGCTGCCTGCCGGAACGTACAAGGATGTTCTCGGTGGACTGCAGGGCGGGAACAGCCTCACGGTTACTGCCGGCAGCGGCGGCAACAACCCGGCCGGCAGCTACACCATTGCGCCGCATAGTGCATCGGTCTGGCAATACCAGGTAATAGCCACCACCCCCGAGGTGGGTTCCATCGGTCCACGCGTGGGCCAGCCGGGAATGACGGTGACTATCGCCGGAGACGGTTTCGGCGCGTCGGCGGGGTCGGTGCTTTTCGGCTCAACCGCGGCAACCATCCAGTCGTGGTCGAACACCTCGGTCACCTTTACCGTGCCGAGCGTGGCCAATGGAGTTTACAACGTGCAGTTGAAGTCCAGCGGCGGAGCGGCGGCCAACGCCATCGCCTTCACGGTGCTCGCCGCAAAACTCATTCCTGTAACCTTCACGGTGAACAACGCCAACCCAACCAACCCCGGCGACTATATCTTTGTTACCGGGAATACGGTCGAGCTGGGGAACTGGGGCACAACCTTCCAGACCGCCGTCGGTCCCATGCTCGCTCCCAATTATCCCAACTGGTTTCTGAACGTAGCCTTGCCTGCGGGGCAAACGGTGCAGTTCAAGTTCATCGACATTCAGGCGAACGGGAACGTGGTTTGGGAGAGCGGCTCCAACCACAGCTACACCGTGCCCGGCAGCGGCACGGCTGCGGTTACCGTGAATTGGCAGAATTGATGGGACCCGAGGGCGAGCGCCAGGCCGCCCCCGGGTGCAAAATCCGATGAAGCGCGCACCAGGACTACGCAGGCTTTCGAGCCAAGGCAAGCAGGTGTGCGCTGGCGGCGAGCATGGCGGGTTCAGACTCAAGGCTGCGCGCTACGCGGAGCAAGTCTGCGCGACGGCGGTCGTCGGCCAGCCGCTCGGCGACGTCGGGAAAAATCCATCCTGGGCCTTCAATTCCAAACACACCGGCCAGTTCCAGGCCTGCGTCCAGGACCTCTGCGCGCAGATCCTCGGGCCGATGGAAGTACGCAGTGGTGAAGTAGTCGGGCCTGCCGGAGGGGTTGCGGTGCTGTCCATCGCGCAGGTCGCGCTCGGCGATGGCGGCAAACTGGGGGTCCTCAAAGAGGTCGCGCGCCAGCCCATCCAGCGTGGAAGCAAAGCAGGAGATGGCGGCGGCGCATAGGAGACCGCCGGGCTTGAGGACGCGCGCCGCTTCGTCCAGCGCGCCGGCGCGATCCTGTGCGGAGGTCAGGTGATAGAGCGGTCCCAGCAGCAGAACCAGGTCCGCCGTTGCATCGGGGAACGGCAGGTTGCGCGCATCGCCCAACGTGCAGGAAGCGAGCGGCCGGGCGTTGGCAGCGCTGCGCCGTTCGGCTTCGGCAACGTGGCGCGGTATGGGATCGAGCAGATGGACCGAGTAGCCGAGTCCGGCGAGCCACAGCGCGTGGGCGCCGGCGCCCCCGCCGATGTCGAGGACAGTGGCCGGTGGTGCTGGAGCGTGGCGCAGGATGAGCTCGCGGGTGCGCAGGCCTTCAAGGAGAAATGGTCCCTGGATGAGCCGGTCATCTTCCGGGATTTGGCGGTAATAGTCAGCGACTGCGATGTCGATTTCAGGCAATTGTTCGTCCATGGGTAGCACACTCGTGGGAATAGCCGATGGATTTGGCTGGAGGCGGCGGCCCGGTGCGGTGAATCATGGGATGGGTCCAGGTTTCCAGGCCCACCAGGATCAGCGTCACGATCGCCAGCACTACTTGCAGGCGCTCGGAGCGTCTTTGTTTCGAGCTGAGTTCGCGGCGTCGCCACTGTGCCGAGCCTTGCGCTCGCAGCCGCCGGATCCAGGCCAGGACAGCCAGGTTCACAAGCGCGCCGGCGGCGGCAAAGATCAGCATCGGTATGCGAATGGCGTCCTGGTGAAAACCGCGCGCGGGAGCATAGATGCCGCTGACCGCGGCCAACGCGCCGAAGCCGATGGCCACGCGAATGCCGCTGACGGCAAAGACGGCGGTGCACAGGCTCTGCAGCAGGGCAAAAGCCAGACTCGTGCCGCCCAGCGCGCGCAGCCGCTTCGGAATTTCTTGAGATTCCTGCCCCACCGCGGGACCTCCCTGAGCCTGAACGCTGAAGAGCCGGGCGCTTCCGGCCTAATCAGGGTAGCGCACGGAGCGGACCAGGGCCAACCTCCAATCTTCCAGCTGAAACAAGTTCAGCAGGGACGGGAATCCAATCACCCGTCAGGCGCGTACCTCAAGCGGGTGAACAGCACGGCAGAGTTTTAACTTTCCAGTCGTGTGACTTCCCCTGTAACCTTTTAGACGTGCCTTGACTCCTAAGGTGCGTGACTCAAATGATGCGGGACCGGCAGACTGCCGGCTCGTGAATGAACAACTGGTGGAGAGCATCCGCCCCAACCCCCCAAACGAGGTCAAAAGGATCATGACAAAGAATCAAATCAATGCACTGCTTCTGACGGCGGCGCTCTCCGGTCTGGTCGGTGGAACCTCCGTAGCGGCCAAGGCGGCCACCAACGGCTCACTGAGGGTTTCCGGCATCACCGCCGGGATGCTGCTTGCCGCGCAGGACAAGACTCCGCCTGCCAAGCACTCCTGTAAAGGCAAGAACGACTGCAAGGGCACCGGCGGCTGCTCGACCGGCGACCAGGGCTGCAAGGGCAAGAACACCTGCAAGGGCAAGGGCGGCTGCGCCACCGACGGCTCCAAGCCACCCAAGGCCGTCTAAGATCAACTTCCCCCGAGGGCGCGGCAGGGCGACTGAAACCTGTCTTCCTGCCGCGCCCTCGACTTCGATATTCCCCAATTGATCCCATCGCCAGACCGCAGGGGCTAAAGCCCTCGTCAATATGATGGCGTTTTCGGCACGACTGAAGTCGTGCCCTGACACAAAGCGTTTTTTGAAACGCGCTCAACAGAAAAGCTGTCTCTGACAACTGTGAAGGAATTATGCCCGGCAATCGCTTCAACGCGTACCAGGATCACGGCGTCGGAATCGGACTGAGGATTCCGCACTACAACCACATCTTCGCGCGCAAGCCGGTGGTGGACTGGTTCGAAATCATCTCGGAAAACTTCATGTGCGATGCGGGGCGTCCGATGGCGATCCTCGACCAGATTCTGGAGCAGTACCGGGTGGTGCAGCACGGGGTCTCGATGTACTTCGGCTCCGTGACCGCTCCCGACCCCGAACACCTGAAGCGGCTCAAGCAACTGGTGCGGCGGACCAAAACGCCCTGGCTCAGCGACCATCTTTGCTGGGGCAGCGTGGACGGCACCTACACGCACGATCTGCTGCCGCTGCCGTATACCTGGGAGGCTGTGGAGCGCACAGTGGAGCGCGTGCGCATGGTGCAGGACTATCTGGAGATTCCCGTGGCCGTGGAGAACGTGAGCAGTTATGCGGCCTTTACCGGTTCGCAGATGACGGAGTGGGAGTTCTTGACGGAAGTGGTGGAGCGGGCGGACTGCGGCATTTTGCTCGACGTGAACAACGTCTACGTCTCGTCGGTGAATCACGAGTTCGATCCGATGGAATATGTGAATGCAGTGCCCGCCGAGCGCGTGGCGCAGATTCATATTGCCGGTCACTCGAAGTATGAGAAGTACATTCTGGACACGCACGACCATCCGGTCATCGATCCGGTGTGGGAGCTGTACGCGCGGGCAATCGAGCGCTGCGGGCCTACGCCCACCTTGCTGGAGTGGGACGACCGCATTCCCAGCTTCGACGAGGTTCATAACGAAGCGATGAAGGCCAGCCGCTATCTGCACGGCCAAGCGAATGAGTTGGCGGAGGCGGCGCGATGAGCACCCAGACAATGAGTCAGGAAACCATGAGTCTGGCCGAGCTGCAGCGCCAGATGGCCGCGGCCATCATGATGCCGCTCACGGAGGACGAGGACATGCGGGCGCAAGCTCCCGACGGGCGGCTGATGACCGCGGCGGCCGCGAGCTTTATTGCGCCCAACAGCCGGCTTACGCCGTTTGAACGTTTGGAAATTTACAATCGGCAATATTGGTATCGCGTGCTCGACGCGCTGGCTGAGGACTTTCCCGTGCTGCGGGCGGCGGTGGGCAGCCGCGCCTTTCATGGTCTCTCGATCGAGTACCTCACCGCGCATCCCAGCCGCTCGTTCACGCTACGCAACCTGGGATCGAAGCTGCCGGAGTGGCTTGCGGCGCATCCCGGGTGGGCCGGGCGGCGGCAGCGCCTGGCGCTGGATGTGGTGCGCATCGAGTGGGCTTTTGTGGAGGCCTTCGACAATGCGGAACGCACGCCGCTGACGCTTGATCAGATTGCCACGCTGGACGGCGGCTCGCGGCTCGGGCTTCAACCGCATCTGCAACTGCTGGCCCTCGACTACGCGGCAGACGACATTGTGCTCGCCTTGCACAAGGAGCAAAAGGGCAACGCCAGCGAGGCCGGGGTGAAGCACGAGGAGGGTTCGGCGCCGCCGGCCAAGCTGCCGCGGCTGCGGCGCAGGCCCACCTGGGTCGCGGCGCATCGGCTGGACAACGCGGTCTATTATCGAAGGCTGGAGCGGGAGGAGTTTCACACGCTTGCAGCACTGCGCGACGGGCTGCCACTCGGCGAGGCGTTGGAGGCGGGGTTTCGCGACTCCGCTAAGCCGGATGCACGTCGTCCTGCGCTGGTGCGAGCGTGGTTTGGGCACTGGGCCGAACTGGGCTGGATCTGCGCACCGGAACTGGATTCGTTGGTGGACGGTTAGGAAGGATGGAAATGTCGAAGATTGTCGATCTCGGAAGCAAGGCCTATCGCGGATTCGCATCGCTGCTGAACCTGGCGCAGAGCCCGCTGCTGCTGGCCATCCGGCTCTACTGGGGCTGGCAGTTTGCCCTGGATGGATGGGGCAAACTCACCCATCTCGACCGGGTGACGCAGTTTTTCGCCAGCCTGAACCTGCCGGCGCCGGGGTTGGCCGCGCTGCTGGTTGCGCTGGTGGAACTGCTCGGCGGCGTTCTCTTCGCATTCGGCATTGCCTCGCGGCTGACCTCGCTGGTTCTGTTCGTCAACATGACCATGGCCTACCTGAGCGTGCCCGACGACCGCACCAACTTTTTTCATATTCTCTCCAAGCCGGACGACTTCTATGGCGCCAGCCCTTATACCTATTGGTTTGCGGCGCTGGTAATCCTCATCTTCGGGCCGGGGCTGTTTGCGGTGGATTCGATCATCGGCCGCTGGTTCGCGCCAAAACAGAAGGCCTGACGTCCGGGTTATCATCGAGCCACAAAAACAATTGTGGAATCCGGGGCTTATGCGGATTGTGTATGTGCTTACGTCGCTCGGGGTGGGCGGAGCGGAACGGCAGGTTCTGGCCCTCGCGGCGCGGATGGCAGAGCGCGGGCACGCGGTCGCGCTGATGGTGCTGCGGCCGCGGCTCGCCGAAGAGTGGACGACTACGCTTCCTCTCGTTCATCTCGACATGCGCAGGTCTCCGCTGAGCTTTGTGAAAAGCCTTGTGCGCGGGCGGAGATTTCTTAAAGAATTTTGCCCTGATGTCGTGCACAGTCACAGTTTTCATGCCAACTTTGTGGCGCGGCTGCTGAGGATACTGGTTCCTGCACCAGTGGTTCTTTCGACAATTCACAACGTGTACGAGGGCGGCCGGGCACGCATGCTGGCTTACCGGCTGACCGATGGGCTGAGCTGGCGCACGGCTGCCGTGAGTGCGGCGGTTGCGGAACGGTTTGTGCGGCTGAAGGCGGTTCCGCAAAACAAAATCGTTGTTGTGACCAATGGGATCGACACGGCAGAGTTCGCTCCTCGGGCGGAGCGGCGTGCACAAACGCGAGCGGCCATGGCATTGGACGAAGAGTTCATCTGGCTGACGGCGGGACGGATTGCGCCCGCCAAGGACTACCCGAACCTGTTGCGGGCTTTTGCAAGCGTGAAGACGGCTTGCCCAACTGCGCGGCTTTGGATTGCGGGTGAGGGAGCGGGCGCGGAGTTCGAGCGGGTGAGGGCGCTGGCGGCGGAGTTGGGGCTCGGCCATGCGCTGCGGTGGCTGGGGCTGCGGCGAGACATGGCGGC
>DATNHL010000106.1:0-16502 GCA_035604995.1 Occallatibacter sp. | reverse complement strand
TGGGACGACAAGGTGCACCAGCTGAACGCGAAGATCTATGCGTACATGAATCCGCGCGACAAGATGCCGTTCGAGGTGACGCCGATCTTCTACAAGCTCCAGCGCTACGACGCGGCGGCCGCGGCGGCAGCTGTGGCTACGCCCGCGCCGGCTCCCACGACGGCTCCGCCCGCCGGAACTGCTGCGCCGCCGGCTGCTGATACGAACGCCCAGCCGCCCGCCGGCAGCCAGCCCGCCGCTGCGCCAGGCAATGCGGCGCCCACGCCACCACCCGCTGCACAACCGGCCCCCGGGGATACAAACGCGCCCCAGCAGCAACCACCAGCAACTGCACCCAACCCGCAATAGTGGGTGAATCTGCCGGCCGGCGGGATCCAAAAGCCAGCCGGCAGTTGCTCGATGGTGCTCGTTTGATGTCCACACCCTCCCCCGGATTGGACCTGGTAAGTGCCCATGCAGATTTTGACAATCAGACGCTCCGCCACCACCCTGCTTTTCATCCTGCTCGCGGCCGGAGCTTTGGCTGCACGTGCCCAGGTGGTCCCCTCCGCCTTTGCCCGCGGCATGGCTGTTACGGCCGGCGGCGAGGTCTCCGGCTTCCAGCCCGACTACACCGGCAACGGCGTCCCCGAAGCCGCCTCTTTTCACGGCTACCTCGCGGGCATGGGCACCTTTGTCGACGTCAAGTTCACGCCCTGGGTGCAGATTGAAGCCGAGGGCCGCTGGATGCGTTTCAACCAGCCTCACGGCGGCATCTACGAAGACGACTATTTGATCGGGCCGCGGCTGCCCATCTACAAGCTGCACTTCTGGCGGGCGACGCCCTATGCCAAGGCGCTGATCGGCTACGGAAAGCTCAACTTCGAAAACGGAAATGGCTGGGGCCGGTATACCGCCCTGGCCTACGGCGGCGGGCTGGACATCAAGATGTCGAAGCGCATCAACGTGCGGCTGCCAGACTTCGAGTACCAGCAATGGCTCAACTGGTCGGAGGGCGGCGCGACGACTTCCACGCTGTCTCCTTACGGATTGAGCGTGGGGGTTTCGTACCGGGTGTTCGGGATCAGGTAGAGGCCGCGCCACGCGCCTATTGGCCTTCGCTTTTCTTCAGCGCCGCCTGCAGTTCCAGCACTTGTAACTGCACCTGCTTGACTTCCTTCAGCAGGCCCACCTTGCTTTGATAGATCCGATACCTCAGGTCACTGATCGCGCCCACAAGGAGTAAGAAGCCCACCCAGAACCAGATGAAGTGAGTCGGAGTCGTGGCGATCTTTTGCCACCAGATGATAATCATCACAATGGCACTGAAGGTCACCACCGAGGGCAGCATCCTCTCCCAAAACAGCGCCTTCTCGTGTTTCGCCAACAGTGACGCCGTTTCTTCTCGGTAAGCTGCAAGATTCTCCGGCTGAGGCAAACGCACCAGCAAACGTTCGCGCATACTGTCACTTCTTTGTTCCATAACCACCTCCACTTAAAATCTCCTTCATTGCTCGTTTTGCGTAAAAAATGCGGGATTTCACTGTGCCCTCGGAGCACCCCACAACCTTTGCAATCTCCGCGACCGATAAGTCCTCAAGAAAATGCAGGACCAGAACCTCGCGATGCCTGAGGCCAATCTCACTCAATGCCTGATGAATCGCGGCGGCGTCTTCTTCCGTAAACGACGGCTCTTCGGCTTCCTGAAAGTCATCGAGTTCAACCTTCTCGGCTTGCTCCCGCGAAATGTTGCTGCGAATCCGATCCACGGCGATTCCGTGTGTGATCGAGTACAACCACGAGCGCACAGAACCGGGATCCTTCAGCTTGCGAATGCTGCGGAAAGCCTTGATCCACACTTCCTGAAGAACGTCGAGCCCACTGTCCGTGCTGCCGGTCAGACTGGTCGCGTAGTAAAGCAATGGCCTCTCCATGACCGCGATCAGGTCTTCGAACGCGCCCGGTTCGCCGGACTGGCATCGGAGCGCCATCCATTCGAACCCGGTTTGATTCTTGCTATCCATGCGCGTTCATAGCTTAAGTCGGAGGAGATGCTCTCGCGGTTCAATTGAGCCTGCAGAAGTGTCCTTCGGCCAGAAAAATGGCCACTCCTAGTTGGAGTGGCCATCCTATTTTCATCAATGCTGGACTTGCGTTATGCCGGGGAGGGCGAGCCTTCGGGGAAGCCGGGACCGCCGCGGGTCTCGGGCTTGAGGACCTGCTGCGGGCTGCCGCTGCCGGTGTCGCTGGGCGAGGCCAGCACGGAGCGCATGGGGGGCAGTTCCTGGCCCTCGATCAGCATCCTCACCTCTTCGGCGTCGATGGTCTCGCGCTCCAGCAGCGCCGCGCCAATGCGGTGCATGGCGTCGGCATGCGACTCGACGATCGAATGCGCGGACTGATAGGCCTCGTCGATGAGGCGGCGCACTTCCAAATCGATCTGCCGCGCCGTCTCTTCGGAAAAGTCGCGGTGCTGGGCGATCTCGCGGCCGAGGAAGATCTGCTCTTCCTTCTTGCCGAAGGTCAGGGGCCCGAGGCGGCTCATGCCGTACTCGCAGACCATGCGGCGGGCGAGATCGGTGGCCGATTCGATGTCGCTGCCTGCCCCGGTGGACATCTGGTTGAGGAAGATCTCCTCGGCCACGCGTCCGCCGTAGGCGATGGCGAGATTGGCCTCAAGGTACTCGCGGGTGTAGTTGTGGCGGTCGCCGGGCAGGAAGACCGTTACTCCCAGCGCCATGCCGCGGGGGATGATGGTGACCTTGTGGATGGGGTCGGAGTGCTCGCGCATGAACGACACCAGCGCGTGGCCCGCTTCGTGATAGGCGGTCACCCGCTTCTCTTCCTCGGTGAGCAGCATGGACTTGCGCTCTGCGCCCATCAGCACTTTGTCCTTGGCCAGCTCGAAGTCGTACATGACGACTTGCTTGCGGTTCATGCGCGCGGCGCTGAGCGCGGCCTCGTTGACCATGTTGGCCAGGTCGGCCCCGCTGAAGCCCGGTGTTCCACGAGCCAGCACGTTCAGGTTGGTGTCGTCGGAGACCGGAACCTTCTTCACATGCACGCGGAGGATTTCCTCGCGTCCGCGCACGTCCGGCAAGCCCACCACCACACGGCGGTCGAAGCGGCCGGGGCGCAGCAGCGCGGGGTCAAGGACGTCGGGGCGGTTGGTGGCCGCAACGAGAATGACGCCGTCGTTCGATTCAAATCCGTCCATCTCGACGAGCAACTGGTTGAGGGTCTGTTCGCGCTCGTCGTGTCCGCCGCCCAGGCCGGCGCCGCGATGGCGGCCGACGGCGTCGATTTCGTCGATGAAGATGATGCAGGGGGCGTTCTTCTTGCCCTGCTCGAAGAGGTCGCGTACGCGGCTGGCGCCGACGCCGACAAACATTTCAACAAAGTCGGAGCCGGAGATGGAGAAGAAGGGCACGTTAGCCTCGCCGGCAACGGCACGGGCGAGGAGGGTCTTGCCGGTTCCCGGAGGCCCGACCAGCAGGACGCCCTTGGGGATGCGGCCGCCGAGTTTCTGGAACTTCTGCGGCTCGCGCAGGTACTCGATGATCTCCTTCAGCTCTTCCTTGGCCTCGTCGACGCCGGCCACGTCCTTGAACGTGACCTTTTTCTGCTGCATAGAGAGCAGGCGCGCGCGGCTCTTGCCGAACGACAACGCCTTGTTGCCGCCCGACTGCATCTGCCGCAGCATGAAGAACCAGATGGCGCCGAGCAGGACGAACGGGCCGACGTTAAAGAGCAACTGCAACAGCAGGCCGTTGTTCTGCGGGGCCTTGATGCTGGTGCTGACCTTGGCGGCGCGGAGTTCCTTGGTGAGGCTGTCTACGAGGTTGCTCGAGATGGTGGTGTGGAACTCGTCCTTGGCGCCTTTGAGATGGCCGTGTACTTCGTCGCCCTGGATGGTGGCATCCTGCACCTGTCCGGCCTCGATCTTGTCAAGCAGATCGGAGTAACCAATATCCGCAGACTTGTTGATGCTGGAGCTTCTCTCCACCACGGTCCACAGGAGCAGGAGGCAGACAAGAATAAACACCCAGAACATGATCGTTTTAACGGTCGAATTCACCAGGATTCCTCTTTCCCGGCGGGGGGAAATCCAGCACTGGACCTCCGTATCCGCCCACATCACCCATTAGACGCGTGAGGCATGGCCAAAGTCGCGCCAAGTCCACAGCGCCCTGACGGCAGACACATCCACACCGCCGCCGGGATGAGCAGTATCTCCGATTGTACTCCCAACCGGGGAGAACTGGAACCAGGGAAACGACGATTCCCGTCAGGCATTTGGGGCATTTCAATTCACTCGAAAGTGCCACGGCGGGAAGGCCCCGGGACGCATGGGCGTGCTCAGGCGAACGGAGAGGCGGCGACGGAGATTCCCGGCTCCGGCTCCAGTTCCACGCCCTTCATCCAGATGATGCGGCCTTCGACCTCGAGCACCGGCCAGAGCACACGGCTGGTGCCGGTAACGCGCAGGCGTTCAAGGACTTCCTTGACCTTGCGCGGGCCGCCGGAGTAGCGCAGGAGCACCCGATCGCCGGGCTTCCAGTTGCGGAGACGGGCGGCGAGAGCCGGGCCGGGCTGGGGTTGGCTTGGGGCGGCTGGGGCGGTCTCGATGCGGAGGCGGAGGCCGAAGGCCGGGGCCTCGATCTCGCCTGGAATCAGAGCGATGTAGTCGGGGATGGACGTTCCGGCTTGCCGCGTTGAAACCGGCTCGATGGCCATGCGCAGCTCGCGCGGGGTTCGTTCGGCACGGAGGCCGCCAACATATTCGCGGCGCTGGCCGGCGCGGCCTTCCAGGGCGAGAGCACGGAGAGATTCGGTGGAAGGGAAGTCGAGCGCGGAGCCGAGCTTAGCCGCCGCGTGGCGCAGGAGACGCCGCTGCAGGGCCGGGGCCAGAGCTGCCAGGCGGGTCACGTCGAGGGCCAGGCCGGCGCCGGAGGCGCGGCCGCCGCCACGGACGGGCTTGCCGGGGAGCAGAATCTGAGGCGCGAGCCGAGCGAGTTCCGCCTGCCACCAGGCCTCCTCGTCGCGGGCCAGGACTGCCATCTGGGCGAGGTGGTCCCGGAGGCGCGGATTCCAGCTTTCAAGCATTGGCAGCAGTTCGTGGCGGATGCGGTTGCGGGTGTAGGTCAGATGGCGGTTCGACGAGTCCTCGCGCCAGGGCTGACCAAGCGCGGCAAGATACGCCTCGACTTCGAGGCGCGTGGCGCTGAGCAGGGGACGGAGGATGCGGCCTTCGGCGAATTCGACCACGGGATGAATGCCGCCCAGGCCCTCGGTCCAGGCGCCGCGGAGAAATTTGGCGCAGACCGTCTCCGCCTGGTCGTCGCGGGTGTGCGCGGTGGCCACGGCCTCGACCACGCCCTCGGCCATCAGCTGCCGGAACCAGCGGTAGCGCAGGCGGCGGGCAGCTTCTTCGATGGATTCACCGGCCTTTGCCGCCTCGGACGGCGTGTGCACCCGTGACCCATGGAAGGGCAGGCCAAGGTCAGCGGCGAGGGCGCGGACAAACTCCTGGTCGGTATCGGCTTCGGCGCCGCGCAGGCCGTGGTGGAGATGTGCCGCGTGGAGCACGAGGCCCAGAGCGGTGCTCTGCTGGTGGAGCGCCCGCAGCAGCGCCACCGAATCCGCCCCACCGGAGACCCCCACCGCCAGGCGCAAACCGGGCTTGAGCAGAGTTGTGTCGAGAGGCGGCAGGTTCGGCACACGGGGGCGCATGAGGAAAATCATACGGCGTTTGGCCCTGGCCGGATGGGTGCCTGAGGAATGTTCTCGGGAGTCCGCGCCCATGACTAACTTTGCCGGCTCCGCTCGCGGGGCGACCCTGCCCCACCCTCAGCCTTCGATGTATACTTCACCCGGTATGCAAGTCTTTGCGATTCTTCCCGCCGCCGGTTTGGGCACACGCATGGCCGGCCCGCAGCCCAAACAGTTTCTGGCGCTGAGCGGCCTGCCGATTCTCATCCACTCGCTGCGTGCCTTTGCCGCGGTGGAGCGGGTGACCGCCATCTACGTGGCCGTGCGGGGCACCGAGTTGGAACGGGTGGAGGCGCAGGTGGCCGAGTACGGGCTCTCCGAGCGCGTGCGCGTGGTAGAGGGCGGCGATAACCGCCAGGAGTCCGTCTCGCACGCGCTGGCCGCCTTGCCCGCCGAAGCCGACGACATTGTTCTGGTCCACGATGCCGTGCGCCCGCTGATCGACGCGGCCACCATCGACCGCACCATCGACGCCGTCGTCAAATTTGGCGCAGCCATCGTGGGCCTACCCGCCGTCGACACCATCAAGCATGTGGAACGCACCGCCCACGGAGCGCTGATCACCGCGACCATCCCGCGCGAGTTCGTGGTGCTGGCGCAGACGCCGCAGGGCTTTCGCTACGGCATGCTGCAGAAGGCCTTCGCCGAAGCCACGGCGGATGGCTTTATCGGCACCGACGAGGCCTCGCTGGTGGAGCGCGCCGGGCATCCCGTTGCCGTTGTGCACGGCTCTCAGGTTAATCTGAAGATTACCCAGCCGGGCGACCTGGAGCTGGCCGAGTTCTACCTGCGGCAGAGAGTGCGCTGAAGGCTGGCCCGATTGGTTCGCTGGGTAGCAAGAGATTAGAGTCTAAAGAACAGGCACGGTAAACCATGGATACACGAATCGGATTTGGCTATGACTCGCATGAATTCAAGCAAGGCATCCCCCTGCGCATCGGCGGACTCACGCTTGAACACCCCGAGGGGCTGGCCGGCCACTCCGATGGCGATGTGCTGCTGCACGCCATTACCGACGCCCTGCTGGGCGCGATCGCCGCAGGCGACATCGGCAGCTTCTTTCCGCCAGGCGACCCTCGCTGGAAGGACGCCGACTCGGCCATTTTCCTGAATCTGGCCATGGAGGAGCTGCAGAACGCGGGCTACCGCATCGTCAACATCGACACCACGCTGGTTCTGGCCGCGCCCAAAATCGTCCCCGTTGCCGGCGAGATGCGGGCCCGCGTGGCAGACCTGCTGTGCATCGACATCGACCAGGTGAGCATCAAGGCCAAGACTCCCGAGGGTCTCGGCCTTGACCACGTGGCGCAGTGCCACGCCGTCGCCCTGGTGGAGCGCGTGCCCGAGCCTGAGGAACTGAAAAGCATGAGCGCGGTGATCGAGACGCAGCGGCAGCTCGAAGACGTGGTCGAGGACCTGTTGAGCTCGGTGCATGGGGTGCCCAAGAAGCGGACGATTGCGCCGGTGTACGACACGGAAGACATTACGTAAAGGCAGGGACTGAGGGGTTAGGGACAGTCGTCGGTTTTCAGTTGCCCGTCCGATCCCTGCAGGTCTTTTGCTCCTTGTCGCAAACGCGGGACTGGACAAATCTCGACCCGTTCCTCGAACGCTGACGCTGGTCATCCGCCGGATGAGCGATCCTACCGGACCTACAAGTGCGGAACCGCGTAGCGCAGAATCTGCTCGTCGACGGTGGCTAAAACCAGCCCTTCCAGTTGCACTTGCGCCACAAGGAGCCGGTCAAAGGGGTCGCGATGCAATTGCGGCAGCGATCCCGCCCACTCGGCATGCTCAACAGTGATCGGCAAGGCGGTGAAACCGTGGTTCTCAATGGCCGTGCCCAATCCCTGCCCGAATATCAGCTTTCCCAAAGCCCGCTTGATGGCGATCTCCCAAACCGTCACGGCGCTGACAAAGACCTGGTTTTGCGGCGACGCAATTGCCGCGCGGAGCGCAGGGGGCAAGAGGGCGTCGTTTGAATCCCACCAGAGGAATGCGTGCGTATCCACCAGCAATTTCATGCGCTATAACCCAAAGTCCCGAAGGACATCCTCGGGCAACGGGGCGTCGAAGTCGTCGGCGATGTAGGTAATGTCCAGCAGATTCTGACCCGGCTTCCTGGGCACCTGCGCTTCGGGGGCCGGCGGGACGAGGCGCGCCATAGGTTTGCCGGCTTTGGCGATGACGATTTCCTCGCCCCTGGCAGCGCGGTCGACGAGGCTGGAAAGTTGGGTCTTGGCCTCGTAGAGGTTCACCTGCGCAGACTGACGGGACACCTTGCCTGGCGGCGGAATCGGATTTGCGGCCATAGCTGCCCTCCATGTGCTCCCAGTGTGGTCCCGTTTTCTCAGTTGGTCAAATTGGTCAACCACCCCTCCATTGTGCTGCATTCCTAGTTATTTGGTCAAGTTGGTCAGACCCTCGGAAATGTGCCCTGATGCAGACCCAATCCCGGATTCGATGGCCGGCGCAAAGGATACAGGGATTTCCGTTGCAGATTTCCCCGTTTGGCCGTACCTTTGCTCAAAGCTCAAGTTCGGTCTTGGAGGGACTTCAATGCACGACCCGCAACACGTGAACGGCATCATCGCCGCCGTCATCGGCTTCTACCTGATCTTTCTTGTGGTCATCATGGCGGCCATCATCATCCCCTTCTGGTTCATCCTCAAGAAGGCCGGGTTTTCGCCGTGGCTGTCGCTGATCAACATTGTTCCCCTCGGGACGCTGATTCTGCTTTACGTTCTGGCGTTCGCGGAGTGGAAGGTGATTCCCGCGCCACAGATGGGATGGCCGCCGCCGCCCTACCCGCCGCAGCCGCCATATCCGCCGCAGGGTTGAGGCTGGCCGCGTCTCGGCATCACCTGACCGGACGGGGGGCGAATGCTAGCATCGTGAAGGGAAAGAAACTTATACGATGCCTGATTCAGCCCCCTCCGAAGCAAAGACTCCCCGTGTCCGTTTTGCCCCCTCACCCACCGGTTTCCTCCATGTAGGCAGCGCCCGCACCTTTATTTTCAACTGGCTCTATGCCCGCCACAACCACGGAACCATGGTGTTGCGTTTGGACGACACCGATGTCGAGCGCAACACCGAGGCCAGCGTCCAATCCATCTTCGAGGGACTGCGCTGGCTGGGTCTGGATTGGGACGAAGAGTACAAGCAATCCGAGCGCCTTGACCTGCACCGCCAGTGCGCCGAATCGATCTTCGCCAAGGGCCTTGCCTATCGCGACTTCACCCCCGCCCACGCGGACAGCGGCGATCAATCCTCCGCGCAAGGCGCCTGGCTCTTCAATCCCGGCATGCCCGATCTCTCCCGCGAAGAGTCCGACCGCCGCGCCGCCGCCGGCGAGCCCTTCGCCCTCCGCTATCGCGTCCCCCGCGGCCAGGGCCGGACTCTCAGCTTCACCGACAGCGTCTACGGCGAGCAATCCAAGCTCGCCGACGAGGTCGAAGACTTCGCCCTGCTGCGCTCTGATGGAATGCCCACCTACCACCTCGCCTCGTGCGCCGACGACGCCGATCTCGGCATCAGCCACATCATCCGCGGCCAGGATCACCTGACCAACACCTTCAAGCACTTGGCTCTCTTCGAGGCTCTCGGCGTCCAGCCGCCCCAATTCGCCCATCTTCCCCTGCTCGTCGCCCCCGATGGCGCCAAGCTCTCCAAGCGCAAGCACGGGCCGGTGGTCAGCGTCACCACCTATCGCGATGCCGGCTTCCTGCCCCAGGCTTTCGTCAACTTCCTCTGCCTCCTCGGCTGGTCGCCCAAGGACGACCGCGAGTTCCTCACCCTCGACGAGCTCACCGCCGCTTTCACTCTCGAAGGCGTCAACCGCGCCAACGCCGTCGTGAATTTCGACGAAGCAGCCCTGAGCTCTTCAGATCTCGCCCCGTTCGATCCCAAGGCCGTCTGGCTCAACGCCGAGCATATCCGCGCCCTCCCCGTCGAGCAGCTCAGCCCCTGCCTCCAGCCCTTCTTCCAGCAGGCCGGCCTCCATCCCTCGCCCGAAAAGCTCCTCGCCGTCACTCCGCTTATTCGCGAGCGCATCAAGCTCCTGCGCGATGCAGTCTCCGCCGCCGACTTCTTCTTCCTTCCGCAGCTCGCCCCTTACGACCCCGCCGACCTGATCCCTCAGAAGGGCGATGCCGCCCTGGCCCGGCGCATCCTGAAGCAGGCAAATGAGGTGCTCTCCACAAGCTCTTTCGACCCCGACTCGCTCGACCAGACCCTGCGCCAGGCCGCCCAGTCGCTCGGCCTCAAGGCCGGTCCCATGTTCCAGCCCATCCGCGTCGCCGTCTGTGGCCGCAAGAACGCGCCGCCGCTCTTTGAAACCATGGCCGTCCTCGGCCGCGAACTCTGCCTCGCCCGCATCCGCCAGGCCGAAGCCAGCCTGCAATCGCTCGATTGAGTTGAGGACCAGACCTACAATTGGGCATAGCCCTAGCCGTACGTAAGGAAACGCAACAATGACCAACTCGAATCCGGAAAGCCCAGACGCTCCAATTTCAGACGCTCGCCCCTCCGCCACCTTCCTCGCCGACATCATCGCCGAGGATGTGCGCACCAAAAAGTACGGCGACGCCCAAATCCAGACCCGCTTTCCCCCCGAGCCCAACGGCTACCTCCACATCGGCCACGCCAAGGCCATCTGCATCGACTTCGGCCTTGCGGACGAATTTGGCGGAAAAACAAACCTGCGCTTTGACGACACCAATCCCGAGAAGGAAGAACAGGAGTACGTCGATTCCATCCAGGAGGACGTGCGCTGGCTGGGCTTCGAGTGGGAGCGGCTCTGCTACGCCTCCGACTACTTCCCGCAGCTCTACGAGTGGGCTTTGCAGCTCATCAAGACTGGAAAAGCTTACGTCGATGACCTCACAGCCGACGAGATCCGCCAGCACCGCGGCACCCTCACCGAGCCCGGCATGGACAGCCCGTATCGTAATCGTTCTATCGAAGAAAACCTCGACCTCTTTGTCCGCATGAAGCAGGGCGAGTTCCCCGACGGCAGCCGCGTGCTGCGCGCCAAGATCGACATGGCGTCACCCAACCTCAACCTGCGCGATCCGGTCATGTACCGGATCCTGCACGCCACGCACCACCGCACCGGCGATGAGTGGTGCATCTACCCCATGTACGACTACGCCCACGGCCAGTCGGACTCCATCGAGCGCGTCACCCACTCCATGTGTACTCTCGAGTTCGCCGACCACCAGCCCCTCTACCGCTGGTATATCGAGAATCTCGACATCTTTCCCTCGCAACAGATTGAATTCGACCGGCTCAACATCACCTACACCCTGCTCTCCAAACGTAAGCTGTTGCAGCTCGTAAGTGAAAAGCGCGTGAGCGCCTGGGACGATCCCCGCATGCCCACCCTCTCCGGCCTCCGCCGCCGCGGCTTTACCCCCGAAGCCATCCGCGCCTTCGTCGCCACCGCCGGCGTCTCGCGCACCAACGGCAGCACTGACATTGAAATGTTGGAACACTTCCAGCGCGACGACCTGAACCGTCGCGCCAGCCGCGCCATGGCCGTCCTGCATCCCCTCAAGCTGGTCATCGACAACTACCCTGCCGGTCACGAGGAATTCGTCGAGGTTGCCAACAACCCCGAAGACCCCTCGGCCGGCACGCGCCAGGTGCCGTTTTCCCGCGAGCTTTATATTGAGCAGGACGACTTCCGCGAGACGCCTCCGCCCAAGTACTACCGCCTGTCTCCCGGCAAGGAGGTTCGCCTGCGCAACGCCTACTTCATCACCGCCCAGAAGGTGGTGAAAGACGAGGCCGGCAACATCGTCGAGGTGCACTGTACTTATGATCCATTGAGTCGCGGCGGCAACTCTCCCGACGGCCGCAAGGTCAAGTCCACTATGCACTGGGTCTCAGCCGCCCACGCCATCTCCGCCGAAATCCGCCTCTACGACAAGCTCTTCACCAAGGCCGACCCCAACGACTTCGAAGAAGGCCAGGACGTCCTCAGCAATCTCAACGCCAACTCCCTCGAGATCCTCACCGGCGCCAAGCTAGAGCCCTCTCTCGCCAACGCCAAACTTGAAGACCGCTTCCAGTTCGAGCGCGTCGGCTACTTCTGCCTCGATCCCGACTCCACTCCGGCCCATCTCGTCTTCAACCGAACCCTCCCGCTAAAAGACTCCTGGGCCAAGTTCGAAAGGAAGTCCGGCGCGTAGCGTCCCAACTCCGGGAAGCAGGCGGCCGCCCGAAAATTGCGCATCTTGCGCCGGAATCTGTAGTACCATCCTGCCATTCGTGCTCTGTAACTCCCCGGGGGTCTACGATGCGCATCGACAAGTTGTTTAATGCGGGGGCATTCCTGCTCATTGCGGGCCTAGGCCTGGCCACCGCCTGGATCTGCTTCGGCGTACTGAATTCTCAGGCAAAGGGAAATTACGAGGGGTACTCGCTCGGCGGATCCGTCGTAGGCGCGATCGTCTCATGGGGCTTCCTCACCACAATTTATCTCAAGGTTCAAAAATCGAGCAATGAACTCGACGACCTGCGTAAGAAGTCGAGCAATGAGCTCGAGGACCTGCGCAAGAAGTCGAGCAATGAGCTCGAAGACCTGCGCAAGCAGAACAAGACATTGGAGGACAAACTGATCCGCGGCGCTCCGCATCCGCAAGGATTTGACCTCGAGGTGGATGAGCGACAGCGCATCGTTTTGGCCAGACCCAAAGACTGGGAACCCAAAGGCGGAATCATCTTTGAACTCGAACTACCGGACAAGAAAATGAAACCCAACGATACCTTCGCGGCTATGTTCCGCTGCTACTTCGTCCCTATAGAGAAGGATTCTAATGAAACTCGGGAACAGTTCCAGCGGAAGCATCTCAACCTTGTGAAAGATGCCACCACCAACGGTTACTTCCAGTCCTACAGCAATGAAGTCATGCGCATCGGAGGTGAGGTGGAAGCTGTGGAAAGCTTGAAGTATATTGCGCACCAGGTCGTACGGACAGAAATAGAGAAATCTAAGGAGACTGGGCGCGAAAAAAGAGTGTGGAGCCCTGTCTTATGGAAGGAGTTTGTTGGCCGGATCGACCAACTTGAGCCGGAGCAAGTTACAGTCGGCGATCGGGCAAAGATAACTCTCTTTGGCGCTGACTTTCGCAACAACGCGGTCTGCTACGTCAACAAGAAAAAGCGCAAGACGAGAGTCGTCAATGCCTGGCAGGCAGAGGTGACACTCGCAGACGAAGACGTCGATCGTCCCCGCGTTCTGGAACTGGTCATTGAGAACCCTGACACCAAAGGAAAGCAGTCGAACGGCTGGACGGTTCTGGTAACTACGGAACCGCAGGACAAACAGACCGCCACCGAGGCCACCGCTGGCGAAAGCGGAGAACAACTTGACGCCGGGATTCCTGCCGCCGAAGATTCGAAAAAGGCTGTTCCGAGCGCCCCGTCAGAATACACCGATGGGGAAGGCGGAACGCTGGTCGACGCATCTAAAACAGAGGAGCCCCGCGTCGTGTTTCAGGAGATCATCAGTATGACCGTGATCTGCTACCACGAAGAGCTTAAGAAGATTTTTTATTTCGAATTCTTCGACGACGAGGAGGACTTTCTGGAATCAAGCCACGAGTTTAATCTCATCCTTGCCTCGACCCGGTTTCTCAGCTGAGCACAATGGCGGGTGTGCCAGGTCTTGCTTCTGAGACCCGTGAGACCTCGAATCTACTTTGCAGATCATTTCGATCCGGCGGCGCATAATTTCTGTATGCCAGACCTCAGTCAGATCGAATTCGAGCGGGTGCCCCAGGTCTCGCTTCTGAGGCCTGGGATTCACCCTTGCAGATAATTAGCGTTCAAAAGCGCAAAATGTCTGTATGCCATACCTCGTCCACACCGGTTTTCAGCCCACCAATGCACCACCCACCCCACCCGTAGCGTACCAAGCTGGTTCAAAGTGGTTGGCGAAGCCTTAGCTTAGCGCCTATGTGCCCCACCCCTCCCCCCTTTTCGCTCCAGCCTAATGAAAACAAATGGGTTACGCCCAGAAAACCCATTTTTGCCTATCGAAATAAAGGACTTACGTTTTTTGGGAATCGCGTCAATCGCAGAAACAAAGGAGTTACGGGCAGCACACTTCGCGGAAAACCCCGCTTTTCGCGCCATTTTCCCTTGGAAAAGGGGCTCCAGGCAGTGCGCAGACTGATCCCTGTTCCGTGGTCTTCTTACCTTCCGATTACGTCGATGGCGACGGGGATTGTTTTCGGCGGCATGCAGGATGTGTCGTTGCAGGCTTGAAAGTGCAGCCTTGCTTCGACAAGATGATTGCCCGGCTCAGCCACAATGCGAGCCTGAATGGTGAACTCGCCGGTATAGACGCTGAGCTTGTTTTGCGGGTCCGAGGGGAGCGTGAAGTCGGTGCCAGCCGGATAATTTGCAGCTTCCAGACGCACGCCCAGGCCGTCGGGAATGGAGAACGATGTGGGAATGAGAAACTCATCCTTCGGCGTGTGCGAGTTGATGTGCAGTCCCGGCGCGATACGAAAGTGCAGCGTAACGTCGGTGGCCTTGCCCGCGGCAACCGTCACCTGCTCGGGAAACATATACTCAACCGCGGCGCCTCTCAGCACTGAACGGCTTGCCGAGTCGGCCTGGCCGTTTGCGAGCAAGGCAGCCATCCCAAAAGCTGCGGCCGCCGCCATTCGCATTCCAGTGTTCATCCCAAGCATCAATTCCTACCTTCTCCGCATCCTACCGCTGACTCGCTGAGTTCGCTAACTCCGCCAGCACCGCTAACTCCGCTGCCTCTAATTTCCAAGCGCCTTTTTGATGTTGCCTTCAATCTCATCCTTCGAGGTCAGGCCCATCTGCGCCGCAACTACGGTACCGTTGCGGTCAACAAAAAATGACATGGGCAGTTCGTCGAGGCCGCCGTAAGCCTTGTCCAGCGTGCCGCCGTCAATGAGCACCGGGTAAGGGATGTGCATCTGCGCGGCGGAGCGGGCAATCTCCTTCTTCTCGTCGCTCAGCTTCTGCGCGTCATCGCGGTCGATGTCGTCGGCGGAGACGCCGAGGATCTCAAAGCCCTGCGCGGCATACTGGTTGCGCAGCTCGATGAGCCAGGGCGTCTCGATCTTGCAGGGCGCACACCAGGTGGCCCAGAAGTTGACCAGCACCGCCTTGCCCTTGTAGCTGGCCAGAGAGACTTTCTTGCCGCTCAGGTCTTCGAGAGTAAAATCGGGGGCCGGCTTGCCCGTGAGCGGCGACTCGTACTTGGCCTCGCCGCTGGAAGCATCAACCACCAACTCACCCTTGGCCGCCGAGGCCAGCAGCCGCTCGGCCGCTTGTTTGCGATATTCAAAGTTGGCCCAACCCGCCCACGCAAAGATGGCCAGGATCAACAGAACCGCGCCCAGGACAATCGTGTTTCGTTTCACTGCGGACAAGACCTCTACTCCTTATTGTACGAGCAAGAAAGGCCCGGCATCCAACGAACCACGGGCCAGGGGCGACCCAACCTTTCGCCTTTTCTCCGGCGAAAGGATGGGGAGCCAAGAATCCTCTGCCGCGCCAGCGGCATCCGCCCCACCGCAGGTGCCGGCGTCTGCCCCACCGCAGGTGGTACCATCAAAAGCCGATGGACCCCTTGCACGAAGATGATTCGCTCCAGCCGGCCGCGCTGGTCCGGACGGAGGCAGCGGCGCTGCTGGCCCTGGCCGACCGGCTTGAAGGCCCCATGTCCGCAGCCTTTACCTGCGCGGTCGAACTGGTGCTGCGCTGCGGACTGGAGCACGGCCGTGTGGTGGTCACCGGCATGGGCAAAAGCGGCATCATCGCGCAGAAGATCGCCGCTACGCTCAGCTCCACCGGCTCGGCCGCACTGTTTCTGCACCCCGCCGAGGCCGTTCATGGTGACCTGGGCGTGCTGATGCCTGGCGACGTCGTCATTGCTCTTTCGGCCAGCGGCGAGACCGAGGAGATTCTGCGCCTGCTGGCCATGCTCAAGCGCAAGGGCGACGCGCTGATCAGCTTCTGCTGCACGCTCACGTCAACGCTGGCGCAGGCCAGCGACGTGGCGCTTGATTGCTCGGTCGCGCGCGAAGCCTGCGGCCTGAACCTCGCGCCCACCGCCTCCACCACAGCCATGCTGGCGCTGGGCGACGCGCTGGCCATCGCCGTGAGCCTGCGCAAGGGCTTCCGCGCGGAGGATTTTGCGGAACTGCATCCGGGCGGCAAGCTGGGCAAGCGTCTGGCGCGGGTGCGCGACCTGATGCACTCGGGCGATGCCGTGCCGGTGGTTGCGCCCACGACGCCGATGACCGACGTGATCTACGAGATGTCGTCGAAGAAGCTTGGGATTACGACGGTGCAGGAGCAGGGGCGGCTGCGGGGCGTGATCAGCGATGGGGATTTGCGCAGGCTGCTCGAGCGCGAGGGCGGGGCGGCGCTGAGCCGCACGGCGGGCGAGGCGATGAACGCCAATCCGCGCACGATTGCCGCGGACGAGTTTGCTGCGACGGCGCTGGCGGTGCTGGAGGAGCGGAAGATTACTTCGCTGGTCGTAGTAGATGCGGCAGGCGCCGTGGAGGGCATCTTGCACCTGCACGACCTGTGGGGCGTGGAGCTGATCTGAAGTAAAGGAGGCGTTGCTAGTACTACTGTGTTATAAAGTGGATACCTGTTTGCAGGAATTCCACTCTATGACTGCCGATATGGTTGTACCTTGTCTGCATGAGCGCCAAGACCGGAATCTCAGGCGCCCGGCCGCAACGCCT
>DATNHL010000105.1:0-2787 GCA_035604995.1 Occallatibacter sp. | reverse complement strand
CGGGCGGACGTGTGCCCATCGTGGCCGGCGCCACCTCGAACTCCACCCGCGATGCGGTGGAGAAGGCGCAGACCGTAGCTCAGCGACGCGGCGTGGACGCCATCCTCACCGCCAGCCCCTACTACAACAAGCCCACGCAAGAAGGGCAGTACCTGCACTTCAAAGCCATCGCCGAAGCAGTGGAGAAGCCGCTCATTCTCTACAACGTGCCCGGGCGCACGGGCGCGAACCTCGAGCCCGCCACGCTGGCGCGGCTGGCGCAGATCCCGAACATCATCGCGGTGAAGGAAGCCAGCGGCAACATCGGGCAGATCGCAGACGTGTGCAATGCGGTCCCGGAGGACTTCCTTGTCTTTTCCGGCGACGATGCGGTGACGCTGCCGATCATCGCCCTGGGCGGCGTGGGAATCATTTCGGTTGCCGGCAACGAGATCCCGCACGAGATGGCGGAACTGACCCGCGCGGCGCTGGCAAACCAGTGGGACGCCGCCCGCCGCATCCATCGCAGGTTCCTGGCGCTGATGCAGGCCAACTTCATCGAGTCCAATCCCATCCCGGTGAAGGCGGTGCTGGCCATGATGGGACGGATCGAGGAAGTCTATCGCCTGCCGCTCTGCCCCATGAAGAAAGAGAACCGGGCCAAGCTGGAGAAGATCGCCAGCGAAGCTGGGCTGATGGTACGGACGCTGGTAGCGGGCTAGTTCAAGACGGCTTGGGCCGCGGCGCGCGGTTTCAAGCCCTCCACCGCATGAGCGCGGGACCCGTCGGCAGCCCCGTCTGCGGAAAGTCGAAATTGCCCGACCAACTGTTGCAGGTTCACCGCCACCCCCGCAAGGTCGTGCAGCGCCGCCGCGGTCTGCTGCGCCCCAGTCACAGTGGAAGAGGCAATCCTGGCAATCTCCTCAATGTTGCTGTTGATGTGCTCGGTGGTGGCGGATTGCTGGGTGGCGGCGGTGGCGATCTGCGTGACCATGTCCCCGACCTGTTCGGAGGTGCGGATGATGTCATGCAGCGAACTGCCGGCCCGGCTGGTCGACTCTACGCCCAGTTCCACTTCCTTGAAACCTGCCTCCATGGCGGAGACCGTCGTCTTGGTTTCCGACTGGATGGTGCAGATCATCGCCGAGATCTCCTTGGTGGCGGCGCCGGTACGTTCGGCCAGCTTGCGCACTTCATCGGCCACCACCGCGAAGCCGCGACCCTGCTCGCCGGCGCGCGCCGCTTCGATGGCCGCGTTCAACGCCAGCAGGTTGGTCTGGTCGGCGATGTCTTCAATGACGCCGGTAATCCGGCCAATCTCGTCCGACCGCTTGCCCAGCTCACGGACCTTCTTGGCCGTTTCCCCGACCGAACTGGCAATGGCACGCATCCTGGAGAGGGTTTCGTCGACGATCTTGCCGCCCTCGCGCGCGGTCTCGGCGGCCTTTTGCGACGCTGCTGCACCCTTGTTGGAGTTCTCCGAGACCTCGTGCACAGTGGTCGCCATCTCTTGCATGGCCGTGGCCACCTGGTTGGTCTGATCCTGCTGCAACTCCGCCCCGCGCGCCTGGTCGCGTGAAGAGGCGGAGATTTCCTCGCTGGCGGCGGCAAGACCCTGACTATTGCTGGACACCTGCGACAAGATTTCCTGGACTTTGTCTATAAACTTGTTGAACCATGCGGCCAGTTCCGCCACCTCGTCGTGGCAAATGATGGCGATGCGTTTGGTCAGGTCGCGTTCGCCTTCGGCCACATCCTTGATGCACTCGATCATCTCCTGAAACCGGACGAAGATGGAGCGGTAGACGCGGGTGGAGACGATCAGCAGCACCACCAGACAGCTCAGCGCCAGGAAAGCTGCCAGCTTGCCATCCTTGCGCCAGGCGGCGTCAATGTCTTCGATGTAGAGCCCTGTTCCGACCACCCATCCCCAGGGCTCGAAGCCTTTGACGAAGGTCAGCTTTTTCGCCGGCTTGTCGCTGCCCGGCTTGGGCCACCTGTAAAAGACAAAGCCCTCATGGGATGTCCGCACCACCTTCACGAATTCCACGATGATGGCGGTTCCGGTGGGGTCTCTCAAGTCGGTGAGATCCTTGTTGGTCCACTCCGGTTTCACGGGATGCATCAACATGACCTGATGCATGTCATTGACAAAAAAATAGTTGGTACCCTCGTAGCGCATGGCGCGAATGGCTTCGAGGGCGCGACTTTGGGCCTCTTCGCGGGTGATCTTCCCTTCCACCTCCAAGCGGTGCTGCTCGACGACTACGGAGTAGGGGACTTCCACGAGACTCTTTGTCTTCTCCATGCGCTGGGCCAGCAGCTCCGAGCGCAGGCTGCTGAGCCAGCAGCCCGCCAGAGCCAGGAGCCCGGCGGCAGCGATGCCGACCATCACCCGGAATTTCCCTTTTAGATTCATGGCCAGCATGCGGTACCTCCGAGGATTACTTATCGGCAAGTCTTCCGCCACTCGTGAATCGGCCGGAAGCATGTCCGGGGACAGCCGAGGGCTCAGTTCTTCCCGGCGAAGTGACCCTCCGTCGTTAGGGTGCGGGCATTGAATGGGTCACGGCTTCCTGCGCCAGCGGCGCGAGAACCTGCCATGACCTGGGCCTCCACCCGGTTGATCAGAGCCACGACTCCCTCGGCCTCATCGCACACCCGGATGAACTCCTGCTCGGCTTCGCTGGCTTTCCCGGCGTGCTTCAGCTCTACCACGTGCTTGACCAGGGCGTGCATGTCCTTGTGCATGGTTTCCAGTTCCTGCATCTCCTGGAGATGGCCATACGCGGTCATGCCACTGGCGTA
>DATNHL010000104.1:0-2445 GCA_035604995.1 Occallatibacter sp. | reverse complement strand
AGACCGATCAAGAAACATTTCACGGAACGATACCTCCAATCCTCAGCGGTCACCTGGATCGCCAGCAACGACAACCGGACCCGCCTCTAACGTCCCGCCAACAGCTCCAGCGCGCTCACCAGCTTCCCGCTCCCAGCGGATTGTACAAACCTGAGTTAAAGTCCCATCCTGCCTTGTACCCCGCGATGTAACCCAGGCGAAACCGCTGTCGATAGGCCTCTTTGTCGCCATACGGCGCGGTATATCCATCCGTTGCCTGCCCGTAGACGGAGCCACCCTGATCGTTGTAGTTGGCAAGAGCTGCGGAATCGTTCCCGCCTTGGCGATAGCCCTCATCATAACCAGCCACAAACGCCGGATCCTTGCGGTTCACCCTGACGGCAATGCTGTGAGGTAGATTCTTGTCCGGCGACCCGAATGCGCCGAGCGCGAACGTCACAGTGAAGACCAAAACCCACGTTCTGCGGCGACCCCGAAATGAGGAGAGAAAGAACATCCTGCACCCCCGGAGGGAAATTAACCACCTCCGCCGTACTCCACGTGGTTCTGCTGCGCCTTCGGGTCGCCTTGATGGCGGGTAGCGTCGCCGCTGCCCTTCTCGCAATAAGCACTCGGGGCGTTGTAGCCGTAATACCCGTTGCGGATGACCGGCGGACCATAGTCGTGGTAGGCGCCGGTGTAGTATCCCGTTTTGCTCCCTTCGTCGTAGCAATAACCCGCGCGGTAGCCGCTGTTGTATACCGGGCGATCCGCGCCATCGTTCCGGTTCGCAGACCCGGCGTCCGGCTCGAGGTTATCCCGCCGGTCTTTCAGGCCCTGCCGGTATCCCCGTTGATACGCCGGGGAGTTCTGGCTGTTGACTTGATCGCCTGGAGAATTAGCTTGCTGAGCTCCCGCCGGCAAAGCCAGCAGGACTGCCAAACCCAACGGTCCGGCCAGCCAGCACGCGTGCAGAAGAATCTTCATAGAACCTCCTCGCGCCACCGGTCTTAAGGGAAGGCGCGGCGGCAGCATATGTGACAGCTTCTCTCCTGCCGGGGAGATTACCCGCCGGCGCCACCACCTCCACCAGCTCCCAGAGGGTTGTACTGTCCTGAATTGAAATCCCATCCCTCCTTGTACCCCGCGATATAGCCCAGACGAAACAGCGTCTGATAGGTTGTGCGATCACCGTACTGCGGGGTATATCCGTCGATGGCCTGTTCGTAGGCAGGACCACTCTGGTCATCGTAGCCAGCGGCAAGAGCCGCGGAATTATTTGCCCCTTGGCGGTAGCCATCCATGTAGCCGGCACGGAACGCCGGGTCATGGCGGTTTACCTTGTTGGCGGCGCTGGCATCGTTGTGTTGCTTGGCGGGCGCCGCCAGCGCGCCGACCGCGAAGGCGGAGCCCAGTAGCAGGGCACACATTGTTCGGCAGCTCATATCCCGCATCTCCCGACACTCCGTTGAGCGTCTCTCCAGCAATCGAAGCTTCTGGTTAGCTAAATGCCGTCACACCAGAGCCGGAGGCGGGCGGTTGTACAGGCAGTGGACAGGCGGAGATAAGTGGCCTCTTTCGTCGGCCACAACCGGGGGAGCGAGGGCGGGCACCAAGGAAACCGATACATTTACTACCGGCGGAGCCCAGCCATGCGCGTCCCGATCCATATGCTGGACCTTGGGTGAGTTGGACTGAACGGTTACGTGTCCAGAGAGGGGCAGACTAAAGCGGCCTGCTAGATGTGCGCCGAGGGAGAGGATGGCAAAGCAGACCAACCAACTCCGCCACGGGAGAGGGCGCCGTTTAGCCGTTGCGAGCTGGCCAAAGATCGGCATGGGAAACGAAGTCCTAGGCCGTGTTAGCAATGGATGCTGTGGAATGCTGAAAAGATGCACCAGTGTGCCCCGCTGGGGGTTGTAGCTGTCTGTGATAACAACTTGTGCGGGCAAGCCGGGGCCTTCCTATGTCTTATGGTCGTGCGTACCCGTGAGCCCCTTCCTCCGGGCCATGTTCCACGTCTCCGGCGGTTCGGTGAGAAGGCTTTCCTTCAAGCAAGTGTCGATTTGGACGACCGAGGTTTCGACGATCTGCCGCTCCGGCCCGTCCAGTTTGGGAGCGCAGTATGCGATAGGCTGCAGCGCGTTCCGGATTCTGTGGTTCAACTCCCTCCGAAGGCGTTCTCGTTGGGCCTCGAAGGACAGCAGTTTATAGACCAGCACAGCTCCCACCAAGCCCCCCAACGAGTTGGACGCCAGCGCCATTTGAGGCTCCCGCCATCCAGAATGGAACGCCTGCCGCAACAGAAATTCCCCGACAAACTCACCGGCCATGACCAGGGCGCAAACTCCCGCTGAGATCAACACTCTGTGGAATCTGCTTTCGTAAAGCATGGTTACCATCATGAGGCGCAACCTACTGCAATTGGCGGGGAAGGTCAATTCTCTAAGATGGTGCAATCCCGGC
>DATNHL010000103.1:0-5641 GCA_035604995.1 Occallatibacter sp. | reverse complement strand
CGGCTCTGAAGGCGGTCCACTGGACGTCTACATCCTGTACGGTCCGGAGCCAAAGAAAGTAGTGGAGAACTGGGCATGGCTCACCGGCACCTCGCCATTGCCGCCTCTCTGGTCGCTGGGCTATCAGCAGTCCCGCTATAGTTACTATCCCGAGGCCGAGGTGATGCGGATTGCGGCCACGCTGCGCAGCGACCGCATTCCAGCAGATGTCATCTGGCTGGACATCGATTACCAGTTCAAGAACTGCCCCTTTACAGTGGACACGGAGCGTTTTCCGCACTTCGAGAACATGATTGAAACCCTGAGAGCCGAACATTTTCGGACCGTGCTCATTACGGACCTGCACATCGCCGACCAGCCAAACATCGGTTACAAACCCTACGATGAAGGCATTGCCGGCGACCACTTCGTGAAGAATCCCGATGGTTCAACCTACGTGGGAAACGTCTGGCCAGGGAAAGCGGTATTCCCCGACTTCACGCAAGATGTGTCGCGCAACTGGTGGGGAACTCTTTACGCGGACTTCGTGGCCAAGGGCGTCGCCGGTTTCTGGAACGACATGAATGAACCGAGCGTCTTCGATGTGCCTTCAAAAACAATGCCCGACGATGTGCGGCACCTAATCCAGGAACCCGGGTTTGGTACCCGCGTGGCCACTCACCTGGAGGTTCATAACATCTTCGGCATGCAAAACAGCCGTGGAACATTCGAAGGTTTGCTGAAGCTCAGGCCCAATACGCGGCCCTTTGTAATGACCCGCGCCACTTATGCAGGCGGACAGCGCTACGCCGTCACTTGGACCGGCGACAACTCAAGCATGTGGAATCATCTGCGGCAAACGATTCCGCAACTGCTGAACCTGGGCCTCAGCGGTTTTTCGATGAGCGGGGCCGACGTGGGCGGCTTTGCCGGTTCTCCGCAGCCAGAGCTGCTTACGCGCTGGCTCGAGGTGGCATCGTTTCAGCCCATTGATCGCGACCACACCACCAAGGGCAGCAATCCCCAGGAACCATGGGAGGATGGAACCCCCGAGGATCTTAGCCTGCGACGGAGTTCCATTGAGGAACGCTACCGGCTGATGCCGTACATCTACACCACGGCCGAGGAGATGAGCCGGACGGGACTGCCGCTAATGCGCCCTCTTTTTCTGGAGTTTCCGGATGATGCCTTCGATGCGCAGCCGCTCGATTTGACCGACACCGGAAGTTTTCTTCTTGGGCCAGACCTGCTGATTGCGCAAAGCCCGTTTCCCGACGAGTTGGACGACTACTCCGTGGCGCTGCCCTCTGTGGGCTGGTATGACTACTGGACAGGAGCTCTCGTGGCTGGCAGCACCGGTAAGAGAGCGAATGATGAGACACAGGTTGCAGATGCGGAGATTCTCCTGCATAACACCGTGAGCACTCTGCCTGTGTTTGTTCGCGCGGGCGCCATTGTGCCCGAACAGCCACTGGTTCAAAGCACCGACGAGAAGCCGCAGGGACCGCTGACACTGCGCGTCTATCCACCAAGAGAGCCGGGCGATAAGTGCGCTGGAAGCCTCTATCTGGATGACGGCGTCAGCTACGACTTCAGAAAAGGCGATTTCCTGCGCATGGGATTCACCTGCCGCCTCACGGCACACGGACTCATCGTGACGGTAACGCCCCATCAGGGTAGTTTTTGCGCCCTGGTGGACGCAGCTTTCGATCGAGGTCTACGGGGCCGACGAACAGGCCGCGAGCGCCGGTAGCTCGACACTCGATGGTTCCGGCGCGCGCCCAGTTCCCACCAGCTTTGACGCGGAACACCACCGTATCGCGGCCCTGGTCCCGGACGATGGAAAAGGGCTAGAACTGCACCTGGCGTACTGAATTTGAGTTGCGTGTCTGTGCCACACGGCGTCGGCTCCCGGCGCGTGTAGAGTTCCTCACCGGAATGGGCGGCCTTTTACTTGCCCCGTACCTTCGCGCAAAGTGAGCAGCTGGTTGGCGGCCGCGCCGTGGATGTGCTCGATGAGTCCGGATGGCCAGCGGACATCAATGTCCGCCGTGGTTGCCGCACCCAGGCCAAAGTGCAGGCGCGGATCGTTGGACGAACAAAAGCTGCACCCACTCACGACCTCCTGGACCTGCACCTTGCCAGCGTAGCGCACCACCACACGCGCACCGATTGCGCTGCGGTTACTCTTGGTGCCTTCCAGGCGAACCTTGATCCAATGGTTGCCGGAGGGAGCGTCGTTACGCAGCAGCGTGAGTGGCTCGTTGACGTTCATGATAAGCACATCGATGTCGCCGTCATTGTCGAAGTCGCCGAAGGCGGCGCCGCGGCTGCAATGAGGTGCGTCGATGCCCGGACCGGCATCGGCGCCCATTTCAACGAATGTGCCGTCGCCTTGGTTGCGAAAGAGGATGCGCGGGCTGCGCTCGGGAAAGCGGGGCGATACGCGAGCCACTTCGGGATAAACGGTGCCGGAGGTGAGCAAAATGTCGGGATAGCCGTCATTGTCGAAGTCCACGATGCCGGCGCCAAAGCAGACAAAGCGGGTTTCCTTGTTGAGGCCTGCCTCCACCGTGACGTCGTCGAAGTTGCCTTTGCCGTCGTTGCGGTAGAGGCCAGGGGCCTGGTTAT
The DNA here is from genome assembly GCA_035604995.1 of Occallatibacter sp. Taxonomy (GTDB): domain Bacteria; phylum Acidobacteriota; class Terriglobia; order Terriglobales; family Acidobacteriaceae; genus Telmatobacter. The sequence continues at coordinate 3,031 of DATNHL010000103.1, read as the reverse complement.
AATAGTGCGTTTTGACGATGTCCGTATGGCCGTCGAGGTTGTAGTCACCCACGCCCGCACCCATGCCTCCCATCTCGCGGCCTTCGCCACTCAGGGCGATACCCCGGATTAGCGCTTCCTCGCGAAAGGTGCCGTCGTGGTTGTTCATCAGCAGTAGCGAGGGGGTCATGTCGCAGGCCACGAAGATGTCGGGCCAGCCGTCCTCGTCGGCATCGATGCTGACCGCCGTCAGGCCGTAAGAGCCGTGCAGCGCAGCGATGCCGGACTCGCGCGAGACATCGGTAAAAGTGCCGTCGCCATTGTTACGGTAGAGGTAGTGCCGGGCCTTGGGCAGGCCCAGAGGGCCGCACATGGTGGCCACACCTTCGTAGTTGCAGTTGGGCACGTCGAGCGAGGGCTTGGGAGCAGTGGCCAGATCGATCTCAAGATAGTTGGATACGAAAAGATCGAGATGGCCGTCGAGGTTGTAATCCACGAAGGTGCAGCCCGTGCTGTAGCGAGTTTTGAGGTAGAGCAGGCCGGCCTCGGTAGTCACATTCGTGAAGGTGCCGTCGCCATTGTTGCGGTAGAGGCGATTCTGTCCGTAGTAGGTGAGGAAGAGATCCTCCCAGCCGTCGTTGTTGTAGTCTCCCACGCACACACCTTGCGCCCAGCCAGGGTCGGAGAGCCCGGATTTCGCTGTCACGTCGATGAAGCTGCCGTCGCGATTGTTGTGGTAGAGCCGGTTGCCAGAGCCTGGAGGAGTACCGGTGAGCGTGCGTCCACCGAGGATGAAGATATCCATCCAGCCGTCGTTGTCATAGTCGAAAAAGGCGCAGCCGGTTGCCATCGATTCGATGATGTAAGTGAAGCTGTCGGGCTCGCCGTAGATGATGGGCCCAGTGAGGCCGGCATCCCGGGCTACATCGACAAAGCGGGAGAAGCGCGCAGCAGATTTTTGCGTCGGGACGACTGCATGCAGCCCGCCGTGAACAAGCGCCGAAGCCAGGGCCACGGGTGCGGTGCGCAGCAGACGGCGGCGCGTCCAAAGACTGTTTTTTCTGTCGCTCGTCACGCCGTGCATCTCCTCGCGCGAAAAACTCTTGCGTCCTTCAGTGCTGATTCTGGCTGGCGGCAAGCTTCCTGCTGAGACCGAGAGCGGCAGCATTGCTCGGATCGAGCTTCAGAGCATGAGCCACGACCTCCTGTGCTTCGTCGAAGCGTGATTGGGCGCCCAGGGCGGCGGCCAGCGAAATCCATGCCTGGACGTTGTCCGGAACTTCCTCGACAGTGAGCCGGAACTGCCGCTCGGCTCCGGCATTGTCCCCGGCCTGGAAATCCATATAGCCGAGTTGGTACTGTGCCAGCACAAAATGGGAATTGGCCTGGATGGCCTGCTGAAGCGCGGCGCGCTCCTCTGTGACCTCGCCCAGATTATCCAGGACAAGCGCCAGTTGGTATGCCATCGCGGGATCGTTCGGCTGCGCGGCGCAGGCCTGGCGGTAGAGATCAGCGGCTTTCTGGTTGTCTCCGGCCTTGGCAGCCAGCGCAGCCTCGGCGGCCTTTGAAACGGCAAATGTCCGGTCCGACTCCTGCTTCAACTTCTGCTGGTAGAGGGTGAGTTGCTGCTCTGACCCGGCCGTGTCACCCAGGGCGCGCAGAACTTTGGCCAGTTCGAAGTGGACCTGTGGCTCGTCGGTGCCAAGAGCGAGCGCTTTTTCCAGCTGTATCTTTGCCCCGGCTGGATCATTCAGCGCCGCCAGAACCACTCCGAGATTCACGCGTGGGTTATAGTCGTTGGGGCTTAAATCTACGGCCTCCTCAAGATGCTTGCGTGCAGTCTGATAGTCCCCCGCCTTTTTCTCCAGCAGCCCGTTCAGATTGAGAAGATCGGCATCGTGCGGGGCGAGAGCCAGCAGCTTGCGGCCCAGCGCGGCCGCGCGGTCGTTGTCGCCAGTGATGACCAGAGTGCGGAAATAAATCCGTTGCGCCTCCAGGTCGTCGGCCTTTGTGCGGGCGATCTCTTCCGCAAGCGACGTAGCTGCCTCATAGTGTGACTCGTCGACCTGAAGAGACACCAAAGCTGCGGTAAGCGCATCGGAACCAGGATCAGCGCGCAGGCCTTCATTCAGCGTCTCCGCAGCATCGTCGAGCATGCCCGTTTTCCTGAATGCAAGGGCCAGATCGAGAGTCATGCTCTCGTCGCGCGCCGCGCTGCGCAGGCTACGGATCACAGTTTCGTAATCCCCGGTTGCGATCAGGCATTTTGCCTGACCGTCGAGTGCAGCCTTCGAGTAGGGATCAATTTTCAGCGCGGCCTTCCACTCGATGAGGGCCTCCTGGTTGCGGCCGAGATGGGACAGCGCGGCGCCAAGCAGTAAGTGCGTCTTCAACTGCTCGGGATCGCGCTGGGCGGATTGCTGCAAGGGCGCGATGGCCTCTTGCAAGCGGCCGGACGCAAACAGGCTCCGGCCCAACAAATAGTCAAGCTGCGCCGAGTCCGGGGCCCATTTCAACGCTGAGCGATAGGCCTCCACCGCGCACTCCGTCTGGCGATTCTGCTCGAACCATGCGCCCAGAGCGGCATAAGCATCGGCATCAGGATGGGCGCGAATTCGGGCTTCAAGCGAAGCTGGGCCGGTGCAAGCCGCCCGCGCGCTGGGGCAGATCGTTAGGCTCCCCATCCCAAGGCAAGTAGCAACGATGAATCCGATTCTGGTGAGAACCCGATGCGTGGACATGCTTCCGGCCGCACTCCGCAAACCTGCAGGCTGCATGGTTCGTCACCACACTTTCACGTCTTCGCTTTTCAGAGTTCGTGCGTTCAGGCGGCCTCAGTCTTAGGAAGAATTCCGCCGCGCGCCAGCTTGATCTGCGTCACGGAACTAAAAAGCTATCGTCGAGGTTAATCGAGTGGCTTTGCGGCCCGCAAGTGCAGGAGATCAGTACCGAGTCGGCAAGGCTCCTACAATCTTCCTCACTCGCTCCCACGCTCTCCTGTCTGCACCTGAACCCACACCTTTTGACACGGCCGGATCGGTGAGATCCGGCC
>DATNHL010000102.1:0-9266 GCA_035604995.1 Occallatibacter sp. | reverse complement strand
ATTACCCCACCGGCAACAACGACGGCTATCTGGGTTCGCTGAACTACTCCGGTAACTTCACCTCGAATGGCAACGGTTCGGGCGGCTACGGTCCGGCGGATTTTGTGCTCGACCGCGTCCAATCCGGAGGCGTAACGCTGTCCAGCGTCAACGTCGGGCAGCGCCAATGGCGGACGGCGGGCTTTGCCCAGGATAACTTCAAAGTGTCCCCCAAACTGACGCTGGTCTTCGGCCTGCGTTACGAGTTCGACGAGCCCTGGATTGAAGAGCAAAACAGGACCGGAAACATCGACCTGACGACGGGGCAGATTGACTATGCCGGCCACCTTCCCGTGGGCGCCCTGCCGGGGTCAGGACTGTGCAGGAACCTGGCCTGCTACCAGCCGAACTACCGGCAATGGATGCCGCATCTGGGGTTTGCCTATCAAATGAACGATCGCATTGTTGTCCGCGGCGGCTACGGCGCGAGCAGCTTCTTTGAAGGCAACTCGTTCAATCAGCGCCTGACGGCCATTGCGCCCTTCCTGCAGGCGGCCGGCTTCTCGGTAAGCTCCCCCACGACCGAATCGGTGCCCACACCGAACACCGCCGAGGAGGGCTTTACCGGCTCCGACACCTCGATTCAGTACAGCAGTTCCAACAATGGCTACACCGCTTATCCGCAGAACATTCAGCCCGCATACGTGCAGGAGTTCAACCTGACTGTGGAATACGCGCTCAGCCGCACCGCCTCAGTGCAGGCCGGCTACGTTGGAGAGACGGGCCAGCATATTGAAGACTACGGCAACGTCAACCAGTTGACCGTCAACAACGATCAGACCTCGGCCCCGTTTTACAACAGCCAGTACATTGGCGTGAATGGGATTGACTCCGCGCTCGGCGTCGGCGGCAACGGCGGGCTGCTGATCACCGAGTCGCGCGCCATGATGAACTACAACGCGCTGCAAGCGGTGCTCCGCCAGCGCCTGAATCATGGCCTCGAATACACGGTCAACTACACCTGGGGCAAGGCCATGACCAATAGCCTGGGTAACTACTCATTGAACGTCAATGGCTTCAGCGGCGCCTTCGAGAACTACTACAACAGTGGCGCCGACGACGGCCTGGCCGGCTACGACATCAAGCACAACCTCTCCGCCACCGCCGTCTACGCTCTGCCCGTCGGCAGCGGCAAAGAATACTTCTCCTCGGCCAGCCGCGCGTTGGATGAGGTCATCGGCGGCTGGAAGCTTTCCACCGCTGTCGTCGCCTACTCCGGATTCCCCGAGAACATTACCGGCGGGTCGACCAATTCCAACAGTTATGGAGCCAACCGCGTCAACCAATACCGCAAGCTGAAGATCGCCGGACGTAACAACACAAACTGGTTCGGCACCGACCCCTCGGCTGCTCCCTGTCTCACCGCGGGAGTGGACAATGGCACCTGCGCCTTCGGCGTCCCCGCCAACAACGCCTTCGGCACCTCCCACAACGGCGCCGTGCGCGGCCCCGGCTACTTCAACATGGACATGGCGGCATTCAAGGACTTCCACATTGTGGGCGAACATACCGTGGGCTTCCGATTCGATGCCTTCAACGCATTCAACATCGTCAGCTACGGCAACCCGGATACCGGCATCACCGACAGCAACTACGGCAACGTTTCTCTTCAGGGCCCTCGCTCGGTCGAGCGCCACTTGCAGTTCTCGATGAAGTACACCTTCTAACTTGAGGGCTGCCGCAGGTCGCCGCGGCAGCCTCGCTTACCAGGCCTTTCACGCTTGGCTGCGCTCGCTGGATGCTACGATGTCCAGCGAGCGCCCTCACATTTTTTCAGATGGGACGCAGTCATCATGGACCTTGAAGTTTGTATCGATTCCGTGGAGTCTGCGGTCTCGGCTGAACGCGGAGGCGCAAAGCGCGTTGAACTCTGCTCCGACCTGCTGGAGGGTGGAATCACCCCCGGCGCGGGACTGATCGCTTCTGTGCGCCGCCATATCGCCATCGGCCTCTACGTCATGATTCGCCCGCGCGGCGGCGACTTCTGCTACACCGATCTTGAATTCGAGGTCATGCAGGCAGAGATTGCCCACGCCCGCGACCTGGGCGCCGACGGCGTTGTGCTGGGTCTGCTGGATGAGCAGGGCCACGTGGATGTCGACCGCACCCACAAGCTCGTTGAACTGGCCTGCCCGCTCAACGTGACCTTTCATCGCGCCATCGATATGACAACCGATCTGCCCGCGGCCGTCCACGACGTCATCGCCACGGGCGCGAACCGCCTTCTCACCTCCGGCGGCGCGCCCAGCGCCCTGCGCGGCATGGAAGAAATTGCCCGCATGGTGCAGGCCGCCCGCGGCCGCGTCGCCATCATGGCCGGCGGCGGCATCACCGCGGAGAACATTGCCGCCATCGCCCATGGCACCGGCGCCACCGAGTTCCATTCCAGCGCCCGCACCGCCTTCCCCAGCCCGGTTCGCTTCCGCAAGCAGGGCTTGGCCATGGGCGACCTGCGGGATCGCGAGTACCGCCGCTTTACCGTGCGAGAGCAGAGCGTGCGCGCCCTGCTCGTCGCGCTGCACAAGCTGACCAGGGAATCCCAGCCCGCATGATGCAAATGTAGAATCTTTGAGAGCCGCAATCCCTGGATTCCACCTTCCCATGTCGACCAAGACCGATCAACGCGCGAAGAATATCCTCCAGGTGCTGCTGCGCCACGGCAACACCTCCGTCGATGAGCTGGCCGCCCAGCTCGAAGCTTCCACGGCCAGCGTGCGCCGCGACCTCACCCGGCTTGAAGGGCGCGGTCTTGTCCACCGCACGCACGGCGGCGCCAAGCTCGCCGGACAAACCCAGTACGAGCCCTTCCGCTTCGACTCCTCATTCCAGGAGCGCGAAGGACGCTTCGCCGCAGAAAAGCGGCGCATCGGCCTGGCCGCCGCCGAGCTGATCCGCGAGCATGAGACCGTGGGCTTCACCGCCGGAACCACCACCACCCAGGCTGCGCGGTGCATCCGTCATCGCAGCGGGATCCACGTTATCACCAACGCCGTCAACATCGGCATGGAACTCAACACCCAAGCCGCCCTCAACGTAACGCTCACCGGCGGCACCATGCGCTGGGCCGGCGCTTTCTCGCTCACCGGCCCCACCGCCATGGAGATGCTCAGCGGCGTCTTTCTCGACAAGGCCTTCATCGGCGCCTGCGGGGTCGATGTGCAGCGCGGCGCCACCCTCATCGAGCCGGACGAAGCCGCCGTCTTTCGCGCCATGGTCCGCCAGGCCAAGCAGGTCATCGTGCTCGCCGACTCCAGCAAGATCGCCATGATCAGCCCGGCGCTCATCTGCCCCGTCGCCGACATCGACATCCTCATCACCGACTCCGGCATCAGCGCTGAAGCCCTGGCCGGCTTCCGGGCCAACGGAGTGCAGGTGCTGGCCGTATGAGGCCATCGCGACCTCGTCCAAGCCCTGAGTGGCCCGCCGCCGCAGGGGCAAATACTCAGCTAACAAGTCAGCAGACGAGGGGTCAATGTCGCAGCTTGCGCACCCGCAAATCATCACATTGATCATTTCACTCGAATTTAATCACTGCATACTGATCGCAATCGTAATTGAACCAGCGCTGGAATCAGAAAAGGGTAACCAAAACCGATGACCGCCACGAACCCCGCAGCCCCCTCCGCCGACTCCGCCGCCAAGAGCCGTTACGCCCGCTTTCTTCTCCTGGTTGCCGGTCTCGGCGGCTTGCTCTACGGCGTTGACGTGGGCATCATCGGCGGTGCGCTTCCCTACCTCCAAGCCACCTCGCATTTGACCCCCGCGCAGCTCTCCGTCATCGTCGCCGCTGTGCTGCTCGGCACCGTCTTTTCCACCCTCTTCGCCGGCCTGCTCGCCGACTGGATGGGCCGCAAGCCCCTCATGATCCTCAGCGGCTTCACCTTCGTCCTCAGCATCCCCGTCATCGCCCTCTCGCAGGGCTACGGCCCGCTCTTCTTCGGCCGTCTCCTGCAGGGCATGAGCGGCGGACTCATCGGCGTCGTCGTCCCGCTCTACCTCGCTGAGTGCCTCTCCGCCTCCAGCCGCGGCAAGGGCACCGGCATCTTCCAGTGGCTCCTCACCCTGGGCATCTTCGCTGCCGCGCTCGTGGGCATCTACTTCAGCTATCGCGTGCAGGCGGTCGCCCAAACCGCCGGCGCCCAGGCGCTGTTTGACTTCAAAGATCACGCCTGGCGGGGAATCTTCTGGGTCTCCCTGCCCCCGGGCCTTCTCTTCGTGCTGGGAGCCACAATGGTCGGCGAGTCGCCGCGCTGGCTCTTCCGCCGCGGCAAGAAAGAAAAAGCCTACGCCGCCCTGCTTCGCTCCCGCTCCGCCGAGCAGGCCAGCCTCGAGTTGCGAGAGATGGAAGAGACCGCCAGCCTGGCCCCGAAGAACCTCCCCTCCGGCAAGCGCGTGCGCGAGTCGCTGCTGCAGCGCAAGTACGTCATCCCGTTCGTGCTCGCGCTCGTCATCCTCTCCTGCAACACCGCCACCGGCGTCAACTCCGTCATCGGATACAACGTCGGCATTCTGCTCCAGAGCGGCCTCTCCGATCTCTATGCCCACTGGGGCTACGTTCTCCTCACCTTTGTCAACTTCGCCATGACCGTCGTCGGCATGACGCTCGTCGATCGCAAGGGCCGTCGCTTCCTCTTCATCGTCGGCACGGGTGGCATTATCGTCTCGTTGGTCAGCGTCGGCATCCTCTTCCTGCGCACGGAGAAGCTCAGCTTCAACGCTGGCCCCCAGGTTCAATCCATGGTCGGCGCCGATCAGCAGCTCACCCTCCACTTCGACCAGGCCGAGGCCAGCCGCCTGCTCGCCGCCGCTGGCGATGCCGGCAGGCAGATCGAAAGCAATCGCGCCTCGCTGGCCATCATCTACTCCTACGGCGACTACACCGCCGCCACCAGCTTTGTCCGCTCCGACGATCCCGCCGCCGCGCCCATCCAGATCACCCGCGAAAGTTGCCTGCCCGCCAACAAGGTCGAATCCTTCTTCAAGAATCCCTTCGCCAACCTCGACGCCGCCCAGACCGCGCCGCTCAAAATCCAGAAAGCCATCGTCGGCCAGATCCCCGACGCGCACCACGGCTGGCTCGTCGCCCTCGGCCTCTATCTCTTCATGGGCTTTTACGCCATGGGTCCCGGCGTCTGCGTCTGGCTTGCCTTGTCGGAGTTGATGCCCACCCGCATCCGCTCCAACGGCATGAGCATCGCCCTGGTCGTCAATCAGCTCGTCTCCACCATCCTCGCCGGCATCTTCCTGCCATTCGTGAGCAAGTACGGCTACTCCTCCATGTTCTTCCTCTTCTCCGCATTCACCGTTGTCTACATCGTCACCATCGTCTTCTTCCTGCCGGAAACCAAAGGCAAGACCCTGGAAGAAATTGAAGCTCACTTTGAAGGCAAAGCCACAGCATGACGAACTGGCATCGTGACCGCGTGATTGTGCACCACTGAGGTGCCCCAGGTCTCGCTTTTGAGACCTGGGTACGTACTGCTCTACATGGTCACGCTACGAGTTACTCGACAGGAGCATTATGAAGCGATTCCTTCTTCCCCTCGTATTCCTTCTCGCGTCCGCCCCCAGCCTGCGGGCGGAGCCGGTCGCGCTCTTTTATCTCACCAGCAATCCTGACTCGATCCGCTCCTTCCTGGCCCACTCCACGCAAGTCGATCTGCTCGTCCCAACCTGGTACCAGGTCGACGAGAATGGCCTGGTCACCGGCGCTCCCGACCCAACCGTGATCAAGCGGGCAAGCGACGACAAAGTCCCGGTCATGCCCATCCTCGCCCTCTTCAACAAGAAGGGCTTCCACGCGCTCGCTGGCAATCCCGCAGCCCAGGCCGTCATGAACGAGGCCATGATCCGCGAGTGCAAGCTGCATGGCTACACCGGCTTTCAGTTCGATTTTGAAAGCATCGACTGGACCGACCGCGACCTGTTGACCGCGCTCGTCAAAACCTCCGCCGAAGCGTTGCACAAGACCGGCCTGCAATTGACCATCGCCACCGTGCCCAACGCTCCCGGCTATCCTGGCGCAGGCGCCTTCGCCAAGTGGATCTACACCGACTGGCGCGGCGCCTACGACATCGCCTCCATCGCCAAGTATGTCGACCTCGTCTGCCTTATGACCTACGACCAGCAGACCCGCTGGACCATGCCCGGCCCCGTCGCCGGCTGGCAGTGGACAAACGACAATCTCGACTACGCCCTCAAGACCGTCCCCAAAGAGAAGCTGTCCCTCGGCATTCCTCTCTACGGCTACCATTGGTACACCGGCGCGCCCACCAAGGACCCAACCACTGGCGAAGAAAAACCCAACCCGACCGCCGAATACATCGGCACGCCCAACGCCCTGCAACTCGCTGTGGCCTGGGACGGCAAGATTCAGTGGGACGAATTCGATCACAGCGCGTATTTCTGGTTCTACCGCGACCAGATGCGCGAGTGGATCTTCTTCACCGATCTGCACACCTTTAAGGACCGCTACGAGTTAGTGCAAAAGAGTGGCATTCAAGGCTTCTGCTCCTGGGTTCTCGGCGAAGAAGACCCCGATATCTGGAAGTTCCTTCCCCGCCACCAATGAAACATGGCACGTTCAATCCCGCTCTACATGATCAAAAGGAGCTTGTCATCCTGAGCGACCGAAGCGAAGCGGAGGGAGTCGAAGGACCTGCGGTTGCTTTTCGTCTTACCGTTACAGGAAGGAACTAACCCGATGAACACCCGCCTCACAGCCCTCGCCCTCTTCGTCATCACTTCCCTCGCTTCCGCGCAAAACTTCTCTGACGTCAAGCCCTCACCGCAGCAAACTGCCTGGCAGGATCTCGAATTCGGCGTCATCATCCATTTCTCCACCAACACCTTCCTCGACCGCGAATGGGGCGACGGCACCGCCGACCCCGCTGTCTTCAACCCCACCAGCTTCGATCCGGACCAATGGATGAAGGCCATCCGCGACTCCGGCGCGAAATACGTGGTGCTGGTCGCCAAGCATCACGACGGCTTCTGCCTCTGGCCCACCGAACAAACCACCTACAGCATCAAGTCCAGCCCCTGGAAAAACGGCAAGGGCGACGTCGTCGGCGACGTGGCCCGCGCCGCGCGCAAATACGGCCTCAAGTTCGGCGTCTATCTCTCCCCATGGGACCGTCACGAGCCGAAGTACAAAGACTCCTCCGCCTATGACGACTATTACCAGGCAGAGTTATCTGAGTTATCTTCAAGTTATGGAGACTTAGTAGAATTCTGGCTCGACGGCGCAGGCAGCGCCGGCCACATGTATAACTTCCCCAAGATCATTGAAACACTGCGCACTTATCAGCCCAACACCATCGTCTTCGCCGACACCGGCCTCTTTGAATACGGCGATGCCCGCTGGGTCGGCAATGAGAGCGGTTTCGTCCAGTACGAAAACTGGAACGTCATCGACCGCCACGGCTATCTCCGCTGGCGTCCCGTCGAAGCCGACACTCCCCTGCGCAATCAGCATTGGTTCTGGCATCCCAACGACGAAGCCTCTCTCAAGAGCCTGAACGAACTCCTCACGACCTACGACCAGACCGTTGGCCACGGCGCGCAGCTGATGCTCGGCCTCGCTCCCGACCGCCGCGGCCTCCTGCCAGACAGCGACGTCGCCCGCCTGGAAGAGTTCGGCCAGGCCCTGCGCGCACGTGCCGCCCACAACCTCGCCCTCGCGCACGCCCCTGCCACTGCTGAAGTCTCCGCCGCCCTCGACGGCAATCCCGACACTTTCTGGAGCGCGCCCCCAGGCTCGCACCACGCCACGCTCGAAGTCAGCTTTCCCGCGCCCGTCACCTTCAACCGCGCCCTCACCATGGAATGGCTCAACGACAATCAGCACATCCAGAAGTACTCCATCGACGTCTGGACCGGAACCGCCTGGAAGTCTGTCGCCTCCGCCCAGGCCATCGGCCACAAGAAGATCGACACCTTCCCCGCCGTCACTGGATCCAAAGTCCGACTCAACGTCCTCTCCAGCACCGATGCCGCCGCCATCCGCGAGTTTCAGTTGTATAATGTCGAGGGCGCTGCGCAGCAAAAGTGAAGTGCGGTGGACGGCGTGTGACGGCGGTCTTGGCGACTCCGCGAACCACGCCAACTCCGCTCCCCAGTTCGATCTCCAAGACCTTCCTGATCACCCGCGCCCTCCGCTGCCCGTTAACCTCCGCGTAGAAGACTCGCCACTGCTTTCTCATTTCCAGTTGTCCGCGCTGATCTGCCTCCCTGGCCGTCCTGAGTCTTCCATGTGCGAGAGCGAGGACAAATCGGGTCGAGGCGAGGGCTCACGGGGGACAACACCGTTCACCCAGGCGTTCTTGCCCGCAACGGAGTCCGCCGCCCAATTACGGCGCCAGCTCACGGTGTTCCCCATCACTGCCGGCATTCCTCGGCATTCGTATAATTCTCGGCGGTTTCAAGCCTGATCGGAGCATTGGAGATTGCAGTTTCATTCCATGACTGATTTTGGCGATGCACAGGAGCGTGAGTCATGATTGCACCATGCGTGCAGCACGAACTACTGCTGGCCCGCCGCATGTCGCGGCTGGGCACCGAGACTGCCTTTGAGGTCCTGATTAGGGCGCGGGCGCTTGAGGGAAAGGGCAAGAGCATCATCCATCTGGAGATCGGGGAGCCGGATTTCGATACGCCTGCCAACGTGGTGGAAGCGGCCGTCGACGCGCTGCACAAGGGGTGGACGCACTACGGTCCCTCCGCCGGACTGCCCGAACTGCGCCAGGCCATTGCCGCCTACGTCAGCCGGACCCGCGGAGTCGAGGTCTCCCCGGATGAAGTGGTTGTGGTGCCCGGGGGGAAGCCGATCATATTCTTCACCATGCTGGCGCTGATCGAGCAAGGGGATGAAGTCATCTGTCCCAATCCCGGTTTCCCTATTTACGAGTCGATGATCAACTACGTCGGCGGCAAGGCCGTGCCCATCCCGTTGCGCGAGGAGCGCGATTTCGCCATGGATGTCGACGAGATGGCGTCGCTGATCACCGATCGGACCAAGCTGATCATTCTGAATTCCCCGCAGAACCCCACCGGCGGCGTTTTGCAGCGCGGGGACATAGAGCAGGTGGCCAAAGCAATCGGCGACCGGAACATCCTGGTGCTCTCAGACGAAATCTACAGCCGGCTGCAGTTTGCAGGCCAGCCGTTCTCGATCATGTCCGTGCCAGGCATGCAGGACCGCACGGTACTGCTCGACGGCTTCTCGA
>DATNHL010000101.1:0-15329 GCA_035604995.1 Occallatibacter sp. | reverse complement strand
TCCCGAAAAGCGTACCGCAGGGGCTAAAGCCCTCGTTTATTTTCAGCCACTTGCGGCACGACTAAAGTCGTGCCCTGACACTTCTTGCCCCTCCGGATGCGTTTTCCGCAGCCTGTAACGCCCCGCTCATTCTGCCGGCTTTATGCAGGGTTGAAACCCCCGCCTCCCTCCGGATTGACTCTTCCTCGGCCTGCGAGTCGCCTGGCTCCCTCCGAAATCTACGATCTGGAACTCAAGTACTAGCTGCCGCTGTGGAAGATGGGGCTGAGGTCGGATTGGCCTGCTCCGGAGGCGTACCAGGCGGCCCAGTAGTAGGGGTGACGGTAGCGGGGGTCGCGGACCATTTGCTGGCGGGCGGCGGTAAGGGCCTGGGGAACGGTGAGGCCGCGGGCGAGTGCAGCATAGAAGGCGTCCATCATGGGGACGGCGGCGCCGGAGTCGATTTGCCAGCGGGTGGCGACTACGTCGGGTACGCCCAGCGAGGCCAGCGTGGCGACAATGTCGTCCATTCCATGGTTCCAGCCCTGCTCCTTTTTGCCGCTGGAACAGGCGGAAAAGACGGCCAGGCGGGCGGCGCGGGGGGGATGGCGGCGCAGGAGGGCGCTGTCGAGCCAGGGCGTGTCGGGGAGGGGGCCGGCTGGGGATTTGCCGGCGGTCCCGCCGGCGGGTGGGGCTGCCGGTGGGGCGGAGCCGGCGAGGGCGGAAGCGGGCCGGGCGGGGGCAAGCAGCAGGCGGGTCGTGCCGTCCTGTTTTGCCGCGTGGCCGGCAAAATGGATGGCCGCCGCGGTGGCCAACTGCGCGGCTACGCGGGCCTCGGTGGCCTGTTCGCCCACGAGCAGCGTGGAGCTCGAGTCGAAGCGAGCGACCGCGCGGGCTTCCCGCAGCACTTCCGGCAGGATCTGGCTCTCGCCGGAAGCAACGGATGCGCCGACGACCAGGGCTTTGCCGGGCGATTTGCCCTGGGAGGGCCGGACGGGGGCCGAGGGGGGAGTGAGCAGAATGGATGGGGACTCTTCGAGGCCGGTTGCCAGGCCGAGGTTGCCAGCGGCTGTGGCGACCGAGGGCCAGGGGAGATTGCCGAGCAGCGGATCGGGCTCGAGGGTGAGACGGGTGGGTTGCGCGGTGGAAGGGGGGAGCCAGCCCGGCTGGAGCGGGTCGAGGAGCAGCTGTCCCACGCGGCGGGCAGCGCGATCGACGGCGATCATGGGGGTGGCGGGCGAGTCGACGGCGCGCTCGAGCGACTCGGCAGCCGCAAGCACCTCTTCGCTGTGGACGGGGACCCGTGTCCAGTGAACGCCCTGGGCCGTGACCTGGTAGAGGAGGAGCCGGTCGGGCAGGACCACTTGCCCAAGGAAATGCTCCAAGCCGGGGCGCCCAAGTGCACCGGCCACCTGCGGCTCAAGGCAGTCCAGCGCCTGGCCCGCGCAGGCGGCGACGGGAATGCCGAGAATGCGCAGGCGGTAGCGCTCCCAGAGCGCGAGAATCTGCTCGCCGGAGCGGCCCTGGGCCAGCCACACCGCGGCCAGAATCGCATAGAGGCCGCGATTCTGCTGGGCCTGGACGATGCTCTCCGCGGTACCGGCGCCGGTGGCCTGCTCCTGCGCCAGCAGCGCATCGCGAAGGAGCGGCTCGGCGGCCTCCGGATGGCCCTGCTCCAGGGCCAACTGCCCGCGGGCGACGGCATAGTTGCGCAGATAAATCCCGGTGCGCTCGCCGGCCATGTGACTGTAAGCCGAGTCCAGTATTTCGCTCGCTTTGGTCAGGTCTCCGCGGTCAAGGTAAACATTGGCCATGGCGGTCTCGACCTCGGCCAGAATGGAGTGGACGGAGCGCCCACCGCCATTGGCGGCCAGCTCGCGCTCGGCCTGGCGCATGGCCTCTTCCGCCTCGGGAATGGACCCGGCGCGAATGGCGGCGGCGGCGAGGTTAAGCCGCGCAGTGGGAATCAGTTGCCGGTTGGGGGTCAGTTCCAGGGTTCCCAGGGCCTCACGCTGGAGCAGCAGCGCCAGGCGCGTGCGGGGGGTGGACTGCTCCACTTGCTCCAGGCCGCTGAGCGTGCCGGAAAGCCGGAGGGCGGAGTAGTCGCCCTGGTAGAACCGGCGCAGGTTGGCCAGGTAGTCGCGCCAAGCGGCCTCGACATTGCCCGCGTCCACGGCAGCGCCGCCGCGCATGTTCCTGACGCGGAGTTCGATGAGACCGTAGCGGCTCAGGTGGGCAAGATTCTCGGCGCGAACAAAGCCGGGGTTGTCTTCGGCGTCGGAGCCGGGGGCCGGGTCGCAGTAGGCATCGAACGCCTGGTCCTCGGCACTGATCCAGGGAAACTCGGGATTGCGGCCAAGCTCCGCGTGCGCCGCCTGATAGCAGCCCGCGTAGTTGGCCGCGGCCTGCAGCGCATCGGCCCGCTCGACGGCGGCCAGCGCTTCGCCGGCCGGGTTGTTCAGGGCGTTAAACTGTTTGCCGGCCTGCTGCGCGTTCTCAGCGGAGGCCAGATAATCGCCGTGAGCGTAGGCCTCAGTGGCCTGCGCCAGCGCGTGGGCGGCTTGGGAAAACTGCGGATCGGAGGAGGAATCGGAAAGGATTTGGGAAGGGGGAAGAAAGCGGGTGAGCCAGGGATCCTGATGGTTGAGTTCGAGCGAATCGGCGAGGGCGGAGAGCAGGGTGCGCGCGGCCTGGCACTCGTCGGGGCAGGGCGATCCGCGGGAACGGTCGATTGTAAGCGGAAAAGCTGCGTCGGTGAGGCGGGGCAGGAGGGTGGTGGAGAGCTCCTCGTCGATGGCGGCCAGCGCGGCGGAGTTCCGGGCGAGCGTGCGCATGGCCTGGGGCGTGGCCAAGTGCTGCTCCAGGCGGCTCTGATGCGACTTCAACTGGTTCAGCTTCTGCTCGAGGGCCTCGAGACGGCGGCGGCCCTCGGCCAGCCAGCGGGGATCGCGCTCGAAGCGCAGATAGCGGTTCCAGGTCTCCACAGCGTTCATCACCTGGCCGCGGTCTTCCATGGCCACCGCTTCATTGAAGAGGACGACGGGGTCGCCTGGGGCCAGCTCGTCGGCGCGGCGCAGAGATTCGAGCGCGGTGTTGCGGTCGTCTTCGCTGCCGGTCGCCGTGCCGCGCTGGAAGTAGGCGGAGGCATCGTCGAGCAGCAGGCTCGAGGTGACCGGGCCGGCGGCCACGAGGCGGTCGAGAATATCAATGGCGGGATCGAACTTTTCTTCAAGAATGTCGGCGCGGGCTTCGAGCTGGAGCCAGTGGGCATCGTCGGGGGCATTCTCGAGCTGACGCTCGATGCGGGCCCGCGCCTCGAGGAGGCGGGCGGATTCGCGGCCGGTGGAGCCGCCGCGGAGATGGATTTCGGGCTTGACCTCGGCAAAGCCGGCGCCGGGCATGCGCAGGTCGAAGATGCGCGCTTGCGTGTAGGCCTCGGCGAGCAGGCGCTCGGGGTTGTTGGCCAGGCGCCACCAGGAGAAGAGCCCGATGGCGATGAGCAGCGAAGCAGCCAGGCCTGCGCCGGTCCAGAGGTAGAGGCGCGCGGCCTGCCGGCGCGCAGATTGGCGCGGGGTGCGGGCCAGCTCGGCGGCCAGGGCGCGCTGGCCCTGGGGCGATGCGCAGACAAGACCGGCGAGGAGGGCGCTCTCCTCAGGCGATACGTCGGCGGACACGGCACGGAGCCGCTGGGCGCACATGCCGCAGACTGCCGCGTGGGCCAGCAAAGCCTGGACTTTAGTCGTTTCGGCAGGACCTGGATCGCTGCCAAGCAGCAGGGCCCACTCGGCCGGCTCCGGACAAAGGGCTGCCGCCGCGTTCGGCATAGTGGCGCCCAATTCTCCGGTGTCTCCATTTGCGGGGCCGGAGGGTGGAGCGCCGGCGCGGAACGATCCGCCCTGGATCAACTCCTCGAATGCGCCGGCTAATCCATCCTCAAAATGGCTTTGAGGATTATCTGAAACGGGGCCCGGGTTGGAATCACTATTCATGTCTGCACTCTGCTTAACGGGGTTGCGGGAAGAATTCCTTTTGATAAACCGTTTGCGGATTCAACTGGAGTCAAGCGTTTCTCCCGGTTTCCTGTGCCCGATCTCGCCGCGCAGCCACAGCGTGACCCGGCGGAGGGCACTTTCGACGCCCTTGGCCGTGAGGCCGGAGGCGGGGAGGCGCGCGATCTCCTCGGCCGTATAGCCCTGCAGGTAATAGAGCCAGAAGAGGGCCCGGTCGCGCTCGCCGATCAACTCGGGAGCGGAGCGGAGCTTCTCGTCCAACTGGGCGAGCAGGGCGGAATGCTCGATGCGCGCCGCCGGGCGCGCCGCACCCAGAGGCACCTGCGCTTCCTCATCGATGAGAGCCATGGTTACCACTTTGCCACCCCGCTTGGTGGAGTAGAGGCGGCGAAAGTAATCGTTTGCCACGGAGGCCGCGACGATGCGCAGGAGGCCGAGGAAAGAATCCTCTCCGCGCGGCTCGAAATCGCGCAGAATGCGGCGCTCCTGTTCGCACAGCTTGAGGAAGACTTCCTGCACAATATCGTCCACGGTGGCCGGGGAGGGATCGCTGACCCACATGCGGCTGACACGGAGCGCGACCAGCGAGGCCAGGGGCAGCGAACGGCGCACAAACTCTTCCCATTCCGCAGCATCGGCGGAGCGAGCGCAGGCTTTTGCCAGACCGTTCACCGAGGTGACTGACTCGTTCATCGCGCGGGAGACCAGTTTACCGCATGGCCGCGGGCAGGTTTATTTGTTGATTAATATGGGCTAACTCCGAGGTAACTTGCGCACAGCGATAGCTTTGAAGCTGTGCTAGTATCCGGCCAAGCGTTTCGAAGCAAATGAAGAGGAGCCCGGAATGCAAACCAACCTTCGGCCGATGAGCCTTGGCGAAATTCTCGACCGCACCGCGCAGCTTTACCGCAACAATTTTGTGCTGTTCGCGGGCATTGCCGCGGTCTACTCCGGAGTGATGCTGGTGCTCAATCTGGTGCAGATCGGGATGCAGCAACTGCTGGTCCACCTGCACATGACGGCGCAACTGCCGTGGGTCACGCTGGTCTTCCTGATCATTATTGTGCCTCTGATCTTCATCGGCGCGGGAGCGGCGGTGGCCGCCAACAACCGCGCCGTGGCTTGGGTGAACCTGGATCAGCCGGCCACCATCCGCGGAGCGTACGCCAGCATCCTGCCGCGTCTGGGCCGCTACCTGTGGCTGATGACCATCGCCGCGTTTGTCATCTACATTCCGTTTGTCGTCCTGTTCACTGCGTATTTTGTCTTTCTGCTTGCTTACGCGCGTCCGAAAGGGATGTTCGCGGCGGGCGCCGCCAACGCCGACCCCCAGGCCGCGGTCGTGCTGGGCCTGGTGACGCTGGGATTTGTTTTCCTTGCCGCCGGTGCGCTGGTGTATGCAATCGTGATGGCGCTGCGCTATTCGCTGGCCGTTCCCGCCTCGGTGGTGGAAGACCTGAAGGCCCGCAAGGCCCTGCGCCGCAGCGTGGAACTGAGCAAGGGATCAAGGGGGCGCATCTTCGTTCTCGGCCTGCTTATCTCCGCCATTCAAATCGGGCTGGTGATCATTACGCAGGTGTTCTTCATCGTGGCCGCGTTCGCGGCGGTCAAGCGTCATGCCGAAGTGCCGATGTGGCTGCAGATTGCGCAGCAGATCGTGGGGTTCTTCACCAACAGCTTCATCGGGCCCATGTATGCGACGGGGCTGACGCTCTTCTACTACGACCAGCGCATCCGCAAGGAGGGCTACGACATCGAGTGGATGATGGAGGCCGCCGGGATGACGCCGCCCGCGGCTCCTGTCGAGACTCAGACCGTTGCTCCACTGCCCTGGCCTGAGCGTGAATCCGTCGAGCCTGGGCAGATGCAGCAGGCCGAGAGAGCCGCGGGGGCCGCTACAGTGCAGGCTGACGAGCTCCCGCCGGGCGCTGAGGGAACCGCGCCGGAAAGCCCGCATGGATGAGCCTCTGCACCCTTCGAGCCTGAGCGAGATCCTGGACCGGACCGCGCAGATCTACCGCGCGCGTTTTCTCGTCTTCCTGGGCATCGCCGTCGTTCCCACCGCTGCGCTGGTGGCGTTTGCGGCGATTGCGTTTGTCGGCCTTCTGCGCCTGGGACCGATCGCCGGCGGCGCTGCCTCTCCGGCTCTTGTCGGGCTCCTCGGGGTTACATTCGGACTTGGCCTGTTTCTGGTGGTGCTGCCCACCCTGCTGGCGGTGACAGCGCTGGCCATGGCGGCCATGAGCCACGCCGCGGCCCGCATCTTCATGGGTCAGGCCGTCAGCATCCGCGACTCCTACAAGGCGGTCTGGCGGCGGGGCTGGAGCTACACCGGGCTATTCGCCTTCGAGATCGTGGTTATCTGGGTGGTTCCCTTTGCCGCCTGGTTCATGCTCACGCTGGTCTCGGCGGTGCTTGTGCCGTTGACGCAGAGTGCAGGCGGCGGCGGATTCCTGGTCCTCGCCGGGCTGCTGGTCATCGCCGGACTGGTCACGTACGGCTTCTGGATGGCGCTGCGCCTGTCGCTTGCCTTTCCGGTCTGCGTGGTGGAGCAGATCGGCGCCTGGGACGCTGTCAAGCGCAGCGCGACGCTCACCCTGGGAAGCAAGGGCCGCATCCTGCTGCTTTACCTGCTGGGCACGGCGCTGAACTGGCTGCTAGCGATGGCCATCGTGCTGCCACTGATCTTCCTTTTGGCCTTGCTGCCGGGCGCCAACAGCCCGGAGCATGAGCAGATGATGGGCCTGCTGTCGATCTTCGTCATTTACGGCTCGTCCTTTGCGGTGCAGGCGCTGACGCGGCCGGTTTACGGCATTGCGCTCATCCTCTTCTACTACGATCAGCGCATCCGCCAGGAGGGGTTCGACATCGAGTGGTTGATGCTGCGCGCAGGGCTGGTGGTGCCGCCGCAGCCCCTGGCTGAAGGGGCCGAGCCGCCCGCTGCCTTTGCGGACGGGCCCGTTGAAACCGCGTCCGCGCCCGCGCAGGAAGCGAACCCTCCGGACCATCCTGAACCACCCACTGAATCAACCGCACCCGCTTTGGGAGAACCAGCATGAGCGATTCAAACTTTCCCACTCCGCCTTACCCGCCCGCGCCGGGAGCTTCGGCCTTCGGCCCCGTGTTTCCGATGAGCTTTGGGCAGATTCTCGACCGCGTCTTTCGCTTGATCCGGTCCCACTGGAAGCCGTTCGTGGGCATTGGCCTGCTTCCCATCGGCGCAGTGGTCGTTTTCGAGGGCGTGCTGTTCGGCGCGCTGTTTGCCGAGGGCGTCTTTCAGCATCCGCCGGCGCAGCCGAATGCCGCGACGATTTTGCGGATCGTCGTCCCGCTGGTTGTGCTGGGCGTTCCGGTGTTGCTGCTGGCTTACGGGGTCTACTATTCGGCTTCAAGCTACGCCGCGCTCGCAGCCGATGGAGGACGCACGGTTACGGCCCGCGAGGCACTGCGCCACGCCTGGAGCAAGGCAGGCCGCTATGTGTGGCTGATGGTGCTGCGCAGCCTCATCATCGCCATCCCCATCTTCGTGCTGGTATTCGCCGTGGCCGTGGGAGGGATGATGCTGGGCCTGATTCAGAGGGGAAATCCCAGCCCCGCCGCACTGTTCTTCCTGCTCCCGCTGGCAATTCTCTTTTACCTTGGCGCCGTGGTCTACGCCGTCATCATGAGCCTGCGTCTCTCGCTGGCCTTTCCGGCATGCGTGCAGGAGGGGCTGACCGCGATGCAGGCGATCAAGCGGAGCGGCGTGCTGACGCAGGGAGCGAAGGGACGCATCTTTCTCATGCTCCTCATCATTTACGCCATCAGTTACGCCTTCGTGATGGTGATGTACGCCGTGGGGCTTTTTGTGTTTGCCATCGGCTCTCTTGCGGGAGCCGGGAACCTCCACGACATGACGCCGCTGGGCTACTTCGCGGTGGGCCTGCTCGGCGTCTGCGCGCTGGTCGTGGTGTTGCTGTGGAGCGTGTTGCTGATGGCCGCTTATTCCATCTCCTTCGCCGTCTTCTACCGCGACCAGCGCCTGCGCAAGGACGGCCCGCCGCCCACGCCTGTTCCGACCGCAATCGCCGCGGAGAGTTGAGTCCCCGGTCTGCTCCGCCGGACAAAGCCGCGGAAAACTTCACTCGACTGACTCGAACACCGGAGAAAGTGCATGACAGAAAGTTTGCGCCCCATGAACCTGGGCGAAATCCTCGACCGGACGTTTCAGATTTACCGCGACCGCTTTCTCGTCTTCTTCGCTATCGCCGCTGTGCCGGCGCTTATTGTGCAGGGCATTCAGACGGCGGACACCTTCTGGTTTCATCTCTACTCATCGGCGATCCGCGGGAATAGCTGGCCACCCGGACTGTTGATGACGAGGCTGGTCTTCTCCCTTGGCTACTATCACTTCTTCAGTTTCTTCTTGATGCTGTTGTTTCCGGTCATCCTCAAACTTGTTTCCGGCATCGTCCTCGATGAGGAAATCGGGGCGCGTCAGGGCCTGCGGTTCTTCGCGACACGTTGGCGGAGCTATCTCTGGCTATCAACGCTCAACATCGCAGCCGGACTGATCCTGTCGGAGATCCTTACGATTGCTGTCCTCTTTGGCGAGATCACGCTGACCGATGCGCTCCACATAGACACCGGAACCGGACTCGAATCTCTATGGATGATTGTCCTGCCGCTCATCGCAGGCTATGCGGCATTCCTTTGGATTGGGTCCTCACTCTCGCTCGCAATTCCGTCCGCTGCCATGGAAGCCCTGAAGGGCTTCCGCGCCCTGCGCCGCAGTTGGGGACTGACACGCAAGAGCCGACTGCGCATTGCGCTTGCTTGGATTGCCGTGACGATTGCGTCGTGGGTTCTTGTCCCCTCGTTCCAGTGGGTCCTTCGTCTGGCTATTGTCTGGATCGCCCGCTCGGCACATTCGAGGTGGGTCTTTTACACCCTTTACCCGATCGTTAGCCAGGCAATGAATACTCTCCTTTCCGCCCTGTTCGGTCCCATCTATCCCATCGCCCTCACCCTCTTCTACTATGATCAGCGCATACGCAAGGAAGGGTTTGACATCGAGAGGATGATGGACGCTGCTGGACTGAATGCGACTGCAACCTTGCCTGCCGGCGACGGGCCGACGACGAATGACGCTGCCGAGGAGGGTCGGGCTTGAGGAGGCGGACGGGATGGGCGTGCGTTGCTGTGGCTGCCGCGCTGGCCATGGCGCAGGCGCGCGCCGCCGCGCAAGTCGTCGTGGCTCCGGGCGTTCCGCAGGCGAGCCAGCCGCGCGATTCAACGCTCGACGACTATCGCGCGCACCTGCGCACGCTGGCCACGCTGGTTGAAGAGTGCGCCAGGGCGCGGGACATGAAGACGTGCGACCCGGCGGAGGTGGGGCCGGACGACGAGGTTCCGCTGACGCAGGCGCAGGGGGCTGAGCGCCGGCTGGTGCGCTACGGCTGGCTGCGCGTGCTGCTTTCGAAGGCCCAGGACAAGGACGCTCCGGCGCCTGCGGCCAAGCCCGCGGCTTCGGGGGAGGACGCACACGCGTGGCAGAACGTGCGCCCGGCGCCGCCCACCACCACGGAACTGCTGAAGAGCGCCGAGGCGCGGCTGGCCCGGGACAGGGCGCAGGCTGACGGCGCGGCCGTGGCTGCCGTTGACCATGAGCAGGAACGCGCGGTGATGAAGCAGGTGCTGCAAGGCCGCGAGTATCGGGATCTCGAAGAGACCACGCCGAAGAACTCGGCGCTCGAGAAGGTGGGCAACTGGCTAAACCGGCTGCTGGAGAACGCGGTGAGACTCAGCGCCCGCTCGCCCTGGCTGGGCCGCGCGCTGGTGTGGGGATTCATTCTGGCGGTGTGCGTGGGGCTGGTGTGGGGGCTGCTGCAACTGGAGCGCAGGTGGCGCATCCGGCTGGTTCCAGAGGACCAAGGGCCGGCCACGGGCGCGGCTTCCGCCATTCCTTGGCAGCTGTGGCTGGAGGATGCGCGCCGCGCCGCCGCGGCAGGGCTGTGGCGCGAGGCCATTCATTTCCTTTATTGGGCGGCGATTTCGCGGCTCGAGTCCAAACGCCTGTGGCCGGCCGACCGGGCGCGGACGCCGCGCGAATACCTGGCGCTGGTGGCCCCGGAAGACCCGCGGCGCCCGGGGCTGGCGACGCTTACCGGCAGCTTTGAGCGTGTGTGGTACGGGGGACGCGCGGCGGCCGAGAGCGACTATCGGCGGGTGGAGCAGATTGCCTCGGCGCTGATTCAGGGTTCGAGCGGGACGACGGCCAGGGCCGGGGGAGGCGCAACGGAATGAGACCTCTGTCCGCGCTCAGCGCCTGGCATTTCTGGCCGATTCTTACGCTGATTTCGGCGGTGATCACCGTTTGGATTCTGCTGCGGCTCAACAAAGGAAAAGCCGGATTCGGGCTGCCTTCGTGGTTTCTTTCTTCGCTCGACCAAAAGGACCGGCTGCTGCTGCTGTGGTGCGTGGGGATCGCGGTGGTGCTGTCGGTGGCGATCGGTTTTCTGCTGCCCGGCGCGAACAGCAACAGCAATCCCCTGCCCTCGACTTATCTTTCGGGCCAGCATGGGGCGCGAGCGGCGTATGAAACGCTGCTGCGGTCCGGTTACCAAATTGACCGGTGGGAACGACCGCTCAGCGAGCTGGCTGCCACCGCCGGGCCGGACATGGTGGTGATCTTTGCCGAGCCGCTGACGCGGGAGCCGGCCAACCTGAAGGCGGTGCGGCAGATTCTGGAGCGCGGCGGGCGGGTGCTCGCTACCGGCTACTGGGGGGCGTTCATCCTGCCCGGCGAGGCCAGCGACACGCCGCAAACATTCAACTTTGCTGCCTGCAAGCTGGAGCCCGAGGGCCTGGATCCGCTGGCCGGCTCGGGCGAGGTGTGGATGGTTTCGGAGGCCACGTGGAAGGCGGGCAACCCCGCGCACCGCGTGGACTATAACTGCGCCGGGGAGCCGGCGGTGGTGGAGTACGACTGGGGCAAGGGACACGCGGTGTGGTGGGACAGCTCGACGCCTCTCGAAAACGGCTCGCTGGCGCGGGCGCACGATCTTGACCTGCTGCTGAACTCGGTGGGGCCACGCGAGGGGCACCACTTCTATTGGGACGAGTCGCTGCACGGGGAGATACGGTCGACGTGGAGCTATGCCTCGGGGCCGGCATGGAATATGCTGTGGATCGGCCTGGCCGTGCTGGGGCTCCTTGTGGTTCTGAGCTTCAGCCGGCGGACTGGGCCGGTGCGCGAACTGCCCGCCGCGATGCGCACCACGCCCATCGAATTTCTTGAGGCGCTGGGCTCGCTCTACCGCAGCGCCGGCGCAGCTTCGACCGCCGTGGCCATCGCGCTTGAGCGCTTTCGCCGCCATGTTTTGCGGTTCGCCGCGGCGGACGGGCTGAGGGGGAAGCAAATGAACGCGGCCGAGCTGACTGCGGTGCTGCGGCGACGGTACCCGCAGACGGAAGAGGGTCTGGAAGAGGATCTGAAGGCCTGCGAAGAGGCGGCGTGGGGCGAGACTGTTACTCCGCGCGAGGCGCTCAAGCTGATCCAGAAGCTGCACGGGCACGAAGAACGGTTGAGAGCCGCCGCAAAACCGGGCGCGGCCATGGCAATATCCAAAAACATTCATTCCAATAAGCAGGAAAGGGCTTCATGAGCGAGGAAACCAGTCAAAACGTGAGTGAGAACTTAGCGCAGGAGGCGCACCCAGAGGGTACCGGGCTGAGCGCAACCAACCAGCTGATGGCCAACGCGCGCCGGGAGATGGGGCGGGTGATTGCCGGCCAGTCGGAGGTGGTGGAAGAGGTGCTGATCGCCGTGCTCTGCCAGGGGCATGCGCTGCTGGAAGGAGTGCCGGGGATTGCCAAGACGCTGATCGTCAAGGCGCTGGGGCGGCTGCTGGGACTGGGCTTCCAGCGGGTGCAGGCTACGCCCGACCTGATGCCGGCGGACATTCTGGGGACGACCATTCTGCGGCCGGGGTCGGATACGTTTACCTTCCACGCCGGGCCCGTGTTCACGGACCTGCTGCTGGTGGACGAGATCAACCGCATGCCGCCACGAACCCAGGCCGCGCTGCTCGAATGTATGGAAGAGCGGCAGGTGACCTCGGACGGCGTGCGGAGGGCGCTGCCCGCCTGGTTCACGGTCTTCGCGACGCAGAACCCGGTGGATTTTGAGGGGACCTATCCGTTGCCCGAAGCCCAGCTGGACCGGTTTTTACTGAAGATTCGCGTGGTCTACCCCTCGGAGCGGGAGGAGATGCAGATTCTGGAGCTCCACCACGCGGGATCGGGCGCGGGATTGCTGGAAGACGCAAATCTGGCGCCGATTCCCGCCGACCTGCTGGCTGCTTCGCGAGCTGAGGTGCGGTCCATCCGCATCGAGCCGGAGCTTTACACGTACATCCTCTCGCTCACACGGCGGACGCGCGAGTGGCCCACGCTGCTGCTGGGCGCGAGCCCCCGCGCCGCCTTGAGCCTGATGCGCGTGGCCCAGGCTGCGGCGGCCTTCGACGGCCGCGACTACCTGGTTCCCGACGACGTGAAGCGGGCTGTGCTGCCGGTGCTGCGGCATCGCGTGATGCTCAAGCCGGAAGCCGAGCTGGAGGGCTTCGACGCGGATCGCGTCCTTACGGACGTGGTTGCGGCTGTGCCGGTGCCGAGGCAATGAAAGCGGAATAGATTCTTCGGCTAGAATCGCCAAAAAGGAGAGTAATACAGTGCCACTGGACTTAGAAATCAGTTGCCCAAAGTGCGGCGAAGTCATTCGGCTCGATGAGACGCTCGCTGGCCCGATGATTTCCCAGATCAAAGCAGAATCAGGCGAGGCTATCAGGAAGGCTACTGAAGAGGCAGACCTGAAAGTGGCCAAGGCAAAGAACCTTGAGACCACACTGGCGGCAAAAGAAAGAGAACTTGCCGAAAAGGAAGCCTCAGTACAAACACAGGTCAACAAGGCGATTGCCGCAGAACGGCAACAGATTGCAGCAGCGGAGCGCAAGAACATACTGCAAGAGCTCTCACCAGAACTTGAGGCAGAGCGAGCGAAGGCTAAGGAACTTCAAGAAAAGCTGACAACGGCTCAGACAGCGGAGCTCCAGCTCAGAAATGAGAAAAATGCCGTTGATCAAAGGGCTAAGGATCTTGAACTTGAAGTTGCTCGAAAGGTCGACGAGCAACGGAAGGCGATCCATGAGCAAGCCAGCAAGGATGCCGACGACGCGGCAAGACTAAAGCTCGCCGAGAAGGACAAGACGATTTCCGATATGCAGCTCAAGCTAGAGGAAGCTCAGCGTAAAGCGACGCAGGGCTCCCAGCAATTGCAAGGAGATGTCTTAGAGATCGACTTTGAGAGCACGTTGAGGAGAATGTTCCCCCAAGACACAATCGAGCCGGTTAAGACAGGAGTCCGGGGCGGCGATATTCTTCAGCGTGTGCTTGGAGAGATGGGCAGGCCGGTTGGGACAATGTTTTGGGAAACGAAGCGAGCGCAGACCTGGGGCGGTGAATGGACAACGAAAGCAAAGCAGGATGCCGCTGACGCCAAGGCTGAAATAGCAACCATCGTGAGCGAAGTCTTGCCGAAAGGTATCAGCGCATTTGGAATCCACGACGGAGTGTGGTGTTCTACTCCGACCCATGCGGTGGTGTTAGGGATAGCCCTTCGACAAGGCATCATTTCGACAGCTGAAGCAAGACAAGGGGCCTTGGGTCGAGAAACAAAAAAAGAAAGGCTATACGACTACATGATTGGGCCGGAATTCCGTGCGACTGTGGAGGGAATTGCGCTTCCATTTCGTGAACTTAATGATGAACTTATGGCTGAAAAACGCGCCACACTCACGCGGTGGAAGCGGCAAGAGAAACGAATCGAGCGCGTACTTACGAGCATTGCATCCCTTCAGGGCGATCTTCAAGGCATTGCCGGGAACGAAATGCTACAGCTGCCTGGATTCGAACTCGAGTCCGGCGTAGACGAAATTGCCGAGTTACCAGATCACCCATAGAAATGAAGGACTGAATAGGAATGTTCGCCCCCTCCCTCCATCCCGTCCCCATCCGCGCAGCCTTTGAGCCGCGCGGCCGCTGGGCATTTGGCCTGACGGGGCGCAGCATTGCGCTGCTCACATTCGGCTTTCTGGGGCTGGTTCCGGGGTTCTGGGAGCCGCGGCTGGCTTACTCCATGCTGGCCTGGGACTTTCTTGTGCTTTTGTTTGCCTTTTTGGACGGCCTGCGCCTGCCCGCCCCGCGCGACCTCGCGGCCACCCGCGTCTGGTCGAACGCGCCCGCACTCGATTCGGAGACCGAGATTGAGCTGGCCCTGGAGAACCACGGCAACCTGATCGTAGAGTGCCGACTGGTGGACGACCTGCCGGCGGCGCTGATCGCGCAACCGGCCACGCATCGGCTCACCGCCTTCCCGCGCGTCCCGGCAAAGCTGCGTTACCAGGTGGAGCCGCAGGAGCGCGGCGACTGGGAGACGGGCTGGCTCTACCTGCGCTACCGCTCGGGGCTGGGTCTGGCCGAGCGCTGGGCCCGCGCCCCGCTCACCCAGCCGGTGCGCGTGTACCCGGCGCTGCGCACCGGCGAGGAGCAGCAGATCTTTCTGGCCCGCAGCCGGCAGATCGACCTGCAACTGCGGCAGGCGCGGCTGCGGGGGCTGGGGCGGGATTTCGAGAGCCTGCGCGAGTACCGCGAGGGCGACGACCTGCGCGACGTCTGCTGGACGGCCACGGCGCGGCGCGGCGGCCTTATCACCCGGCAGTACCAGTCCGAACGCAGCCAGGCGGTATGGGTCGTGCTCGACTGCGGGCGGCTGATGCGTTCGCGGGTGCGGATTGCCTCGGCGCTCGTCAAAAACCCCGGCGGGGCGCCAAGCCCCAGCCCGCACTCCAAGCTCGACTACGCCTGCAC
Organism: Occallatibacter sp.; assembly: GCA_035604995.1. Taxonomy (GTDB): domain Bacteria; phylum Acidobacteriota; class Terriglobia; order Terriglobales; family Acidobacteriaceae; genus Telmatobacter. The sequence continues at coordinate 435 of DATNHL010000101.1, read as the reverse complement.
CACGGCCGTGGCGCTGGCCCAACTGGCGCTGTTTTCCGGCGACCGGGTGGGCCTGCTGGCTTATGGCCAGAGCATCCAGCAGCGGCTTCTGCCGGGCCGCGGCGCTGCCCACCTTCGTCAGTTGATCGAGTCGCTCGCGCAGGTCCGGGCCGAGGCTGGCGAGGCCGACCACCTGCGAGCCACGGCCACGCTGAACCGCCTGCAGCCGCGCCGGTCCCTGATCCTGTGGGTGACCGACCTGGCTGAGACCGCCATGCGGCCGGAGGTGATCGACGGCGCGGTGCAACTGCTGCGGCGGCACGTTCTGCTGTTCGTCGCCATGGCGCAGCCAGAGGTTGAATCGATTGCCCAGGCGCGGCCGGGGAGCGTCGACCAGATGTTCCGCGCGGCGGCGGCGCAGGAGATGGCCGGGCGGCGCGAACTGCTGCTGGCCCG
>DATNHL010000100.1:0-4069 GCA_035604995.1 Occallatibacter sp. | reverse complement strand
CTCCGCGGCGGCTCGTTGGGGCCGGTGGGAGTCACGGGCGGGGCGGGCGCTGGCGGCCTGCCCTGGTTCACCGCGTCCTGGAACATCGTCCTGTTTTCGTTGGTCACTTGCGGCGCGAGCGTGCGCTTGGGATCGTCGATTGAGGGTTCGCCCACATGCACAGCCTCAACCACGGTGGGTCCGCGCTTGATGAGCCCCAGCACGCTGTCGGTAAAGTGCAACGGCTGGCGGCTGCGTTCCTCGGCGTCGCTTTCCGCAATGGCCGCCTGCGTAGGCTCGGGAATGGGCCGGTTCATGGCGACGAGGCGATCGCGGGCATCCTCCACGTGCGGCGCCATCGGATAGCGCGTGATCACCTTGTCGTAGGCCTCGGCGGCCTTGTCTTGATACATCGTACGTAGCCGCTCTTTAATCGCCCCGGGCAGGTTCGGCGTCAGTTCGACGTTGCGCGCTTCACCGGCGTAGGCGTCGCCAATGCCGATCAACACCTGGTCGCTCTTCGAGTACAGAGGATACGTATCGGCCACGGTCTCAAGCCGGGCAATGGCCGCGGTAAAGTCTTCGCGGCTCTCGTAGTAGCTGCCTATCTGGAACTCGCGCTCGGCCAGAACCTCCTGCACGTCGCGCAGGCGCTGCTTGGCGCGTGGGACGAGGCTCGAATCCGGGAACATGTTGATCATCTCCCGGTATTCCCTCTCGGACTGCTGAGCGTTGTTAAAGTCGCGGTCCGGCTTTTCCATCTGCTGGTAATAGATGTCAGCCACCTTCATCTTCGCTTCGGCTGCCTCGGGAGCATTGGGGAAGAAGGTGATGAAGTCCTCGTACTCGGCCTCTGCCTGTGTCAGGGCCGCGGAGCCGCCTTCCTTGAACCACGTGTCGCCCACCGACAGCTTGGCGCGCATCCGGTATTCCGACTCGGGATAGGTATTCAGCAGCGTCTGCAGATCGAGGCGGGCCACGTCATAGCGGCCTTTCTTCATGGCCACCATCGCCTTGTCGTAAAGCTCCTTGTCCGGCTGCCTCGATTGCACGCCGGCAAGCGGGTTGGCGTTCAGGTCGTAGGCCTTCTTTTCCTTCTTTTTGGTTCTGGCATCTGCTGAAGCCCCGCCCAGAAACAACGCGACAAGTGCCACCGTAACGATCTTAAGAAACAACCGGTTCATACCACCTCTTCTGGAGTAAGGCCCTGGGGCTGGCCATCCGCGGCTTGCATGCGCTTTTCACAGCGATTCCAGAGTTGCCGCACCTCGAAGCCACAACCCATGAGTGGCATTTTCCCATCCGGGGCCCCCGCAGACGTCTTTTCGTCTGTGGGGTGGAAGTAAATGCCGCCTTGCACCATCCGGAAAAGGCCTCGTTAACTCTGGAATCGATCTAGTGAATTCTACTCTTTTCGGCCCGTGCTGTGCTCGTCGTCATCCGGTCGGCGGCCTCGCGGGCCGCGGCCAGCAGTGCGCGAGCATCTTGTTCCGGCTGCCCGCCGCCGAAGACGGCGTTCCCGGCCACCAGCAGCTCCGCTCCGGCTTGGACGATTGCGGCCACGGTGTCGTGAGCCACGCCGCCGTCCACCTCGATCCTGAAGTCCAGGCCGAGCTCGCTCCGGATCTCGGTCAGGCGCCGGATCTTGTCGAGGGAAAAGGGGATGAACTCCTGCCCGCCAAAGCCGGGATTCACGCTCATGATGAGCACATGATGAACCATGGGCAGGATATCGATGATCAGTTCGACACGGGTAGCCGGATTGAGCACCACGCCCGGTTTCATGCCGTGGTGCAGGATCAGCTCGAGCGAGCGGTGCAAGTGGGGGCATGTCTCGTAGTGCACGCTGACCCAATTTGCGCCCGCCTCGGCGAACCCAGCGATGTAATCGTTGGGGTTATCGATCATCAGGTGGCAGTCGAGCGGCAGGCGGGTGACTTTCCGGATGCTCGCGACCACGGGCGGGCCGATGGTCATGTTGGGCACAAAGTGCCCGTCCATGATGTCCACGTGGATGGTCGTGCCTCCGCCGCGCTCGGCCGCGGCAATCTCATCGGCCAGATGGGCAAAATCCGCGGAGAGGATGGAAGGTAGCAGCTCGACCATGGTCGTGCTTGGAACTCCTTGCGGGGACAGTGTATCAGGCGGTGAGCGGCGGCGGAGGTGGCGAGAATTATGCGGGTACGGCGCGCGCCGCCAGCGACAGCGTCAGCACCGTAATGTCGTCCTGCTGCCCGAACTCGACCGCCGCATCGGCGATCTGCTGGGCCGCGCGAGAACTAAGCTGGCGGGTGCGTTCAAAGCCGAAGAGCTCGCCTGCGGCATTCCGCGCCTCCGTCACCCCATCGGAGATGAACGTGAGCCTGTCGCCTGGCGCAAGCTGGATTGACGTTTCAAAGTACTCCGCCGCCGCATCCACCCCGAGAGGCAGACCACAGGGAATTTCGATCTCCGCGCCGTTGCGATAGGGCGGCAATTGGCCGGCGTTCGCAATCAGCAGGACGCCAGTGGACGAAAGATCGGCGCAGAGGCAGGTGGTAAAGCCTTCGATGCCGCTGTTGTGGAGGGCCGCGTTCAGCTCTTTAAGCACCGCCGCCGGTCGCAGATCGTCGCAGCGATCGGCCGCGCCCAGCAGCAGCGCCGAAGTCAGCGCCGCGGCAACCCCTTTGCCGCTTACGTCGCCGAGCAGCACGCGCTGTGCCCCGTTTGCGAGTGCGCGGCACAAATAAAAGTCTCCGCCCACCTCGTGCGCCGGCAGAAAAGCCGAACTGACCGTGATGCCGGGCGCCACCTGCATCTTGTCCGGAACCAGTAGATGCTGCACCTGGCGTGCCGCCGTAAGCTCGCCGCGCAGCTCGGCGCGCTCGTCCGCCGCAAGTCTCTGCTCATGGAAGATGTAGCCCAAAAGAGCGATCACCAATGCGGCGATGGCCAGCGACATCCAGTTCTGCACCTGGTTGGACCATGTTTCGCGATTCAAAACGACTTGCTGGAACTGGAACCAGCCCTCGATGACCGCCCAGATCGCGCAAAGCGCTGCCACGATGCGCAGCCGCACGTTTAGCCGGGTCCACGGCCAGAACGCAACAAATGGAGCCGTGCACGCGAAGGTCCAGATGCACCAGATGGGCTTGAATCCCGTGACCTGCACAAACAGCGAAAACGGCAGAGCCATTTGCGCCGGGAGGAAGACCGGCAAAACCGATCCAACGAATATGAACACCCACGCGGCAAAGACCACCCAGTAGATGGACGGAACTCTCCGCTGCGCCAAAGCAAAACTGACGCGAACCAGCGCCCACGACTCAAACATCGAGAGACCAAAGAACAAGGCTTGGAGGAAATCGGGATAGGTCCTGTAGAACAGGGAATGACCCATCAGGTTCAGCCGTGTGATGCACACAGCTGAGCAGTAGAGGCCGAGCCAGAATGCTGCCTTTTGTGAGCGGTCGAAGAGGTAGAGCCCAAGCAGGAAGAGTCCCGACGCGCCAATCACCAGAAAGCTGGAATAGGCAGGAACGGCCGCTCTGACTGCGTCGCCGCGTCCGGCCTCAGCGAGCGTCTGCATGTACGGTCCATCGCCGAAAGCTAGATACACGGGAAGGCCCGGCGTGAGGCCCGGTGCGATCTGTTTTTGAACGACGCGCACGGCGACGGTATGCGTGGCTTGAACCGGGCCCGGCGATATGGGGTAAATCCGGTAGGTGCCGGATGCGTTGACCGGCTCGCCATCCACAAAGACCTCGTGCTGTCCAGGACCGTCGGAACCGACACCCAACGCCGGTTGTTGCATTCCACTGGTATCAACGGTGATTCGGCACCGGACCCACATTACGTACGCGTCGCCGGTCTCGCTGTACTCGGTGTAGGGCTTCCAGCCACTCGGGTCAACATCTGCCGCGGCCCACGCCGAATTGTCTCCCAGCCGGTAGATGCACTGGTCGAAAGGCACCCGAACGATCTGCGCGCTGAGAGCGCAGGGCACGACCATCAGGAAGGCAACCAGCCAGTCTCGCATCAGGGAACTCCGCTTCGGGACTCCGCATCTGCCGGGAACGGACATCACCGGATGATAGTCGGTAAGGGGCGC
>DATNHL010000099.1:0-3731 GCA_035604995.1 Occallatibacter sp. | reverse complement strand
ATCCTGGCCGATCCGCAGGGCGCCGTGTTCAGCGCCTTCGCGCCCGAGGGCTCACCCGCGTGAAGCCCCAGGAGGAATGGTGATCGGCGAACTGCTGGGCCACTACCGCATCGTCTCGAAGGTTGGCCAGGGAGGCATGGGTGTAGTCTATCGTGCCCATGACGAGGTCCTGGAGCGGGACGTCGCTTTGAAGGTGTTGCGCCAAGGCACGCCGGTGGAAGAGTCTTCACGGCAGCAACTTCTGCGCGAAGCCCGCTCCGCCTCTGCACTCAGCCACCCCAACATCTGCACCATCCACGAAGTAGGCGAGTTCGGCGGCGAAACCTACATGGTGATGGAGTTGATCGAGGGCCAAACCTTGAGTGCGCTGATTGCCGGCACGGGTTTGGCGGTCGAATCCATCTTGCGTTACGGCGTCCAGATCGCCCGTGCTCTCGGGCACGCCCATGGCCGCAACATCGTCCATCGCGACCTGAAGAGCGCCAACATCGTTGTGACTCCGGAGGGCTCGGTCAAAGTCTTTGACTTCGGCTTGGCGCGCCGCTTACCCAAACCGGTGGTCGATCAGCTAACCCAGACTGCGCCGATTGAAGGGACCGGAACCATCTCCGGCACGTTGTCTTACATGGCGCCCGAAGTTCTGCGCGGCGAGGCAGGGGACTCCCGCAGCGATTTGTGGGCGTTGGGGGTGGTGCTCTACGAAGCTTCGTGTGGAAAGTTGCCATTCCCGGGTGGCACCAGCCTCGAGGTCGTCTCTGCGGTTCTGCACCAGCAGCCGGCGCTGCTCCCCGAACACATTCCCCCTGGCCTCGCGGCTGTCATCCAGCGCTGCCTGGCCAAGGAGCCGGGGCAGAGATATCAGCAGGCCGCGGAGGTTCAAGCGGCGCTCGAGGCTTTGCAGTCCGCCTCCGTCGTTGCGCCTGCCCGCCCGAGCGAGCAGAGAGGTCCGCTGACCACGCTGCACCGCGGCATCCGCCACTTGCGCGTCAAGGACGGCGACGTTCTGCTGCTGGTGGGCACCATCAAAGGAGCATTTCTGCTGCGGTCGAATTCGAGCCGCGCTCGCTGGGAGGTGGCCGGGCCGTATTTTCACGGACAAGCCATCTACTCGCTGGCCTACGACAGCCGCGCTGGCCGGCGCCGCCTGTGGGCCTCGACGTGCAGCTATTGGGGAACCTATCTCCGCTCCAGCGACGATTTCGGCAGGGTTTGGACCAACCCGCTCGAGGCTCAGATCAAATTCCCCGCGGAGTCAGGCGCCACGCTAAAGAATATCTGGCAAATCTGCCTTGGGCAGCCCGACCAGCCAAACGTCCTGTACTGCGGCGTGGAGCCCGCGGCGCTCTTCAAGTCAACCGACGGAGGTGAAACCTGGTCGTTGAACTGTGGCTTGTTTAATCACCCGCATCGCCCGCGCTGGGTCCCGGGAAACGGCGGGCTCAGCCTGCACACCATTTTGCTGCACCCCGCGGACGTCAACCGGATGCTGGTCGCCATTTCATCCGGCGGGGTCTATACGACGGAGGATGGCGGGCGCACCTGGCGCGCCGCGAACCGCGGTATTCGCATGGTGAATCAACCCGACAAGTTTCCGGAGTTTGGCCAGTGCGTGCACAAGGTGGCGGTGCACCCGGCTCGCCCCGAGCGCTTCTTCCTCCAGAACCATTGGGGCTTGTACCGCTCCGATGACGGCGCCCAAAGCTGGAAGGACGTCGCCAATGGCGTGCCTTCGGACTTTGGCTTCGCGATGGTGATGCACCCCCACAATCCCGACTGCGTGTATATCCAGCCCGTCGAGTCCGACGAGTTCCGGTGCGCAATCGATGGGCGGCTGCGCATCTACCGAACCCGCAACGCTGGCGCTTCGTGGGAGCCGCTGATGCGCGGCCTGCCTCAGAAGCGAGCGTATGAAACCGTGCTGCGCGACGCGATGGCTGCCGATACACTCGACCCGCATGGCCTGTACTTCGGCACCCGCAGCGGACACCTGTATGGCTCCGACGACGAAGGAAAGAATTGGAGCCGGATTATGGAAGGTCTGCCGGCCGTGGTCTGCGTGAAAGCCGCCGTGATCGGTGAGCCGCGGACCAGCAGGAGACCGAAGCGGGTTGAGCCTCGCGCCAGCCGCCGAGCCAACAAGAAGAAGAGGCCGTAGCGCCGACCTTCAGGTCCGGAGATGCGCTCGAGGCACTTGCTTGAACCGCGCGGCTCTGCCGCCCTGTCTTGCGGAAAGGCTCTGCCTTTCCGGGACTGCGCCGATTGAATCATCAGGTTTTGGCGAGGCTGCGCCTCGCCGGTTGAGGCGCAGCCTCAACCTCAGAGCAAGATTTGAGGCCCTCACCGGAAAGGCGAAGCCTTTCCGCAAGTCGGGGCGGCAAAGCCGCTGGCCATCGGAAGTCCCGATAAAAACATGTCAGTTACTTTTCACATCCCGGGCCCGCTGCGCTCCTTTGCCAATGGCCGCAGCCAGGTGGAAGTCACAGGGGCCCCAGCCACACTTTCCGAGGCCTTGCGGGCGCTCTGGGCCGCCTGTCCGGGAATTCAAGACCGCGTCGTCACGGAGCAAGGTCTCGTCCGCCAACACATCAATATCTTCGTGGGAAAAGAAGACGTGCGGTACACCGGCGGGCTCGCCACTCCCCTACCGCCCGGCGCTGAGATCATGATCGTGCCCTCGGTCAGCGGCGGGTAGCGCGGCGCTGCGGCGCGGGCGTCCCGCCCGCAGCACGGTAGAATCCAAATGAGAGCAATCGCTTGCAAGACCGAACTTGAAAACATCCAGTCGCTTCGTGCCCTGTATCTCCAGGAAACGAATTTCCAGATTCGATACAACGCCTGCCACGAGCGCGGCTGGACCGACTCGTATCTTTTGACCATCGATGATCTGACGGCCGGCTATGGCTCCATCAAAGGCCAGGAACGCGACGATCGGGACACGGTATTCGAGTTCTTTGTCGTTCCGCCGTTCAGGAGGAGGGCCAGCGAGCTGTTCCGGCAGCTACTTCTGGCCTCAAGTGCGGGGTTGATCGAGTGCCAAAGCAACGACCTGCTGCTCTTTTCCATGCTCTACGAGTTCTCAACCTCTGCGAGCGCCGACGTAGTGTTATTCGAGGATCATTCGGTTACTAAGTTGAGTGTGCCGGGCGCAATCGTCCGCCGCTCGCGAGCTGGAGATCATATCTTTGGACACACCTCCGAGCCGGTAGGGGATTACGTGGTGGAGTTGAAAGGAGTGGTCGTCGCCAGCGGCGGTTTCCTACTCCACTACAACCCGCCGTTTGCAGATTTGTACATGGAAGTTCGCGAGGACTGCCGCCGGCGCGGAATTGGAAGTTTCCTGCTGCAGGAGGTTAAGCGAGAGTGCTATCTCGCCGGCAGGGTTCCGGCCGCCCGCTGTGGCATCCGCAACGTCGCCTCACGCGCCACGTTGACCAAGGCCGGCTTAAGAGTGTGCGGGTTTATGTTGAAGGGCGAGGTCGCTTGAGATTTGAATGCTGACTCCTGCCGGTTCAGCGGCGACTCAATTTGATGTGGCACGGCCATCTTGGCCGTGACCGTCCACGGGCAGGATGCCCGTGCCACGGGGAACTGAGTCATTAGCGCCGGTTTGACTCACTTCCGCCAAGCCGATTATAGTAGTCTGACTACAAGACATGTGCAGCACTCGTAGCGCCGGCCTGCTCTTCAGGTCTGCGACGCTGAGCGGAAGAGGTCAGAATTGGACCACGAGA